>PBPH01000040.1 GCA_002725475.1 Methanobacteriota archaeon | reverse complement strand
GGAATCAAACATTCAGCCGGAGCGAGTACATAGACGTCGTTAGTTGGACCTACCCAATCGTCTGCATCTTCAAGCCACCAACGACCCCAAACATCCTGTGTTGTTGCAACTCTGATTGTACCATTATATTCAGAAAGCGCGAATTGGTCATTTACAGTTCCAGTTACTCTACCTGAGCCAATATATGTTGTCAGACCGCCTTCTGAGATGTCGAAAGCGTGAATGTTAGTAGCCTCTTCAAAGTCATCGTTACGCCAATACCACCACCAATCGTTAGCTGGCTCTGCTAGAATTAGCATATTTTGGCTAGCATAAACCTCAACCCAGGATGATGACACATGATCAAGTTCGTACTCAATTATGTCGCCAAACAATTCTATGGTCATGATAGTTGTAAAACCGCGCCCTACCGAATCTGCTGCTGCTGCGAATTCTTCACAGGTTGTACTTACCGTTGATAACTCAACCACAGTTCCGTTTGACATTCTTTCATGCATTCGTGGAGCGAAATCTGCTAGAGTAAGAGATTCTATCACATGCATGTTGTATGCAATGGTTTCATCTATACTCTCATTCCAGACATCTTGACGCTTCGAGTCATCGTAATCCATTTCCCAATAAGATTCAGGAAGTATGGGATAGGTACGAAGGCCCTCAAGTTGAGCATATGAATGGGTGACTGCGCGTAGAGAGCCGCCTACAAGTCTTGATGTCTGGTAAGACCCATCTAGGTATAACTCACGATCGATTTGAGGGTCCGAACGGTTTGTGATATTTAGCACCGAGAACTTCACCTTGTTGCTATAACGATAGTATGAGGATGAACGGTCGCCATCATCTGAATCAGCCATCATTGCGATGCGCACAGGATCATCAACAGGTAAGTCCCAGTATGACACATAAGAGATAATTACAAGCTGATTACCATTTACTAGCATCTGCATAGGTGTTCCTTCTAGAGTCGTGTTCGATTCTAGTGTAATGTTTCCAAACTCTGGTACGCCTAGAATTACCAATTGGTTATTGTTAATCATGTAAATATGGTATCCATCTGTCTTTAGGAAGTCTGCTTCATCTACACCTTCTTCCTGATTATTGGTTTCAGAGTACTGTCCTTCGCGTTCTCCCGCACCAGAACTGCTTGGTGGTGAAGAACTATCCATAGCCGAATCAGTTGCCCCTACATCTCCATCCATCTCAGCGAAATCAACGGCCTCCAACATCATATCGTCTTCAATCCAAACGCCCCCACCGCGGAACCCCCACGAGTTCCAATGCCAGTAAGATGCTTGATCAAGGCCAACAATCATCTCTTCTGCTAATGAATTTCGCAAATCCTCTTCAAGTTCTGCACAACCATCGTAGTGGTTCAATGCGGGGGATGAGCGCATACGATTGCCCAATAGAAGTTCAGGGGATATCCAGTCCATAACCTGCCCTTCTTCTTCCTGAGAATTATCAAGGATGCCGAGGCAACCTGCAGTCATCATTGAAGCAATGACCAGTATCACTGTCACGGTTCTTCTTGCCATGAAAACCGCTGTATTACTAAAGTACATTAAAGAACCCTGTTAATGAGTTTCTTCGTAAGCATTTCTTTGATTGGATATTCCTACCACAATTCATCGCCTTCTTGAGCCCTTTCTTCACTGAGTTTTAATCTTGCATCTTGAAGCATCTTATCCATCTTTTTTCTTCCGTTATGGCGAGTAAGCAACACCAAAGCTAGAGTTCCACCACCAGTGGCTACGACGCCAAACGGATGGATCTGGGGCTCTGAAATTTCTTCTTCCTCTACATTAATGGATTCTTCTGTAGAACTTTGAGGCTCTAGGATTTCTACTTGGGTATCTAGTGTCATGCTATCATTTCGTGCATCTGTAATGACTAGCGTTACATTATACAAACCCCAATCAGCAAATTCGTGTACTACCGAAGCATTAGACGAAGAGGTCCCATCGCCAAACTCCCATCGGTATGAATACGGTGCAAGACCACCTGCTGCAGAAACATCGAAATGAACGCCCCCCACATTATCTAGAATAATCGGTTCTAATAGGCTGGATTGAGAAATGTATCCGCCCAGTGACTCATTAACTGCAATTGTGCCCCATATACAATCTTCAGGGCCTTCAGTAATACCGTTGGATGATTCTTTAATGTCATCAAAATATGTACAAAATGATACATTTGCAGAACCCCCCTCTGGAATAGTTGTAAATGTATATTCTATTTCGGTGCCATTAACAATTGATCCACTAATGTTCCAAGAGACATTTGCTCCACCAAAATACTTCCAACCATCACTAGCTGTCACATCTGCATTCAAGGTAGCAGGGGTGCCAACCGACATTTCTCGTGGAATGAAGTAAGTGAGATTGCAGAGTGGGCAATCTGGGGGGGTTGGCTCTGGTTCAGGTTCTGGCGGTTCGGGAAAAATGCACGAGCCGTCGTCTTCTGTTGCATTGGCATTGAAATTTTCAGCGGTTTCATTCATGCATCCTCTGATAATTACTGGAGGAATAATTGAGTTATTTTCAATCGAATAATCAATGTAATGATGAGTTTCAGATTCAGACCAATTAGTTTCATCTTCAGAATAAGTGAGAAATCCTAATGTAATTGTCCCAATGGCGTCTTCTTCACAACTAGAAGGTTCTCCACAGTCTAGTGAAATATTGAAAGATTCTCCAGTGCTGAATGCTGGAATTGAGTTAGAATTATGAAGCCAGGAGGAAATGTCAAAACCAGCACCGTTTAATGCGTCATCCTCCGACCAATGGAAGTCGGAGAGGTTGTAAAAAGCCGTCACTGAATTGCTATTGGTTAAATCACATTCTATCTCCCCCAAAATAGTTGTTTTATATGGGATAGTACCGTAGTCTTCTGTATACATATCCCAAATATTATCATCACCTAAATCGTATTCATATGCAGTATTACAATTTAATGCTAAGTTTTGTAGTTGCTGAGGTTCTGCAACAGGCTCTTGACCAATAGTGAAATTGTATTGAGTAAGATAAATGTATGAATCTGTTTGACCCTGTGATTCGGTTCTCAATTTGGCAAAGAAGGAATAATTTGTATTGTTTTCCCACCCCCCAGGTATTAATCCTGAAAACTGGTAAAGATTGAGTAAGATGTTGGCAGATGCGTTATACCATCCCGCAGTTGATTTTACCCCATCTTCCCCAAAAATTTGGTATTCCTTAATGAAATAAACTTCAACATTATAGCGGGTTTCTTCTTGCAAATTCCTAGAATCTACTCTGAACCCTATTGATTGTTGAAACGATATATTATCAAAAGCATCATAGTAATCCTGTTCAGGAGTTATAGTGAGTTCAATATATTCGCCGTCGGAATCAGCAGATGTGACCCCCAGCGGTAATGATGCCAATAGAAAAACTGCTACTACCATCAATATTGAACGTCTAGTGCGAATAATTAACACCCCCTTAACCAACATCTACGAGATATCGAAGACCTATCAATATAATTCTGTACAGCATCCATAATAATAGTTATGGACATCTATTCCTCTTCTTCCAAATTGATGTTATTTTCGGTTTTTGTAACTTTCAACATCACAACCAAAACCAGTGTTAATACGAAAAATAAGGTCAGAACAAAAATCATTGAAATATCGCTTGAATTTGGTTCAATATTATTGCTGATTTCCTTATTTAGATGGGTGCAATCCATTTGATCTAACTCTTGTTCGGCATAGAAAACGTCGCATTGGATGTGCTCAATTTCTGTATTTCTAAGAATTATATCTGCCAATGTTGTATTCTCAATTTCGCTTCTCAATTCATAAATTTCGGAGTTATCTGATTCAAAATGTAGCCTATCACCATCTCTAAGCCTAGTGAATTGATCTTTGATAATGTGATGCATGGTCTCTCCAAGAGCTGAATTTTCCACATGGTCTTCAGCAAACATTCCAATTAATGCGTCAACGCTGTCGATATCGGGATATGTCGAATTCAACTTTTCCTGAACTTCTATATCAGATGTAATATCACTCCAATTTGAATACCGTTCCAATCCGTATGATTCTCGAACGGTATTGAAATCAGGGATTCCATGGTCGCGACCTCTTTGAATATCAATAGCACACAGATCAAGACCTCCCGAACCAGGCGGCCCAAACATTTGATTCCGTAAATCATCAGAGTAGTAAATGTCATTTTCAGGTTCTATGTTGTAAGCTAGCCCCCTAAGAATCGGGCCAATACCCCCTTCTTCAGTAATTGGCGTAACATCAAAAAACCCTTCTCTAAGGGTCAAATGACCTTGCTCAATTGGATTTCTATCTCCATCCATCCGAAGCATTGCACTTCCAATTTGGCTATGACCCATTCTGAATGCCACAACTGAAAATTCATTAGAAATTGTTGGATTAATCGATGAGTTGTATTCCAAATACGGCTCCAAGTCAATACCTAATGATGGAAGAAATTCGTAATACGTTATTGTTTGAATCAATCCAATATTGATGTGCCTAGCATACTGAAAAATTTCCTCGTCCGACCAACCAGGGTTTCTCTCAGCAATTTCATCTGCTAATCTATTATGTTCTCTGACAAACAAGATGTGCATTGCCAATAGAGCAACATGCTCGTTTGCCCTACCATCTCCTGCAACAAAGGAATCAGTGAAATTAAATCCTGCAAAAGACATGCCCGGAGTAGTTGGATCGTTGGCGTAATTTGCCTGTGGCAACAAATCACCTTCAGGATAATCGCTAATCTTCATCCTCCCTCCGTTGTATTCTCGCAACCAATCTCCGCGGGCATCATCACTACCATAGACGACTGAACCATCTAACCAAGAAGTAATCGTATTGGGATGTTCTCGTTGAATTAAGGGATCTGGGTTATCTGAACCATTAACAATAACTGAACGGAAGAATCTCATGTACAAACCACCAGGAAAACCCATCCATGTATCATTCTCATGAACAGGGATATGTGCTGTATCTGGCTGTAATTGATCGTGAGTTCTTCCATCCTGAGTCGTGGTGTGATCCATTTCATGAGTGGCAAATTGGCCCCAGAGCCAAACATAGTCGGACAAATTGCGAGAGTCAGGATGTTCAATTGATTCGTGGCAAACTGCATTGCTAACTTCTCTAGGATTAGGGACATCTGTTCTATCCCAAAAAGTAAGGTTGTTTCCATCAGGTGATGGGTACCTAGGGGATTGACGCGACATTTGAGTATTAGCTGCGCCCCAATCTGGGTTCTCAGAATTCAATCCAGAACCATTGATAGAATATTGTGATGAAGTACCGATTGGTTGTTCGTCAAGAATGACATAAGGTGTCGAATTACCTTCTTTTTCAATAGGTGCTGCAGAAACACCTGCAAAAGAAGATGTAAAGAAAAGTAAAATCACGAGATAAACCAATGCAGAACTATTGCTGAAAAAACTAGAACGGCTCTCTGAATTGAAATCGGTCATTTTTTTTCCTACATCCTAATTTTTTGACCGGCCTGCTCTCGACTACTAAGAATCACTATTCTTTCGGACTACGATAATAGCCATAACAGTCACTACTAATACTACAATTATAATTCCGAAATCGTAGTTTTTAGGTGAATTATCATCTGAATTTTCTATCTCGATATTTGATAACTCACAATCAAAATTTTCTGCTGAATTTTCTGCCAAGAATACATTGCATTGTATTGATTCTATCTCAGTGTTTCTAAGAATAATATCTGCTAATCTAGTATCGTTCAATTCTGATAGCAGTGGTTCTAAATCAGGATCGTTTGCATACCAATATCGATCTGCATCTCTTAGCATAGTGTATTGATTAAGGGCGAGAAGATATTGTGTTTCACCGTAAATTGAGTCTTCGACTCTTGGCTCGGAATTTACACCAATCAATGCATCCAGACTATCTATATCGTCGTATATTTCTGAAATTATTGACCTTCGGTTTTCATCACTTGTCATATTATCCCAACTCAAATGTCGATTTAAGCCTAGATCTGCCCTCAATGAATTATAATCTGTAAGACCACGATCTCTTCCTCTTTGTATGTCCATAGCACAAATATCCATCCAACCTGGCCATGATGATTTGCCTGACAATAAATTTCTCAGATTCTCCACCATCCCCAAATCATTCTCTCTTTGAATTTCATAAGACGCACCCCTAATTATCGGCTCTATTCCATAATCAAGAATTGGATCCATATTCCAGTAGCCTTGTTCCAATTCTAATGGGTTTTCTGGAAGTTCTTCTCTTGAGCCATTAAGTAATAACCAATCATCATTTCTTTGATTTGAAAATGAGGTTGTTACCAACAAAAAAGCCTCATTGCTTAATTGGGGATTAATACTAGAATTATACCCCGAATATTCCGGTAATGTCAATCCAATAGAGGGCAAATATTCTGAATATGTAATTACCTGAATTTGAGCAATTACCAATTTTCTTGCTCGCTGGAATATCTGCTCGTCAGTCCAATCTGGATTTCTCTCTTGAAGCGCATCTGCTAGCCTATTGTGCTCACGAAGGAATAATAGGTGCATGGAAGATGTACCTATATTCTCTAAATTTCTATTATCAGCGACTCCAAACTGAATATTGATGTGAGAACTAGTCCCGTCCCAATCATTTACGAATCCGTCTGAATCAAAGGCTGGAATCATATCACTGCCTTTCCAATCAGTTACAATCACTCGCCCTCCGACTCCAGATCTAACCCAATTATTGGTTTCTTCATTATGGCCGTATATCGAGCTCGCATCTATCCAAACGCTTGCTTGATTGGGAAATGAACGTGGGTTATCTTCATCAGAACCTGTGCCTTCAATAAATTCAGTCCTAATGTATCTAATTTGAGCACTTTCAGAACCTGAAGGATTCATGATTTCATCGTCAATTGGTATTGAAATGTGTGCCTCCTCCATCCCCCCTTCATGCAATGAGTCTTGATGCGGGGTGAGGGAGATTTCATTTCTTAGAAATTCACTCCATAATGAATTCATCGAAGACAAACCATTGGAATCAAACGTAATTTCAGATTCGTTACACAACATATTGGAAATTACCCTAGGGTTAGGGAAATCGGTATGGGCCATAGAAGAAAAATTATCAGTGAAATTCAATGATGAAAGGGTTGGCATTTCTTCACCGATTGAGCCCCAAAGTTGGTTGGCCAAATTATTACCACTTCCATTTAGTGTTCGCCACTCCAATGAGGGGACCTCACCCTCAATTTGGAATGTACTAGATTCTTCTTTTGACACGGGTAGGGCCATTGAAGAACCTGAAAACGAAAGGGTGGCCAATACCGTACAAAAGTAAAAAATTAGCATTTTGTGAATTATTCGATAAAAGGAGGGGGGAATAGCAATCCTCTGTGAGACCTGACAAGAAGACATCTCTATCCTAAATCTTCGAGGACGCCCTTTCGTTAAATCTTTGTTAGGATATTCCAATCTAGGCAGTAATATTGATGGTTTTAGTTTTGAGGAAATATCATATCCAGTATCACCCACGGTATTTCATGAATAATGGATTTCATGGGATAAATTTCTCAAAAAGAAATCTCACTCTTTATGGAGTCATTATTCTGTTGTTTCTTTCATACATTCCAACATCCTTGGGGTCCAATAGCGAAAATGGCAATGGTGACCTTTTAGTTACCTTTTCTGAAGTCACTGAAGAAAGTGGCTTCGGACTTGTTGATACAGGACCTGAAACAATTTGGTCGAGTTATGGGCCAGGAATTTCAGTAGATGATTGTGATGGGGATGGAGATATGGATGTGTTAGTCACTGCACGTTTCGATCACTTGAAATTCGAAACTGCATCGAAGTTCCCCGAAGGAACGGATTCTGCGACTATTGACGCGGCAATTGAAGAAAACTCGTCCGGAAATACTCAATTAATGATAAATAACGGAAATGGGACCTTTTCCGATTGGACCGAAGAGTCCGGTCTTGCATTAGTAAATACAACAGTCATAGGTGCTTCATGGGCTGATTACGATAATGATGGAGACAAAGACGTCTACTTGAGTAATTTTGGAAACACTGATGTTTATGATATTAATTCAGGTGCAAGAAATTATCTTTACCAAAATAATGGTGATTGTGTTTTCATTGATGTCACATCCAAGACCGGCCTCGGTCAAGGCGCTATTGGGGAAGTTGTAATTGAAGATGGGAAAATTTCGGGAGTCGAAATATTGGATTCTGGTGACGGTTATGATTCATCTGGGGGTCTGGCGCCTGCTGTATTTTTTGAAGGAGGTAGTGGTTTTGGAGCAAGAGGGAAAGTTACCGTAAATGACGGAAAAATTACCTCTGTAGCAATAACCAACAGTGGTGAAAGTTACGATGTAAATAATCCACCTCAAATTCAATTTTATAGTGGAGTAATGAATTACGGGCACAGTACCACTGCAATTTGGGCTGATTATGATCACGATGGAGATTTGGACTTATATTCTATGAATTTAGGTATTGTTGATGAAGAAAAATTCTGGGCTAGGACTGAAACCAATTTCCTATTTCGTAACGAAGGAGACATAGATAATGATGGAGAAATTGAATTCAGTGATGCGACAAAAGAAGCAGGCGTAAGTGGACAAAAAGAAGTTTCAGATAATCCAAATGACTTCTTCATCTCAAGCCTACATAGAATGAACCAAGCGAGCCCCGCCAATCCTTCTACAATGGCGCAAATTGATTCTAGTGATTTCCATGGGTCTGGTCTTTCATTTGCTGGTGTGTGGTTTGATTATGACGGAGACGGTTGGGAAGATCTCTATGTTGCCTCTGATTTCGGAATTTCACCTATTTATCATAATGAACAAGATGGGACATTCAGTATTGTTACAGATGAACTAGAGATGGATATCCCTGGAACTGGAATGGGCGCTCATGCAGGTGATTGGGATTTAGATGGGGATTTGGATTTATGCCACTCAAATTTTGGACCGAATTATTTGTGGGAAAATAATGGAGAAACTTTCACTGAAAATGGAGCAAAGATGGGTTTCCGAGATCTTAGTGGGGGAACCTCATTTGTTGCAGTAAACTGGGCATGTCAATTCTTTGATTATGATTTAGATGGGGATTTGGATATCTTTTTTGGAGTTGGAAGAATTAACCGATTTTCGGCCTACAACAATAACACCTTCTTCAGAAATGAAGGAGATACTAATGGAGATGGAATTACCGAATTCATAGAGATTAGTGACCAAATTGGCCTCGGTGGAGCTGAAAAAACGATGGGTGCATCGATAATTGATTACGACGGGGATGGAGATTTGGATATCATCCTAGGCCAAGCAGGAAGATCTCCTCAAATATTTTCAAATAATGCAATTGAAGAAACTGGAAGGAATTGGCTTAAGGTCAAATTGAATGGGATGACTGTAGATATGGATTATTCCGAATTGGTTGGCGTAGCTAAATATTCAAACAAATTTGGAACTGGCTGTTTAGTTACTGTTACACTAGAAGATGGCACAAAAATGCAACAGCATGTCTATGCTGGTAGCGGTTATCTAGGTAGTAACGAACCAACTGTACATTTTGGATTGGGGGATGCTGATTCAGTAAAATCTGTTGAAGTATTATGGACAACCGGAATGACAGATAAAGTGGAAGATGTAGATGCTAATCAAATTCTTGTAATAGATGAATCAAGTAGCATTTTCTACTCGGTATTTGGAATGGCAATTTCAGAAACAAACGGTTTTGTATTTTGTTTGGCTATCCTGTTTGTTTTCTTATTGATGAAAAAATTTGATTTGCTGAAGAATGAAAGTGAAAATATTCCACCCCAAGAACAAGAAGATGAGTGATTAACATCAATTATCTGATAGATGTCTTGATTAATGGCGAGATAATACAGAGATTGGGGAGAGCATGGCCAAGAAGAAGTCGAAGTCGGATGACGACGATGGAGGACCCATGCTAGATGATGACAAATTAGAGAAGAAATTGCGTGCATCTGCCCGAATGGTGGTTCGAACATGTATGCAGATGAGATCTTACGAAAATACTCTGATTATTACAGACCCACATACATCTCAAGTTGGACAAGCAATTTATGAGCAGGCTTCATTGATTTCCGAACGAGTCTTGCTATTGATGATGCCCCCTACACACCAGCATGGGGATGAACCACCCGGTGCGGTTGCTGAATTAATGAGAAAGCAACAGATTGTTATTGCTCCGACAAGATATTCTCTAACTCATACTAGAGCTACAAGAATTGCTCGCAATGAGGGGGCAAGAATTGCTACTTTGCCTGGGATTACACTCGATATTTTCACCGAAGGCGGGATGACTGCGGACTTCGCTCGACTAAAGGATAGCATAACCAAAGTAGGGAGCCTGCTAAAGCGACGGCGTCAAGTCAAAGTTACTAGTGAATCAGGAACTGACCTTGACTTTGAAGTAGAGCATAGAAAATGGAAACTTGAAGACAATGGTATTTGCAATAGACCTAGCCAAGTCACAAACCTACCAGCAGGTAAAATTTTCACCATGCCTATAGAAGGAACAATGAATGGGAAATTAGTAATTGATGGTTCTTGGGATTCAACTCTTCTAGAACAACCTGTGATTTTTCATGTGGAAGATGGTTTGGTTACTGATGTAGAAGGTGGCGCCATGGCAGATAAAATCAAAGAAACTTATGAATTGGCTTCTGATCAACTCAAGCCAAAAGAGAAAGATTCAGTTTGGACAGTAGCAGAATTCGGTTTCGGAATGAATCCAAAGGCACGTTTGATAGGGAACGTTCTTGAAGATGAAAAAGTAAAGGGAACATGTTACTTTGCAATAGGGGATAATTCGACACTAGGAGGTTCCGCACATGCTAAAATCCATGTCACTGGTGTAATGCGAGAGCCAACAGTACACCTTGATGAAACTGTTCTACTTCAAGCCGGCGAGGTCACGTATTAACTATCATTGAGGAGAATTGCATACTGGGCAATATATCCATTGATGCTCCACCCCAATGCCGCAACGCTGGCAGTTCTTCCCAGATTGTATTAGATTGTGAACTGTTGAAGGGTTTTGATTATCACTAACTCCTGAAACTAGACTTGACACTGCATCTAATGCAGATTGTTCTGGTTTGTTCTGATTTTGATCGGGCCAACCTGTATCAATTGATTGAGAATTAATATCATCCCTAATTGGAGCTCTCTTCGGCACAACACCCTGAGGTTTCTCAGTGAATTCTTCAAAAGAAACTTGACCATCTTCGTTCTTATCTGCAAATTCAATCATTTCATTTGCTTGATTCATTGTAATATTGGCTGCCTGAGACACCTCGTTGGGGCTCAATTGCCCATCCATATTGATATCAATTGAATTGAATTGTTGACTTGATTGGGGTGCTTCAATTGTAGTAGTATCAATACTTTCAGCAGCAGCAAATTGCGAAGCAAATACGTCACTAGCATCCTCCATTACGATGGCCTCATCCTCGCTCGAATCAACTTCAATCACAACTGGTTCTGGTTCGGGTTGAGGGGCAGGAGGAGTGGGTTCTACTGGTTGAGGGGATGTTGGAGAAGGGGCAGGGGGAGCGGATATTACCGGTTCAGGAGGTGGAGGTGTGGGTTCTACTGGTTCGGGAGATGTTGGGGCTGCTGGTGCTGCTGGTGCTGGATTTGATTGAGGGGGGATTGCTTGTGGAACTACGCTTTGTGTAGGTGCCCCTAAGCATGCAATTGGTGTTACTGAACCAGACTTTGCCTGCTCGGTTGCTTCATGTAGTTCCTGTGACAAAATCAACAATGATTCTTTGTTGGCGCCAGGTGATGACACTAATCTTTCATACATAGAAATGTAATGGGAAAGCAAAGGAAGTCCTCCGATTAAATGACCTAACCCAAATAAGCGTAGAAGAGAAAAAACATCAGTTAGTGGCTCAATTGCATTCATTTCATGCTCAGGCAATCCCGGTGGGGGGCCACTTTCTCCTTCTGAATTTTCTTGCCCCAAGTAATATCTTAAGGGATCTGAGATAGTAATTAACCCGAATGGACCGGTTAGGAGATAGTAAATTTCTCCACCTTCACAACCCAATCTATTTGCGGCCTCTTCGAAGTCAAATTCACCTTGTAATACTAGATCTATTGTTAGGGAGAAAAACTCACCCATCCCATTTAGGCGATCTGTCTGATTAAGACGAACTATGATATCTGCGGACTCAACTACTCCAAAGTAAGCTGCTGCTTCATCTACATCAATACCATCAGGCAAAGAAGCCCCTTCGGTTTCTACGTTGGCTTCATTCATTTGTCTTCCATCCCAACTGCCTCAGACTAAACTATCCTTGCACTACTACCGGAGCCCATTACTCATGAAGGCTCCGCATTCACCATTGAAATAAACTCAAGAAAATTAAGATTCATTGATGATATATCGAGATTGTTTAGCGTTCCAGCCCTCTGTTTGCAATTTGCGGAGCAGATTTCTTTCAGACTCCCCCTTTGCCAGTGCTGCACGAGTTTCGCCAAGTGATTTTTCATAATTTGCCGAATCTTTAGGCGTAAAAATATCATCCCAAGCCTCACTAGGTACTGGCACCATCCCTCCAGGTTTGCTAACTTCTTTTTTCGTTGAACGTGTCTTACGAGTTGAGCGTGTTTTGACGTTTTTAGTTGGGGGAGAACCGCCCGCTACCTTTCTCGTCTTTCTTGTTGCGGGTTTAGAATCTGGCTCAACACTTCCTGACACAACCTTTCGCTTGGTTGCCTTGACCGGGGGGTTTGAAGAACGAGATGGGCCGGCAGGGGCGCCTCTACTTGGTGGGCCACCTCCTCTACTTGGTGGGCCACCTCCTCTACTTGGTGGGCCACCCCCTCTACTTGGTGGGCCACCTCCTCTACTTGGTGGGCCGCCTCCCCTACTTGGTGGGCCTCCTCCTCTACTTGGTGGGCCTCCTCCTCGATTTGAGAAATCCTGAGTGGCAGAAGGCGCATTCCAAGTAGCCCCACGACTAGATGATCCCGGTGCAAAAATGTCTCTTTCTTCTTCCCAATCATCTTCTTCATCGAATAAATCGTCATCGTCCCAATCCTCTTCGCCACCACGAATTAACCGTACAGAAACTAAGACGATGATTAGTAAAAGGATAATTGCAGATACAACTCCTGCTGCGATTGTTGTCATAGACAAACTTTCATCTTCTTCTGCGACACTATACCACTCATCATACCAAGTGCATTCATGAAATTCTTCAGGCACAGATTCTCCTGGATTTGTAGCAGGGTCATAGAATGGTTGCCATTTTTCACATTCATCTACTTCATTTCCTGAACTATCAGTAGCAGAAGCACAACCTATTCCTAATACTCCATTAAGCACACCTGGGGTCAATGGGCATTCATCTGCCTGATATCCCGTTTGATTATCACCAAATCCATCGCCATCAGTATCCCTCCACTGACTTGATTCGTTGATGAATGCATCTGCTCCATCGGCTACACCCCAACCGGATGTTGGGTCACTAAATCCATCGCCATCAGTGTCAACACAACCCCAACGATCACCATTGGGTGCGCCTGAAGATTGGCCGGGTTCGGTAGGGCAAGAATCACCTTGGAAACCACTGGTATTGTCACCAAAACCATCTCCATCATAATCGCCCC
The DNA here is from genome assembly GCA_002725475.1 of Methanobacteriota archaeon. Taxonomy (GTDB): domain Archaea; phylum Thermoplasmatota; class Poseidoniia; order Poseidoniales; family Thalassarchaeaceae; genus MGIIb-Q1. Next base: position 8,778 of record PBPH01000040.1, on the reverse strand, counting down.
ACTGGGAAGGCTCAACTGGAAATGCATCTGAACTATCGACATATCCATCCCCATCGCTATCAAGGTCACTTCGCGGACAACCAATTTCATCAACGACAGCTCCTTCTGCTGTATCATTGCAAGCATCAACATCATTTGATACGCCATCATTATCGCTATCCAATTGAATGTCGGCACAACCAACTTCTGAAACATTTAATCCCGCTTCAGTATTTGGGCATTCATCTGTAATATTTGGAACTCCATCATTATCATCATCCAAGGTTAATTGATCGTTGCTACAACCATTCGCATCAACAATCGCATCTGCAGTTGTATTGGCGCAATTATCATCAGCGTTAGACACGCCATCATTATCATCGTCCTTTTGATTCTCAGAACACCCCTTCCAAGGACCATCAGTATCTACAGATGCCCCAATTGATGTATTCGAACAATTGTCCTCGTCATCAATAATCCCATCGCTATCCGAGTCCTCTGCAGGAAGTGGACAACCACGACCCCCGACTCCATTCAAGTAACCATATTCGTTAGGGCAGAAGTCCCCATTTGTCTTATTCGTAAAATCGCCAAACCCATCGCCATCTGTATCTCTCCACTGCTCAGAGTTAGAAGAATTAGAATCGGCATCGCCATTTGGATGTGCAAACGAACTAGCATCTGGATTAGAATACTGGTCCCCATCTGAATCAGGGCAACCCAATCTATCAACGGTTGAGTTACCCCAGCTCACAGGACAATCATCGGGAGTGGTTCCTTGTTGATTATCACCATAGCCATCATTATCAGTGTCATTCCATTGAGTGTAATCTTCATTGAAGGCGTCCCTAAGCCATGCACCTATTGTTGAATTATCCCCGTAACCATCACCATCTTTGTCATGCCATTGCTGTGAGCAATTATCCAAATCAGAACAGGTTTCCCCTGTATTGCCTCCACCTGGCCAATTGTCAGCACAGCCGTAGTGCCCTTCTGAATCGGTTGCATGGCATTGACTTCTATTGTACAACCATGATGCTTCGTTTGGATTTTCAGATAGATGTGGATCTGACCAACCATCTCCATCTGAATCTGGACAACCTCCTCGATCAAATTTTGAGAACCCTTGGACCCCTGGACATTGATCACCTAACCAATCAATGTACCAGTAATCATTACTTCCATCATTGTCAATATCTACGCCATTTGTAGTTCTTAGAGTTGCATTTGCATATTCGAAGTCACGATTATCACCCCAACCATCAACGTCTTCGTCTTCCCATTGATTGCCATTTCTAGGAAAAATATCTATTGAAGAATCCACACCACAACAGTCTGGACCATGATTATCTAGGTGGCCATCTGCGTCACTGTCTCGTTGTTGATACCAATTCAGTGCGTCTTGATCAGGAGTGTTTGTCCATAGGCCAGAAGAACTCCAACCGTCACCATCGGGGTCTGGGCATCCAATACTATCAATCCATGAATCGCCATCATTGTTGTTAGGACCTTCAGATGGACAATCATCTATGATGTTGGCCCATCCATCCCAATCTGAATCTGCGCAACCAAAATATCCCCACTTGCTAACACGATCCATTGAAGTTCCACCAAATGTTGGGCATTCATCATTAGCAGGGCCATCTGGATTATCGCCATATCCGTCTGAATCGGAATCAGACCACTGGCCACCAACTAGGGGTACTTCATCCATAGGAAGAGGAATGAAATCTCGGTCCCAATCATCATAGATTCGGTAACTGTTCATAATCGAACTCGTTCCGTCCATTTCAATTAAGACGAATCTAATTGTTCCTTCATTATCAATCTCCATATCTCCATGAGTTAATTGAGAAGTTCCCGAAGAACTGTGTGTCCAAACATCATTTACGGCTAATCCATCAAGGATTGAAAGTGAAGCTATGCCATTGCCACCATCATGTAAAATCCATGATGTACCGTCACCATCTGTTGCAGCAGATACCATTGTTGCAGAGGAGAACATCAGAATTGAGCAAGAATTACTGTCACATAGTTCGTATCCTCCACTGGCTGATGCGAACAGGGCCGTCTTGGCTGATGAGTCGACAATGAATGCTTCAGCAGATGTTACGGATGCTGAACCTGAGTTGAGTGAGTTGACGCCATCATCAAACTCTAAAAGTTCGTAGGAAGATAAAGTCTGCATTGCAACCAATAGAGAAGAACCACTACATGAGGTGTCGATAGATAACGCAGGATCGCTGGAAATGGTGAAAGTCGATTCATTACCCCCTTCATAGTAGGTAACCATAGTTGCATTAGATAATCCCCTAGTGAAAGCCACTGTGCCATTTGAAAACATGCAAGAGCTACTTACATTATATCCTGAAAGTGCACTTGTTGAATTGAAAGCAACAATTGAAGTTGAATTGTTACCCAATAAAGTGGTCGCGAACCCCAAATCTGATTCGGCTCTGAAATTTGTGTAAGACGTCGAAGAATTATGAACTTCAGAATAGAAAATATGACTTTGCTCATCAATAATTGCTAGGTCAATTGAATTAATTGTGTTTGACAATGTTGGATGACTGTGTGAGTATTTGGTATGACCATTCTGTTGAATGAAAGAATCTTCATCTAGAATAATTGCTTTCCCAGAATGTGTTAGTACCATAGAAATATTCGTTGTATCGAAGGTTTCTGTATCCCATGATTGAGTGGTATCGATTGCTGCATTTGGCCTCTCAAGGTGATGAGCCTCCCCGTTACCAATCACAAAAATGTGGAATCTTCCCAAATCATCCAATTCTAAATCAACATGACTAGTTGGCATTGAAATATCTGTAACGTCGCTATCCAATTTCTCAATTTGAACAACAGCACCTACAGAATTTCCATCCATATCCTTATCCAGTGATGTAATAATTATCTCAATTTGTCCATCACCATCTAAATCACCACCACCACCTACTGTTCGACCTAAATGTTGCCCTGTAACGCCCGTAGCAAGATGAGAGTTAGCCCCTCTCCTCAGATAGTCAGTATCATCTGCAAAGAAGTACTCAACTTTACCAGGTGAGGTCCCTAAACCAATTGATGATATTGCAATTTCCTCAAGGCCATCATCATTGATATCACCAATGGTAGAAACGTCACTACCAAACAGTTGATTTGATTGAGTGCCAACCATCTCTAGGGCTGGATCATCAGGGAAGCCAGTGGAATCCCCCAAAAATACCCTGACCTTTCCAAGAGCAGCGTTATCGAAGAGGGGCTCACTGAAAGCAAAATCATCAAAGCCATCTTGATTGACATCCCCAATACCCGTTACTGAATATCCAAGTAATGTATTCGTAGTTGAAGTGGTCCAAGAATTATCAAGGGTCATCCAACCTGTTCCTGAACCAATATAGACTTGGACACGCCCACTACCAGTGAGTTCTGAAAATGAGCCAGCTGCACCTAATGCGATATCGTCAAAACCATCGCCATTGATATCGCCTATTCCAGCAAGGGACCAGCCTTGAATTACGTTCTGCCAATATCCTCTTGTGGTCCAAGAATCCGATGTCTCAGGACCAGATGCAGAACCAAGGAAAAGGTAGGCTTTACCTTCTCCGCCAGATTGAGTAAAACCTGTAGCTGACACTAGAACATCGTCGAACCCATCATTATTTACATCTCCAGCTGTAGATACTGTTCCCCCAAATTTATCACCTGAATTTTCGCCCTCCACAACCCAATCTGGAGAGGCATGTGAATGATTTCCTCCAAAATAAACGTATGACTTGCCTGTTGGGTAACCCCAGTTGTCAACTGCCCCGGTAGCACCAACTAACAAATCTTCACAACCATCGCCATTAACATCTCCAGCATTAGCAATACTCGAACCAAATCTATCACCTCCGGCAGTGCCTGAAAGGACGAAATCAGCCACTACAGAAAGACCAGCAGTAGAACCCCAAAAGATTTCGACTGCACCAACACTGGAATTAGCATCTGGCTTGCTAACAATCAAATCCTCTATCCCGTCACAATCAAAATCGAGAGTGTTGAACGCTTGTGTTGCGTATTCATCAGCAATTGAGCCGCTAGCTATTGTTTGAATTGATGGTGAAATCCTGCCATTCTCTTGACCACTAAGATCTCTAACTACTCTCAAATTAGTTGAAGATGATGTTGAGTAAGCATATTGGATATTTCCTGTGCTGGAATCTTTGGCAAAAGAAAGAGCGGGGCCAATGTCCGCACCTGCGGTTAAGGCGCTAAGGACCCAACTGCCATTAGTATCCATTACTCCATGAATAATTTGCATACTATCGAGATTACGATAGAAAATGTTGAGAGATCCATCATCATCAAGATATGAGTCAAATCCTTCACCGATTCTGGTGCCTGGCATCAAATCTGTGTGAGTCCACCAGGTAGTGTAGGTGGATAAATGAAGGCTGTTGTTGGAATCCAACCATAGAATATTTTGATCGCCTTGGGAATCAAGATGCAATGTAATTTCTGAAACCGTTGTTAGATTTTCTATTGTCCTAATGTTCCATCCCCATGAACCCCCATTTGCCCCCCATGTCTGATATGCAACTCTCAGAAAACCCGATTCATTTGTATAAGCAATATGTGATTTTTCTCGATCGTCGACTGCTATGGAGCATTTCTCGCCCAGGCCTGGACCTCCAGACTCAACTTGAGTCAAACTAGTTCCTCCCCCATACTCTAGTTTTGCTAACCAGATGCCACCGCCTGATTCATGCATACAACCACGCGCTCTTCCTCGATCATCTTGAGTGAGATCGATTCCATCGAAAGAAAGAGAGGTGTTGAGGGATGTAATTTGCCATACATCCAAACCCCTGTCTGAATCAACTAGCCAATCTGAACCATTTATCACCACAGTTTGGCCAGCAAATTGGTAACCACTTCCATTTGTGAAAGATATTGTTGATGAGTAGCCCTCATCTTCGGATAATGATGAATTGTCAAGATACTGCTGAATTCCAAGTGGAGAAAGTGATGCAATAATCATCAGGAGAACCAAAACTAGGGGTAAATTGTTTCTCTCATTGGACACACATGCGGCCCCCATGGGGCCGATGGGGCACCTACTTCGGTAAAAGAGTAATCAGTGAGTGAGTAAAATGAGTTAAGCAAACAGAATAAATCAGTAACCGCTACAGGACATGTGTCTAGAGAGGTGGCCCTGCTAATTGGAGCCGGAGAAATCGGTGACAAGGATCGATTGAATGCCTCTTTTGACAAAGCCAATCAAATCGTTGCAGTAGATGGGGGAATTCGTCATCTACGCTCGATGAATAAGTTTCCTACATTAGTGGTTGGGGACTTAGATTCAGCGAAAGATGAGGATTTACAATGGGCTAAAGAAAATGGAGCTGAAATTGTCCATCTTAGAAGCCAATCTGAAAGCGATTTAGCAAAGGCACTAAATTTGTGTCACGAAAGAGAATGGAATGAAATTCTAGTTGATGGAATTGAAGGTTCTAGACTTGATCACTTGATAGGTGGATTTGCGACACTTGCTAATGCAGATCAAAGCCTGAATATCACTGCTAATCTAACCTCTACATCTCTCCATCGTTTTGTAACCGGTTTTTCGGGTAAAATATCACTCAGTGGCACATTTTCAATATTTAGTTTTGGAACAACAAACGTCACTCTGTTGGGCCCTGAATGGGAATTGAATGGAGAAAACATCACTTTCTCAACTCGTGGCCTCTCAAATGTTGCTAATTGTGATGCGGAACTCACCATTCATGGTGGTGACCCGCTATTCATTCTGATAAATCAATAAATGGAAAATTTACTTCCAAATTGCTGACTCGGCCCAAGGCAATCCTATGGCAATACCGATTATTTCTAGAACAATATAATTCCATATAAAATAGATTAAGAATGTGGCTGTCAAAACTGCTAGAGTGGTGTTGATTATTCGCTGCCTTTCTCTCTTAGCATCGTCAAATGTGCAAATTCCTTTACCACGAAAATGTATGATTAGGCCGATTGATACCATACCTAGAGAAACAAGATACAGTATTGGTCGAGCAATTCCATAATACAAGTCATTGGAAAGCTGATCAGCTGCAACTATTGCTGAAGAGCCAGCGAATAATACCCAAACTATACTTGGAAAACAACACATACTAGCAGTCAAAGCAGTAAGGCCAATCATTTTCCAAAGCGATTTCGCCTCATCGAGAGGATTGCCCTCAGTTTGTTCTTCACTAACATCAGCCACAGCAACACCTCAGTAGGGCACCCTCAATAGGGCCGTAAATTAAGATGTGCCATTGATTACCAATCGGTTCAGCATGCACCATTGCTACCCATTGAAACCGAATCTGAAATACTGTCCCAATCTAATGAAGGTACGCACAAATCTGGATTGCTGTAGATGTACACATAGTCATCAACCGCAGTTAGAGAACTCGTTAAACCAATATCTGAAAGAACGTCATGGCCTGAGATATAGAGATAGCCTTCTACATGTTCAAGACTAGACATATCAATTGATAAAAGTTCATCATTGTTATCGAAATAGACATATCCTTGATCTCCATATTCATTTACATACACCTTTTTTAGGCTTGATAGATCGATTGACTCAAGAGCGTAGTTATGGTAAAAATAGACATATCCCCCATCGTTGTCATCGTTATTACCCACTTCTTCAAGACTCGATAAATCAACAGATTCTAGAGCATCATTTTGGTGGAAATAAACATTTTCTTCAACCTCCTGAAGATTAGGTAAGGATACTGTCTCTAAATCTTCATTTTGGTGGAAATATGCGTACTGATATATCTTCTCTAGATGAGGTAAGCTAACATCAGTTACTCCACTTGTTTGGTGAAGGTAAAGTGCCCTCAAATCTGTACAATGCGAGTAACTAGACACATCATCTTGAGATTCAATTACTGCAAATACATCCGAGCAAGATTCCGTGGTTACTGTAGTGCCCCCGGTGCTGGAACTATCGCTAACAGAGCTACCGCCAGATGCTCCATCGACTAAAATCAAAGGCGAGCCACCAACAGAACGGCCACCATTTGTAATTGAAATTGTAATCGGACAAATAGTGCCATCACAGATATCTTCGGTGCCTTCCTTCAAAAATAGATATTCGCTAGGTTCCCAGACATTGTCATTGTCACCTGCCGCCTGACTAATCTCACAATCATCACCTTCAAGAACGCTGCATGTGAATACATTGTCGCCAATAGAAATTGTGATTTTTACAAATGCCCAAGATAACTCGTCCTTACCCGTCATCTGCATTTTTATCAATGTGTCTTCTGCTCCCGGCCCCGTTTCATCTGCCGCATCCTCTGCAGTGTAGGTGTTCAAGGTGTTTAATGTAGTATCAGTACCTTCACTAGCCAAATTATTGGCCCATACATACAACACTCCCGCAAGAACCACCGTAATTGCAACCATCAGAATGGTCGCTATTACGGGACTTACTGCCTTCTCTTCATCATTCATTCTTTTCTCAAATTTTTTCATTTTCATTCAACCCATATTTCAACTATTCTCATACCAAGCAATTTTATCATCACTCTCAGAAGCTGATAACACATCAATATCACCATCACCATCTAGATCCGCTGCATGGACGCCCATTACTCCATTTGCATTGGTGGTTATGGTATGAGAAGTAAAACTCTCTGTGCCATCATTCTCATACCATGCGACCGTATCTTGAGAGGAAGACGATGAGAGGATATCCATATCACCATCACCATCTAAATCTAGCGCACTAACTGTTCTTGCACCATAAAAACTAGAATCTATTTCATGTTTGGTAAAACTCGATGAAGTACCATCATTCTCATACCATACTAGAAAATCACCCCCTTGTTGAGATGTGGACAGTACATCAATATCTCCGTCACCATCAATATCTGCAGCGCTGACAGATGTGGGGTTGGTATTACTAGTGATGCGGATCGAGTTGGTTGTGAAGCTTCCAGTTCCATCATTTTCATACCAAGCAATCTCTCGATCATTTGAAGATGCTGAAAGTGCATCAATATCACCATCCCCGTCTACATCAATCACAAAGAGCGATACTGCACCATCAGCACTGGTGGTGATGGTATGGGCTGTGAAACTCTCTGAACCATCGTTCTCATACCACGCTATTTTGTCATCACCATAAGAAGCTGAAAGAACATCCAAATCTCCATCTCCATCAACATCTGCAACTTTGACAGAACGCGCTCTATCCGCTTGTGTAGTAATGGTATGAGCTGTGAAACTCTCTGAACCATCATTTTCAAACCAAGATATATCAGCACCGGTATTAGCATATGAGGCTGCAAGAACATCCATGTCGCCATCACCATCCAAATCTACTGCAATTGCACGTGTAGCTTCATCAACGCTAGTGGATATTTCATGTTCTGTGAAACTCTCTGAACCATCGTTTTCAAACCAAGCAACCTTGTCATAAACCACTGATGTATAGAGGACATCTGTATCCCCATCTCCATCCATGTCAACTGTGACGACTGTCCAAGTGTTTTCGGCATCTGTAGTAATTGCATGTTCGGTGAAAGTTGGTATCGAAATTACAGGTGGAGGTGTGGTAGTTCCTCCTGTACTACTGCTACCACCTACATTTCCTCCTTGGCCACTCACCCCATCACCAGCAACTGTACGTCCATTGTGAGTGACTGAAATTTCAATCAAGCATTCTGCTGCATCACAAATGTCTTCAGTTCCTTCTGAAAGGAAAAGGTACTCACCAGGTTCCCAAGAGTTATCGTTATCTCCTGCCGCTTGACTGAT
>PBPH01000039.1 GCA_002725475.1 Methanobacteriota archaeon | reverse complement strand
CGTAAATAAAATATGCGAACCTCATGAATTGCAATCAGTAACTATGGGAATTGCCATGAATTTGGCTAGCAAATCTCCTCACTCTATCAAGGTGGCTAAGAGAGCAGTTAGAGCGGCTTTAGAGTTGCCAATGTCAGAAGGTTTGAAGTTCGAGAGAGATGAGTTCTGCGCTATGTTTGATACTGAAGATAAAGAAATTGGAGTTAACGCATTCCTTCAGCGTGAAAGGCCCGAATGGAAAGGGGAATGACGGGGCATCACAATGTCAGATAGTCCAGAACCATTGGTGGTTGCAAAGGACTTAGGTAAGGCATTTGGAGACTTTGTAGCCTTGCATCCTCTCAATGTGAAGGTTGCATCTGGCGAGTTCTTCGGAGTTTTCGGACCCAATGGTGCAGGTAAATCAACATTCATCAAACTACTTACAGGGCAACTTAGGCCAAGTATGGGTGGGGCTAAAGTCCTTGGAATCAATGTCAGAGCAGATCCGAGAATGGTAAAGGCAAATGTGGGAATTGTTCCAGAATCAGAAAGCCCGCCCTCATTCCTTACTGCTGCTGAATACCTTGAGTTCGTTGCTAGGCTACGTAAGCTTGATGACATTGTTAGTAAGGTTGAATATTGGTTAGATTGGTTTGGAATAAAAGATAAAAGGAACACACTGTGTAAAGATCTCTCAAAGGGACAGCGCCAAAAAGTGATGTTGGCTGGTGCATTTATCCATAAACCAAAACTCCTTTTCCTCGACGAGCCCTTCGTAAATTTAGACCCGATTTATCAGAGGAAGTGTCGAGAACTTCTGCTTGAAATAGTCGAAGAGGGTGGAACAATTTTCCTTTGCACCCATATTCTTGAAGTGGCAGAAAGGCTCTGCACAAGAGTGGCAGTGATTGACAGGGGACATGTACTTGCATCAGGCAGAGTCCAAGATTTGAAGGAGAGTGAAGAGACACTTGAAGATGTATTCATTCGACTAGTTGGAACATCGTTTGAAGAAATTGAGGCGATGGATGGTTCTGAGGAGGAGTGAGTTTGCTCACAGACTATCAGCCACCAAAGATTTCCGATTCTTTTTGGGTCACATTTCGAATGATGTTCAAGGAGGAGTGGAGGCAAAATATTGATTTTGCAAAGAAGAGACATATTGCACTTTTCCCTGTGATGTTAGCCTTACTATCATTGATGATGACCGTTGGGTTACGATATTTGACAGGAGAGGTTCTAATCGGGCCTAGTGGTGAGCAGCAAGCCTTCTCTTGGAATCAGTTAAAAATTTACATGCACGGTGGAATATTTGCCTTCTCACTTTCAATGGGTTCATTTGCTTTCATTGGCAGAGTAATGGTATCACAAAGGGATGGTGGTAAGAATTACTTGCTAGCAACTCCAGCAGTTCAACCATTAGATTTAGTGACCAATTATTTTGCATATTATGCTAAGGAGTTCAGTTACTATGTTCTAATGCTACTAACACCAGCAATAGTAGGGATGGCTTGTGGAATATTTCTAGAGCAACTGGTGTCTCTTTCGACTCCATTGGAGTGGGGTTCTCTACCAGTTGTTTTTCTTGCATTGACAACCACGCTAGCCCAAGGATTAGCGATTTCATTCATTGCATCATCTCTATTCAGCAGAGGTGGTCGTTGGTCATATTTAATTCCAATTATAGGGATTGGATTTGCGCTTCTAGGTGCATTGCAGTTGATTGACATCCGTTTATTAATTCCAGGGATGTGGTACCAATTTTCTCATCAACATTGGATTCCTTTTGTTTGCATACCAATATCATTTTTCCTTGCATATATCGGTGCTCATCTCGTGCCTAATGATTTTGAAATACATGTTTCAGCAAAGAGCGAATTGCTAACTCCAGTTTGGGATCGCCTGCCTTTCCTTGGAAATGGGATGTTGAGATTACTAGTGGCAAAAGATTTGGTTGATCTTTGGCGTTCTAACACGTTAATAAAGATGCTAATTTCATATGCAGTTCCACTTCTTTTCCTACTTTTACTCGCATGGTTAGTCGATTTTGCATCCTTTCCAATTCCATTCAATCTTCTCTCATATGCTCCATTTCTTGGCTTCTTCGGCTTCCAATTTTATTCATGGCTAAATGGGATGGATTCCCCAGATTTTCTAAATGGCTTTCCAGTAACTCTGCCACAACTTCTCAGAGCTAAAATTGTAGTTTATTTCTTAATCACAACATGGATCTCAATTATTTTCTTGATAATAATGGGTAAAGTTCTTGATCAGATGTGGGCATTGCCAGCAGCTCTAATTGTTATGATTGCAAATTCAATTTACATTGTTAGCCTGACAGCGTTGTTGATGGGTCCAAGGCCGAATAAAGCAATTTTTGATACCTCAATCATGGCTTGGTTTTACATTGGAACAATTATTCCATTACTGTCACTTTTCCTAATTTCATTTACTCAAGGCGACATGGCAATCTACGAAAATTGGGGGCAGATGGTTTCTGATCAAGGATTAGATGCTACCACAGCAGTATTAGTTGAAGAGAATTCAGCCGGAAAAGGCCTTCGAGGAATACTTTTTGTTAGCCTAATTCTCACACTTCTTGGAATTGCTTTCATGATGATGCTAAACAGAAGGTGGGGGAGAAAACCTTTCGAAAACTGAGGAATTATATCCGTTCAGTCTATTTGATTCGGCCCCCTCGGGTAGGCGATGGGGAGAGTTGTGGCAGTTTGCGGCCTGCCTGGGAGTGGGAAGGGGGTTTTCTGTTCTCAAGCAGCAGCTAGAAACATACCAATACTTTCAATGGGCGATGTGGTCAGGGCAGAGGTCACGGCTCGTGGTTTGAAAGAATCACCAGAAAATGTTGGTAGGGTTGCGATGCAACTTCGTACTATTTTTGGGGAAGATGTGATTGCTGAAAGACTAGTAAATGAAATTCTTATAGTACTAAATACTGAACCATTGATTATCATTGACGGGATTCGTTCATTGGACGAATATACCCATTTTTCTGAAAGAATTGACAATATTTCCTTGCTTTCGATTATTGCATCGAGAGAAATTAGGAAGAAGCGAATTTCTCAGAGGGGTCGCGGTGAAGACGGGGGTGACATCGATTTTGATATCAGAGAGGCTAGAGAATTAGAGTGGGGGATAGAAATTCTAATTGAAATCTCAGATGATTCTATCGTTAATGAGTCATCTCTTGAAGATGCGAAAGAAAGGTTTGGTGAGTGGTTAGAGGTCAACGCTTCTGACTGACTCCTGCAATAGTGTGCATTACTTGCCTAATCTATAACCAAAGGTTATAGTGAATTGAGAACGGTCGCCAATGCGGAGCCGGAGGTTTGGACATGGCGAGAAAAAAACGTGGTCGGCCAAAAAGACAGCGAAGACAACGCCAGCAAGCACAGTATGAGGTCTTGGATAAGTACCCTGTATTGCCCCCTCATGCCTTTGCTCGAATTGTCCGTGATTTGAGGTCACTGAACATAATGTATCAAGCAATTGAACCTCCATTGAATAAGAAGGAACAGGTCCAATTTGATGAAATAATGGACATTTACGTCAAATCACTTACTGCAGATATAGAGGAGATTGACTCAGATCCTGATGGTTACCTAAGAGCAGCAATGGATCAAATAATCAAATCTTATGGGATGAAAATTTCTAAGAAATCCCGTTCCAAGATTTTCTATTATCTGCGAAGAGATTTGTTAGGCTACGGCCGCATGGATGTCCTAATGAATGACGCAAACGTCGAAGACGTATCGCTGGATGGCACAAATATCCCAATTTTCGCATATCATAGAAAATTTGAGTCTGTTGAGACATCAATTGCTTGGCCGACAGATGAGGAATTGGAATCATTCGTAATTAAATTGGCTCAGCGTTGTGGAAAACATATTTCAGTTGCGGAACCGTTGCTCGATGCAACGTTGATGGACGGCTCAAGAATCGTAATGAAGTTAGGATATGAGATTTCAACAAAGGGCTCAACTTTCTGTATTCGAAGATTTAGAGAAGACCCATTTTCTCCATGTGATATAGTTGCTTTTAGAACAATGACAAGTTTGATGGTTGCCTATATGTGGATTGCTTTTCAACAAGGAATATCGATGCTGTTTGTAGGTGGGACAGCGTCCGGAAAAACTACCACACTAAACGCAATGGCTCTTTTCATACCTTGGCAAATGAAAATTGTTAGTATTGAATCAACTAGAGAAGTGAATATCCCTCAACCAAATTGGATTCCTGGTTTAACTCGCCAAGGTTTTGGTGGGGAATCAGATGACGGTGTTATTGGAGAATTCGAATTATTGAAAGCGGCTCTTAGAGAGCGCCCAGAATATATCATTGTGGGGGAAATTCGTGGTGCTGAAGCTTATGTTTTGTTTCAAGCAATGGCAACAGGGCACTGTTCATATTCAACAGTTCACGCTGATTCGGTACCCTCACTCGTTCACCGACTTGAGAATAAACCGATTGATATTCCACGTGTTCTTTTACCTGCTCTTGAAGCATGTTCTATTCAGATGCAAACTAGGATTAATGGACGCCGTGTTAGAAGAACTAAGCAAGTTGTAGAAATAGTGGGTGTAGATCCTCATAGTCTTGAAGTAATTACTAACGAGGTTTTCAAGTGGGATCCGGCCAAGGACGACTACGACTTTAGCGGCAAGTCTTATGTTCTAGAGAAAATAATGGTAAAAATTAATTTTTCTCAGGAAAGAATGAGGGATGAGTTACGAACAAGAAAAAGGATTCTTGATTGGATGGTATTGAACGACATACGTCGTTCCGATCAAGTTGCACAGATTATTACCGAGTACTATGTAAGGCCACAAGCGGTTTTAGCAAGAGTTGATGGTCTTCAGTGAGGGGTTGATTGGATGGCCAAAAAGGCGGAAGAATCCAATAAAAAGCGGTTTGAGGGTATGACTCTAACTGGCTGGCAGCGTTTTTCGAACCTTTTCCTTGGGCGCTTACTTCGAAAGAAGACTAGAGAAGACAAAGAATTGCAAAAGACATTGCTACAGGCAGATATTAGAATCATGCCAGAAGTTTACAAGGCAACTGCCATCATGAGTACAGTCGTATCTCTGATAATTTTTATAGGCATTCTCACAATTGCATTATTCCCTGAAATCGGAGCATTTGCCTTATGGGAAAATATGCAGGATCCGGACACGGTGCTACCGTGTATTGAATGGGCGTTTTGGCATCCCAATGACATCAATCCTAATCTTAACTGGGGTGGCGAAGGTCTAGATGGTGTTTGGGTTGCATATGGTGGTTGCCCCCACTATGCAACAAAAGAAATTTCAGCGCTTGCCCGATATGGACTCATATTTTTCTGTGGTCTTATTGGGCCGACAATGGCATACCGCCATTTCATGAATGGTGCAGAGCGCCAGAAACAAGAACGTTCTGAGGAACTCGAGAAGTACCTACCTTATGCTGCATCATATACTGCTGCAATGTCAGCAGCTAATGCAACACCTTCAAAGATTTTCAAATCTTTAGCAGTCAATCAAGAAATTTACGGCAATATTTCCTATGATTCAGCAATGATATACCGAGATATCACTCTTCTTGGAATGGATTTGGTTTCAGCCATCAAATTATCCGTTAATCGTGCAGCATCTCCTTGGGTTTCAGAATTCTTTCAAGGGATGGTGGGGACATTACAGTCGGGAGGAAACTTGAAGATTTACTTCCTCAATAGGGCTGAGCACTACATGCGTGAAAATAGAATCAGGCTAGGTGTGTTCCTAGAAACTCTGGCTATGATGGCAGAATCATATGTTGTTGTTGCTGTGGCGATGCCTCTTTTCCTAATTGTGATGCTGGTCATCATGTTTTGGGTGTCTGGTGCAGGTTCAGAACTTTCTGAAGGGATGGTTTATCTGGTAGTATTAGGTGTTCTACCAGTAATTCATATTGCTTACAGTATTCTGGTTTGGATGATGAGTAAAGAGATGGAAATGTAATCATTGGTGAAGAAATGGCTAGGAAGAAAAAAGGAAAGATTCGCGTCAAACTCGATCTTCCAAAGGACGACAGCACACGTAGAAATTTCCTTACAATAACCATACTTGGAGTGTTTCTTGGATTACTGTCACTAGCATTTTGGGCTACTAATGCTTCACTAGTTTTCGGTGTTTTAGCCCCTGCTCCTGCTAATGGGAATCCAGTATTCATCAATACGGCTTGTGGTTTTGATCCAAATGGCCCATCTCCAGATTATTCTCAAAATGAAAGTTGCTTTTGGACTAAGGAAAGGGCAGCAACTCAAACAATGTCGCTCGGATGGGAGAATGTGAAAGGACCTGGATTGGGGCAGCGATTTGATGTCCCAGGAATTGATGAATTACGATTAGGGACGCTATCGCATCCACCCCAAGAAATGAGGGTCAGTTGTCATGCATCTGCGGATCAAGATTTCCCATTCACTCTTACCATTTGGGAACCCTCATCGGGCGCAACTAGCATGGGTATAGAACACACAGTTTCAGCAATTACTAATCAGGATGATTGCTCATTGAGCATTGGGAATGCAGCTCAGAGTGAAGGGTGGGAGGTTTGGTTGAAGTTTGATCGCTCACTCCCTAGAATGAATGAATTCACATTGACAGTAGAGGTTGATTCATATGACGGCATTCCTGACTGGATGAACAATGCTTCACAATTTATTGGCCCTGAAGTTAACTTGGGGCCCGTCAATCTACGTCCATTTATCTTCATCAATTGGTTCGGGTATGGATTTGTTCTAATTGCCTTCCCGGGCGCTTTGTATTGGGATAGGCAGATGAAAAAGATTGACGCGATTGAAGAAAAATTCCCTGATTTCCTTCGTGATTTAGCAGAATATTGGAAAGGAGGTTTGTCAATGACTTTGGCTGTTAGAACGCTGGCCAATTCAGAGTACGGGGCTTTGAATCAAGAGGTAAATAAAATGGCCCAACAACTCTCTTGGGGGGTTGCATTTGGGGATGTAATCGTTCTCTTTTCAGAAAGGGTGGGTACTCCTCTAGTTAAACGTGCAATTAGTCTCATTGGCGAAGCAAATAAGGCAGGAGGTAAGATTTCAGATATCTTAGTTACAGCAGCCAATGACAGCCGTGAAATCAAATTTCTAGAAGGTGAAAGAGAGAGAGCAATTGCATCTTATATTGCTGTTATTTGGACATCTTACTTCGTTTTCCTAGGTGTTATTGTTGTTTTGGCTAAGGTTTTCATTCCAGCAATTGCCTCATCCAATTCAGGAGATGATAGTGCTCAAATTGGTAACATGGTAATTCGCGCAATTGATCCCCTCTTTTTCTTGGTTGTATTCTTTTACGGAGTAAGTGCCCAAGCTCTTGGTAATGGTGCAATGGCTGGACTAATGGCTACTGGGAGACTTTCTAGTGGGATGAAACACGCAGGCATGATGCTCATAATGGCAATTCTAGCATTCAATCTGGTAGCATTCTCACCAGACTTGCTGGGTATCCAAGGTGATATGGGGTTGAATCCGGCTCTCGGGACTTTCATTCCAGGGTGATGAGTAAATGCAACACCGTCAGGTTTCCCCAGATTTCCGTGCTCAAGTACATGTTTTAGAGATGCTAACATTGTTCTGGCTTTTCTTCATGTCTGCAACTTTTATTCTACAACTTCAGATTCCAGATCCAGTTTCTTCTTCTTCAGATGGTCAACTTCACCTTGCTGCAGAAGATGCATTTGTTCAAGAGATGGGATTCGATGCAGTTGATTCTACAAATCACACAAATAGATTGTCGGAGTTACTATCTGAAGGTGATTTACAAGTTGCTTGTGATTCTCTATTAAATGGATTACCAGATTCAGTTCAGGGTAATTGTTGGGTGGCGAAAAATGAAGGGGATATCTCTAGACATGGACTAGGGAGTACTCCAATTGGAAGAACAATGAGCGTTCACCAACTAGTTACAGATGGCGGAAATATCTGGACAGTTACCCTACAAGTGTGGTATGTTGGGGGGGGTGTTTGATGGTTATAATTCGCGATGAAGGTGGTCAGATGTTACTGGCGACTGGAATTGTTCTGATGCTTTCTCTTTTATCCATGGCTTGGTTCGGTGTATCTGTTGCAGGTTTAGGGGACCCCTACGATCCTGGGACAGAAGAAGTCATTCAAGTAACAGAATCATTTTCTGATGTATGGCAATCATTGATTGAGAATAGAAGTTCGGCTTTCATTTCCGATGGGGCGGATTGGCAAACCTCAGTAGATGCCGCTGCAAATTCAACGGCTTCTGATTTAATGCGTCATGGGGAACATAGGGGTGTAGAAATTATACTTAACCAAATTAGCGTGACGAACAATAGTGGAGTCTTCACTGTTACTTGTGATGTAGGTATTGCAGATAGGCATGCTAGATTACAAATGAGTTATTTTGAAGCAACGATTGACCAGGCTGTTTAGTGATTTAGAAAAAGAAGGGCATTGCAACCAACCAAATTCCAAATGCTGAACCTGCTATTACATGCAACATGAAAACAGATGGATTTTCCTCTTTGGCCCCCCAAGCATATGTCTTACTGAACAAACCAATAGGCCCTCGTAGCCAAACCTTCTGATTGATTATACAGTATCCAACATAAGCCAAAATTACTAGGCCAACCGATATACGAACAATTTCAATTGTTGTCAAATCCATAAATTTTCGAGAGGGCGGCAATATTTTATTATTCTTGAATTTGAAATTTTAACTAGGTTTCTTGCGGGATTCGCTTATCCATCATCCTCTTCCATATGGGTGGGATTAGGCAGGGCCAAAAAATAGCGAAGTAGCCAGAAGGTAGTGAGGGCGCATCTTCATATGGTTGTAGTTTCCAAAATGGCAAACTAGCTTCTAAGTGGTGTGCAGGGTGTCTAGTCAGTTCAAATAATGCCCACCGACTCAACCTCTTTTCTGTTTGCCATGAATGGGCTTCTGTTTGCCTTTCGTTTACTTCTCTTCGAAGGCCATAGTGTCGAATGTAATTTACATATTCAAGCAAAAAGATACTAACAACGGCTTGATAAAGAATGGCCAAAGCAACAATTTGGTTAATCATAAACCAAACAGATATGAAAAATAATACTTCAATTATTACTACCAAAACTATTGGATTGAATAGAAAGAATGTGTTCTTCTCTCTTTTCATTGCTCTTTTCTTTTCAATATTCCATGAACTTACATACTGTCCAGGAATACAATATAGCATATGTAACCACAAACCTCGGCCAAGGGGGGCGCTTACTGGATCCTTTTCAGTAGCCACATTTTTGTGATGATTGTAATTGTGTTCAGTGGTAAAATGTCCATAGAATGCGAGATATAAGTTGATTCTTGCTAGCCACCAACCAAATGAACGCGGTTTTGTATGACCTAGTTCATGGCCTACTAATATTCCAGAAATACCAGTTGCCATCCCTGTTGACAAACCAGCCAACCAAAAAGTATCGGTAAATCCATCTAGGAAAATTCGATATCCAAAGGATAGAATAATTATTGGATTAATTATTCCATGAGCATATAGCATTGCAACCAATAATTTACTATTATTACGGGATGGTCTAGGTTCGGGAATTTGTCCAGAAATATGATCTAATAGCGGGAAAATTCCGAGAGCGATGATGATTGCAGAAGCCGAATAATATCCTCCAACATAGTTTCCAATTATGGCTGAAATTGGAATAATGAAACTAACTAAGTATCTATATTCGGGTTCAGGTCCTAGTTCTGACATTTCTTCACCTTGTGCGATACCATTCTTCATCGAGCCATTGTCGTATTTTCTCTAAATTGTCAGTGTGTAGATGGGTATCAATAATTTTCCAACCGGCTCCTTTCGCCCGAGTAATTAGTCCTGATTGAATGTTTCTAATTCTATGGAAGGAGGCCAAATATCTAGAAGAACCGCGATGGGAATGAGCCTCTCTTTCAACAATTCGTTCTTCATGAACGGTTTCATTATCGATGGTAAGAGTAATTCCGATAGCTACCCCTCCTTGCTCTCTCCACTCGTTTAGAATTCTATTAGATGGGATAATATGTGCTCCTTCTGCAATGATGTCTATTCCTTCTCTACGTGCGCGAGAAATAACAGCCTCGATACCGGATTCTACTGCTGCGCTAGCATCTAACCAATCGGTATTTGCATCACCTGTAGATCCCTGAGAGAAAGTAGAACGATGGAGGGCTGGATTTTCAGTAGGGTTAGATGCGGTCCTAAGCACCTCTCGAATTGTGTCAGTACTAGCAATTCTATCAAATTCGAGTCCAATAGCAATTTGTTTTGCTAGGGTCGATTTTCCAGCACCAGCTACTCCAGAAATCAAAACTAGGCGAGGCGCTCTTTTACTTTCTGCCTCACTCAAAACCATCTCCCCCTGACAATGGAAAATTCCAATCCCCTAATGACGCTTTTCGCTTCAACGCTGAATTGCCTTCAATTCTAGGAATTCTTCTAGTCCGTGAAGCCCGAGTTCTCTACCATTACCTGACATTTTGTAACCCCCGAAAGGAGCTGAAATGTTGAAATGACCCCCATTAATACTAACCTGGCCAGTTCTCATTTGTCGTGCGAAGTCCATAGCCCGTTCTTCGTCCATGGACCAAACACCACCAGAAAGGCCATATTCCGAATCATTTGCTAGTTCTAGTGCTTCATCTTCAGTTTCGTATGTTGCAATAACCAAAAGGGGACCAAACACCTCTTCATTCCAAATCCTCATCTCAGGAGTCACATCAGCAAAAGCTGTTGGACGTACGAAAAACCCTTTGTCAATACCCTCAGGAATCCCAATACCTCCAGCGATTAGGGTTGCACCCTCATCAATTCCACTTTGAATATACTCAGACACGCTGGTTTGCTGTCTTGCTGAAGCCATTGGGCCACAACGAACAGCCTCATCTAAAGGATCGCCAGCAGTGTAACCTGCAACTCGAGATGAAATAATTTCAACAATTTCATCCCGGTTTTCTGCTGGTACAATTAATCGTGTTAGAGCCGAACAGGTTTGCCCAGAATTAGCAAAACAAGCCCCTACAGAATTTTTTGCAGCCCTTGCAATATCAGCATCTCTGAGGATTACATTTGCACTTTTTCCACCCAATTCAAGTGTAACTCGTTTAACGGTCGGTGCAGAGATCTGACTGACTCTAATACCTGCTGCAGTAGATCCGGTGAATGATACCATGTCAACATCTGAATGACCCGAAAGATGTTCGCCAGCCTCTGATCCATGGCCACTAACTAGATTGAAAACACCAGCAGGTAAGCCGATTTCATCAATTATATCAGCTAGAATGAAGGCATTTAGAGGTGCTTCTTTGGATGGTTTGAGAACCATGGTACAACCTGCAGCAATTGCTGGAGCAACCTTGCCTATTATTTGGTGCAATGGAAAATTCCATGGTGTTATGAATGCACAAACTCCAACAGGCTCCTTAACTACTAAGGAATTGCGAATTTCTTCTTCCCAACTAAATTCCTCTAGAATTTTAGCATACGATCTTGAAACTACACGAGGGGTGCCAACCATAGCCATTCTACTGTATCCAATCGGTGTTCCAACTTCAGCAGTAATGAGTTGGGCGAGTTCCTCTCCTCTTTCCTTTAATGCGGCAGAAATGGCATTCAAAAAATTAGATCTTTCTTCAATACTACTTTTTGACCACGTGGGAAATGCTGCTTTGGCTGCCGCAACCGCCAAATCAACATCAGTTCTTGAAGAAACCGGCACTGAACCAATTACCTCTTCAGTTGAAGGATTAATCACATCGATTGTTCCTTTTCCATCTGGAGAAACCCATTCACCATTGATGTATAACTGTCCGCGTTGCATCATGAATCGTACCACCTAGCCATCTCTAACAGATTCATGCACTTAAGAGGTATGACTCGGACGGGGAGCCGTGGGAGTGAACGTCGAGAGGCTACCTGGCGGGGTGGCAGTGGTAACTCTGTTAGCAGAATCCGCACAAAATGCATTCAGTATCAAATCAATAAAACAAATTTCTGAAACTCTTTATTCACTGATTGATGATGATGAAATTTCTGCCTATGTTCTGACAGGTTCCGGGAAATTTTTCTGTGCTGGTGCTGACATTAATGAATTCCGTTCTTGCTATGATGATGGTACAATAGCAGATTTGGTTAGTGGCCTTACTGATATCCTTCATCCATTGCTAGTAAAAATTAGACAGTCAGACACAGTCTATGTTGCGGCGATAAATGGTGCAGCAGCAGGGGGTGGCCTAGGGTTGGCATTATCTGCAGATTATCGTGTTGCTAGTTCAGGTGCTAAACTTGCGGCTGCTTTTTTTCCCCTGGGATTGAGTCCTGATGGTGGAACAACATGGCTATTGCCAAGATTAGTGGGTGAGCAAAGGTCACGCAGATTCTTCTTTGAAAATGAAACTTGGTCGTCAATTGATGCATTAGAACATGGCGCAATTGATGAAGTGACAAATCCTGAAAATCTAGTTGATCGAGCAATAGATGTAGCAAAAGAATGGGGTAAATGGGCAAGGGCTAGTAGGGGCGGTACGAAACAGTTACTTGAATCACAATCCTACAATATTTTCTCGGTTCAACTAAAGGAAGAACAAGAAAGAATTGTTGCAGCAAGTCAAACTGAGGAGTTTTCTCAAGGAGTCAACGAGTTCCTTCAGAAAAAATAGTTCAGGGGGTGGCATTATGGATGAAGGCTGTCCGCTAACTGAAAAGGAACAAGGGCATCTAGATGATGGTGTATCTGAATTCAATTTAGGTCGATACTGGCACGCTCATGAGGGTTGGGAAGAAATGTGGAAATCACTCAAAGCTAGAGAGGTAAATATCAAATTCATTCTTGGAATTCAAGGCTTGATTCAGGTCACTGCACTGATGTTTCAATATGAACGACAAAACCCAAGAGGAATAAATAACATGTGGGGCAAACTTACCGACAAACTTGGCACCCCTGAATTACCATTTTTCGGAACAATTTGGTCTGTGGATATTCCTAAATTACTCGATGAGGTAATTCCATTTCTAAATGATTCAAAATTAGAAAATCCATGTTGGGATCTAAATCCCAACGACGTTCAAATTTGATTAATCATTGAATTAGAAAGTCCGCTCACTTTTTTCTCCAGAAGACCAATCATAAATCCCCTTTCCACTTTTCTTCCCCAAATCTCCTTCGGCAACCAATTTTTCTAGTAACTCATGTGGCCGGTAAGAATCATCATCAAAAGCTTCAGCAAGATGGTTTAAGATATCACGTCGGACATCTAGACCAACTAAATCTGATAATTCGAGGGGTCCCATCGGATGATTATAACCCAGTTTCATTGCAGTATCAATATCATTAGCACTTGCAACCCCTTCAGCTAACATTCTTATTGCCTCGTTTCCTAGTGCAACGCCAAGTCTGCTTGTTGCAAATCCAGGCACATCTTTCACCAGAATTGTTGTTTTCCCCATCGCTTCACCTGCTGATGTTGCTAAGGAAATAGTCTCTTCAGAACATAAATCGTGTTTTATTAATTCAAGTAGTTTCATTATTGGAACAGGGTTAAAAAAATGCATTCCAATTACTCTGTCGGGCCGACCAGACGCAGCCGCAATGTCAGTAATCGGAAGAGAGGAAGTATTTGTTGCCAAGAGACAATCCTCTTTTGTCTCTTCACCTAGGACATGAAATACTCTAGCTTTGATTTGGAGTACTTCTGGAACCGCTTCAATTACCATGTCAGCATCTCTGACAGCACTTACCATATCAGAGGTGGGATGAAGATTAGATGTCCATTCATCTTTCTGTTCAGGGGTGGTTTTACCACGTGCAATACCCTTGTCCCAAAATGCATCTATTCGAGACATTCCTGCTTCCAAACCCTCTGGGAAAGCATCGAAAAGTCTAGTTTCCCAACCAACTTGAGCACAAACTTGAGCAATTCCTGAACCCATGGTTCCGGCCCCTATTACAGCCACCTTCTCAATTGGCATTTTCAACCCTCCCTACCATAGGCAGCAAGAGCGGCCTGGAAGAGACGTTGCCTTGGGACATCATGCTCCATGAAAGAGTAGTAAGGGGCCAAATCTTTCAATAGTTCAATTGCAGAAATATAAGCACCATAGATGAAAGGATCTGCCTTATCGGATGAGGGAATCATAATTCCTAACTTTTCAAGCCCCTTTCTAGTATCCTCATCCCAAATAGAGTAGGTATGCTTCATGAAGTGGAGATAGCCTGAAATTCGTCTGATGTCCAAATCAGTTTCATCGGAGAGGCTCTCAAGAAGCAAAGTGTCTGGATAGCGAATAGCATACAGCATTAGCATAACCTCTCGTTCTACATCTGAGTGCCAAGTACGATGGCCATGCCCCATCCATTCATCTATCATGTCAAGCATTCCACTAGTGTAAGGTCTGTAGACTCGGTAAAGCAATTCCTCGTACCCGGTAGGATCCTCCGATTCATGTAGGTGGTGTTGCTCAAACAATTCAGGAACCCTCTCAAAAAACGGACGGAGCCTTTCTCGGTCAATGCTTAGCAGGGCGTGTGCCTGAATGTCATCACCACCTTTAGACCGTAGAAGTTCAGTCCTTCCACTCGCGGTACTGTATCCACTCTTCCTTGAAATATTCCTTAAGTTGAGCCTCATCCTCATCATTAGGTAGTGCTTCATCTAGATACTGTTCCCATTCCTTATCATTACCCTCGAATGGATTGCCCTTCAGGTCGTGCCTTTTTCCTTGGAACTTACCAACGCTGCGGTTGAACTTATCGGATGGGATGAATAGTGCAGGCTCTCCCTCTTTGCGGCGAGCGTTGATGCGTTCCATCTCCTTGTTTAGTTCCTCAAAGTAAAGCATCCTACTTGCCTCATTAAGGTGATCTCGATCAGCAGGCTCATCAGCTTCCCGTTCGTCATATCTTCCTTTGATTCCGTATACATATGCCCATTGTGCAGATGTTGATTCATCTACTCCAAACAAATCAAGACCGGTACTAACCCACTTGTTGACGTACTTTTGAATGAGGGCACAAGGAATAACTCCTTGAGTAACGATTCTTCGAATACCGTTGGCGCCAGTCCCCAAATGGAATGACTCCTCCTTAAGCATCGGCCCCATGCTTGCAGCTAGGGGCTTGAAAGAAGAGGTCGAGAGCATCTTAAGTTGAAACTTACCATCTCTATCGATGAAATGAGTGAACATGAAGAAATCAAGCCAGTGGTCTATTGGTTCATTGAATGAGCCCAGTAATCGCGGGCGATCTTCCTCGCCTCGAATTGGATTCGCCGATGAGTTGCGCTCTAGAAGTTTCTGCGCTTCTCGGATTCCATGGTCTCCAAAATAATTGCACAGAACATAAGCCATCTGCCACCCGTGGCGCTGCTCTTCACACATGATTCTCATAGCTGATTTGCG
>PBPH01000038.1 GCA_002725475.1 Methanobacteriota archaeon | reverse complement strand
ATTGCTGCTCCTCCATCACGCGGGCTTTCTCAGCCTCAACCTTAGCTGCCGCCTTCTTGGCAGCAGCGCTGACGGTCTCAGCAGGCTTTGGCCTGTCAACGATGTTGACTCCAATGGCTCTACTGTTTATGGGTCCTCATGAGGCCGTAGCTGTTGTCTATAGTTGATTCACTCGAAGATCGAACCTATTTCGGAATCATGCGTGCTGGCCACTCTAGAGAAGCCAGGTTCAATGAGCCACCACCAACTAAAAGCAAGTGTAAGACCTGTGATGAGGTCGAACATAAAGTGCTGCTTCGTGGTTAGGATGCTGGCACATAGAAGGACCCAATTAATCCATAGAATCCATTTGAGAGGTTTTCCCCATGAGGTTTCAGCGTAGTCTCTGTCTAGCCAAATTGTAATCACCCTACACAAAACATAACTCAGAGTTACATGCAGACTAGGCCATGCGTTTGTAGGATTGTCAATAGTGTGAATAATCTCAAACATTCTTCCAAAAATCCCCTCGTAAGCCAATATTTCTGCTGGTAATTGGTCTCTCAATGCAATATCTGCTGGGAAAAGTACGAAAAAAATTCCGTGAAATGCTGTTAATAGAACAACTCCTTGCAGTGCGAGAATCAATTCCATTCTACCTCGGTCTGTACTGGGATGAAGAAAAATCGCTCCTGGAGTTAGGAGATAGAGGGAAATGTATGGTATAATCATCCATGCTACTGGGGGGATTTTACTATCAAGGGAAATTTCTGGGCTCCAACCATATGAACCGAAATTGGCAATCAGGTGATTGATTGTGAAGTATATTCCAGCAACTCCAACAAGTCCCCAAATAAATATCTCCACGTATAACCAGCGCCCCCCTAGCCATCCACGTCGAGACCAGGTGTGACGCATAATTGGCAATGGTTTAGCAAGTAGTTCTCTCGGGTTCACGCATAGTTGGAGTTCAAGTCCCTCCTTCAATCTTGACTCTAACTGTTTTCCATTTTTGAATTCTTCAGGAGATTAAATTTTAACAGCAGGGGGTAACAATCAATAACGAGCATATCATCAATCATTCTAGATTACTGTGGACGCTACTTCACTTGCTCTGCCTGCCGCAATTAATGGGGTGAGGATGTTAGTAACTGCATTTGATGGATATGACAAGGGGAAGTTCATTAAATCAGATAAGGCGGTGTGTGAAGAAATTCGCCGTAGGTCATCAATGCTTCAAGATCATTTTGAAAGAATTCACGCGCATTCACATAAAAGTGGTATGAGGGAATTGAGGAGTTCTTGTGATGAAATTTTTGCTACCATCACTGGAATCGGCGATGATGCCCAATATTCAGTCACAGGGTCCCCTAGAACTATTCATGTAGATGTGGGTAAGCTCTCCAAGAAGGTACAGAAGAAATTAGTAAATCACGATCTTTCAACACTGAATTTACTAGTAGAAGCAACTAGGGATGCTAATTTATTACTAGAATCGTTACGAACTATTGGAGATGAGGGAGAACTCAATACCATGGCAGGTTTAGTTCATGATAGGATTGGGCGTGCTCGTAACCATTTCCGAGAGAGAAATATGTACATAGATGGTTTAGTCAAGAGGTGAAAAGATGTCAGAAAATAGTTTTAGATGGAGAAACAGTCCTGCGGTAATTGCTAGATATATACACGATCGTGATGTTCCAGATGGCTCAATGGTTACACTAAAACCAAACGAAGCATGTGTGGTAGTTGAAGATGGAAAAATTGCTGGTGTGGCAACTCAGCAACATATGGAAGTCAATCCAAAGGCAGGCCTTCTTTCAAGGATGTTCGGCCGAGGAAACCCAAAGCGAACCTTTCTCTTTGTTTTCTTGGGTCCTCACGATTTATTGCTCCGCATAAACACCCAGACTAGTGATGGACAACCGGCGGTTGGAATGATTAATATTAGATTAAGCATCACTCGTGAGCAAGCACCGAAAATGCTTCAACTTCCTGCAAAAGGTCAGATGGAAATCACAGCTGGAACGCTAGCTGAAATTTTAGAGAAAGAGATCCAAGCAAATCTTAATCCAATGATTAAAGGTCAAACACTTGAGTCCCTAAGGACTCCTGAAGTTACCGATGATTTGATGGCCGAGTTGAGGGTGTCAATGAGGGCAACAGTATCATCATTTGGCTTGACATTTGATAATGTGTTTGTGACTTGGAACCAGACTGAAGCAGAACAATTGTTGAAGATGCAAGCAGACCTCGAGAACCTAGCAATGAAAAATTCAATCATTGAGGAGAGGGAGGCTACAGAAATGGAGAGGATACTTTCCCATAATATGCGACAGGCAGAACTTCAAGCTCGTCTAAATATGTCAGGCGTGGTAGCAGAGGAACGTGCCAAGGTTGAGTTGGAGTTAGCCAAAATCAAATCTTCAGGAGAACTTGATATGGCGCGTTGGAACCAAATCAATCAACTTCAGTCTGCACAACTAGATGCTCAACGTAGTGAGGAGTTGAGAAATGCTCACCATGAAGCCGAATTGACCAGAGTTAAACTCGAAACTGAGAAGAAGGTCATTGATTTGCAAAATGAAGCAGAGAGAAGTAAGGCGGAGGTGGCAATGGACTTATTCGCTGAAGTGCAAGCCAGAAAGAAAGAGCGCATGGCTCTTGAGGCTGATCGAGAGCAAGCAAGGCTTGAGTCATCAAAATCAGGTTCCGACAAGATAGTTGATACTTTAGCAGACATTGCAAAATCAAGCAAAGACGGAGAGGTCCACAAGGAGGTCGTTAGACAACTTGGTGAAATGAGAAAATCTGATGTTGATGCTGAAGGACGAGCATACATTGATTCTGATGATTGATTTAATCACATCATTCTTCTTCTGTAACTCCATTTGGTTGAGGGGGCAGGGCAAACGACAGTGCTATTGTTACAACACCTGAGCCGATTAGAGCCGACAAGAAGACCTCAAGATTGGCCAATCCGTATTCATTCGTTGGAGATGTCAGATATCCAATTCCAGTACCTAAATCTACAGTATAAATACCGTAAACCACCACAGATAGCAGCCCACATATTGCACCAATGAGAGAGGCGCGTGAATCGATTTTCCCCCACAGTGTGAGGAACACCGGAAGTACTGTTGCTGTGGCCAACAAATCAGCCACGAGGAATATTTCGAACACGCTCAGTGCGTCCATGGTCGAGGCGAGATAAATTGCAACTGGAATCATTGCTAGAGTTGCGATTCGGGCCTGCTTGAGATCCATGTTCCCATCCGCAAGGTCTCTGGAAATCGAAGCCACTATGGCGTTTTGTAGAGTGTCCACACTAGAGCATACCAGTGCAATTCCCAACACGATGAAGGCTGCGATGAGAAGAATATGGGCGTCCTTGATGAGTTCAAAGAAGGCTGCAGAGGGGTCGGCAACCGCGCCTTGTCCTGCAACGACAGTACCTAGGACACCCATCACGAAGACGAGTGGAAGCACCAATCCGGCCGCGAGTAACGCTCCCTTCTTCAGTGATTCATTATCCTCTGAGGCCCAAGCTCGCTGCCAGTTCCCTTGGGAGAACATCTCAGCCGCAGTGATGGCGATTACTAGCGCCAGTCCCGATGTGAATGAATCCATGTAAGACATGCTGCCGATGCTCCAATCATCCTCGGGATTGTACGCCTTCGCATCAGATATGAGTGAACTGAGGTCACCCCCAAACAGAATGAGCATTAGGACAACAATGAGCCAGATGACAACCCATGCTTGCCATCTATCTGTTCTCAGTGATGCAGGGAGCCCCCCATAGGCTGTATATGCGGCAGTCACAGTGGCCACTGCGAGCATTGGGACGAGTGGCTCCACATCGCCTAAAATCTCCATCGCCTTACCGATGGCAGTGAATTCTGCAAATAGGAATGTGAACATGTAGGCAACCGAAATGAGTCCGACGTAGATTTGCATAGGTTTCCCGATTCGCATCCTCACATAATCGGCCAGCGTCACCCCCTCAGGCAACCTCTCTCGAATCATCGGTCCAACATAAGCCAGCAATAGGAATGGTGTGGCTGAAGACAATGCATAGCCGACAACGTCCCAGAAACCGCCATAGTATCCTACTTCTGAAGGTCCAAATAGAATCCAAATCCCCATGCCAGATGCGAAAAGGCTGAGACCAATTCTCAACCAATTCTGCGTTCCTCTAGCGGACAAATAGGCATCCTGATCGAGTTCATTCTTGGTGGCTGCTTGATACCCCAAATATCCGAAGAAACCGAGAGTTCCAATCATCAATCCGTAGGCTAGTAAGCCATCCGATGATATTGTTAAAGTCATGTTCCAGTCTCCTCGTCGGGTGCTAGAAACGGATAGCCCCAGTCTTGCGGAATGTCCAATGTATGTTTTACACTTCGTGGGCTAATCCAACGCAACAGGTTCAGTGGCCCACCAGCCTTGTCATTGGTTCCAGAGGCTCTGGCGCCTCCGAAGGGCTGCTGCGCGACCACGGCACCGGTTGGCTTGTCGTTGATGTAGAAATTACCAGCGGTGAATCGTAGTGCCTTGAATGCGGTTTCAATGTCAGCCTCTTGTGTTGCGAAGATGGAACCTGTGAGTGCATAGGGGCTGGCACCATCACACATCTTCAGGACACCATTAAAATCATCATCTTCGTAAACGAAAACCGTGAGTACAGGTCCGAAGATCTCCTCGACCATCGATTCGTAATTCGGATCACTTGAGACAATGATTGTCGGTTCGATGAACCAGCCTACACTGTCGTCGAAACCGCCGCCTACGATTACCTCACAGTCATCACTCGCCTCGGCTCTCTCGATATATCCACTGATCTTATCGAAGGCTCGCTGGTCAATGACAGCGGTCATGAAGTTGGTGAAATCTCGAGCATCACCCATCGTAATCTTCCGCACCTCTTCACACAATGGCCCGCTGATGCGACCCCATACCGACTTGGGTACGTACGCTCGTGAGGCGGCTGAGCACTTCTGCCCTTGATACTCGAATGATCCACGCAGCAATGCGACGAGCAACCCCTGCTCATCACAGTCCGGGTGAGCAACGACAAAATCCTTGCCTCCGGTTTCTCCAACGATTCGTGGATAGGATCTGAGATTGGGCAATGCTTCACCGATTCGCTGCCAAAGTCCCTGAAACACGGCGGTGGAACCAGTGAAGTGTACTCCAGCAAAATCTGGATTCGACAGGCAGACATCCGAGATATCTGGGCCACTACTCGGTACGAAGTTGATGACACCTGAAGGTAGCCCTGCCTCCATCATCAGTTCCATCAATACGTAGTTGGAATGATACGAGTTCCGACTCGGCTTCCACACAGCCGTGTTTCCTAGAATTGCTGGGGCGCTGGGTAGATTGGCCGCGATACTGCTGAAGTTGAATGGGGCGATGGCCAAAACGAACCCTTCGAGTGGGCGAATTTCAGTGCTGTTGTTGACGCCATCCGGGGAGACCAGTGGCTGATATTTATCGTGGAACTGACGTGCATAGTAACAGTTGAAATTCCAGAAATCAATCAGTTCGCAAGCCGAATCAATCTCGGCCTGAAATGCCGTTTTGCTCTGATTCAGCATTGTGGATGCATTCACCTTCATTCGCCAATTTCCTGCGAGCATATCCGCACAGCGCTCAAAGATGGCGCAGCGCGCCTCCAACCCCATGTCGATCCAAGCGGCCTGTGCATCGATGGCCGCTTGACAGGCCGCGGCAATCTCTGGCTTGCCTGCAAGATGCACATTGGCGATGACATGACCGTGTTTGTGTGGAATTACCTGCGTCGCAATATTCCCGGTGAACACCTTCTCACCGTTGATGATACATGGGATTTCAACAATTTCAGACATTTGCCGATCCAACTCGGATTGTAATGCTCTTCTCTCTTCGCTCCCAGGGGCATATCCTAGAATTGGCTCATTGACTGGTTGTTCTTGCATGCACTACGCCCGTTAGTGGCGCTCTTTGATGATTACTCTGATAATTTCATCTGCTTATTGCCACTATTATTGAAAACCGGCATCGATTCCGCTGCCTTGATGTCAGGTGAGCTTGTCAGGACTGCGCTTTATGAAGCGCACAAGAGATGGGGCGGTAATATAGTAGATTTTCACGGGTTCGAACTACCTATTTGGTATTCTTCAATGATGGATGAACACCTAAATACGAGACAAAATGCAGGTTTATTTGATGTATCTCACATGGGCTTTTTCCGATTTTCTGGTGATGGTGTAAGGGAGTGGTTGCAAACTCTTGCAACTCAGCGTGTCGAGCACCTAGAGGTGGGGCGTTGTGCGTACACACATTTTCTTGATGACGATGGAATCATAATTGATGACATGATTTTCGCTGTTACAGATAGGGAATCCGTAATTAATACAGGATTGAAAGGTTGCTCAAATGAATCTGAGATATCTATCTTAGGTGTGCCAAATGCAAGTATGATTAAAGTAATGTCAGATTGGTTTCATTCCCATCTGCCTGAAGACGGAACAATTATCCTAGATGATCTATCTGAAGAGACTTCAATCTTAGCCCTTCAGGGGCCCAAATCAATTTCTATCATTGAAGAGGTGCTTGGGCCAGAAAATGCGGTGAAGCATTTCCGAGGTCAATCGATTTCCAATAATAATCATGGAATTACTGGATGGATTCAAGGCACAGGTTACACTGGGGAAAGGGGAGTAGAGATTTTTGTTCCCAACAATCAGGTAGAAAACCTCTGGGAAGCACTCCTTTTGGGTGGAGAGAAATATGGTATTTGTCCCGTGGGATTAGGTGCAAGGGATACCCTAAGGATGGAGAAAGGATTTCTTCTATCTGGTCAAGATTTCCTTTGGCCAAATTTAGGTTCTGACGATTCCAATATTAATCCTGAACTGTTAGCCCGTGATTCTTGGGAAACGAACGTTCCTTTCGGTTTGCATCTAGATCATGATTTTATTGGCAGGGATAGGGTGATAGATAGTTCCATGAATGGAGATGAGCGTTGGTGGGGGATAAAATATCTAGGTAAGGGACCTTTCCCTAGAACTGGTTCCTTAGTTCTAAACGAAGCAGGGGAACAAATAGGTGTCATTACTTCTGGCGGCCCATCGCCTTCTTTGGGCAAGGTTGGAATAGGAATCGGTTATATTTCTGGAGTCTCACCAGGAGATAATGTGTTAATCGCACCAAATCAACGAAAACAGGTCACTGCAGTAGTAGTTAGGCCGCCCTTTGTTTGATATCACAGAATAGGGAACTTGAAGAAAGGCCGCCCTAAGGGGCGGCTATGTCGAATAGCGCGACTCGGCTGAACCAAGTCATTTTTTTGTCAATCCTACTGGTACTATCTGCTGTGCCGATGCAACTAGGGAATACAATTGATGATTCAGGTACTCATGAACCCCTAGTGTCTCCCGAGAATAATGATTCTCTAATTTTGACTTCAGCACAGCAATCAGCTCTTGAAAGAGTAACCGGACGCAGTGGTACTACAAATTGGGTCAAAGTAGCTACACAGGCTACAGGTACGGCAAACGATCAATCGAATATCAATTCTGTTCAAATTGAATCTGTAATTATGGACCATACAAATACCAATATTCTTGTTGGCGGCACGCTAAGAGGTACGGTTTCATTTGATACAAATGTCCCACCTCACCAAGACGACCCCAAGGCCTTCGTAGCCTCTTTGAGTCAATCAGGAACTTGGAATTGGGTCTCTACCACAGGAGTCCCATCTGGACATTCAGGTAGTTCAATATTAGCAGATTTAGCAGTGTCTTCCAATGGCACTATTTGGGTGGTGGGGACATACTGGGATGAGATACAGTGGGGTACTGATTTTGAAATGTCAGATGGGGGTAGCATCGATGGTTTTGTTGCAACAATGTCTTCCACAGGTACATGGTATTGGGGTAACACAATGCATGGGATTTCAAATTCTGACAGTTTGCATGGAATAGTGTTGGATTCAAACGATGATGCCTACGTTGTGGGTGTTTTTTCTGATCATGTATATTTCGATAATAGTAGTTTTAATATCCAAAATGGAGAAGACGGTTTTGTTTCCAAAGTGAATAAGACAAATGGGACGTTCGAATGGGTCGAGATCGTAGGTGATGGTTATGATGATAATATCTCAGCTATCGCAATGGATTCATCTGGCAATTTATTCGTAACAGGATATTACTCTGGGAACATATATTTTGGAACCACTGCATTGGCTAACAGCGGGGGTTATTGGGCGACTTTCGTAGCCGAAATAGATACCCAAGGTAATTGGCAATGGGCCAATGAGGCAAGGCCGGTCACCGGAGGAATAATTTCATACGATATTGAAATTGATTCGAGTGGAATTTATATCGGCGGTGACGTTGTTGGAAAAATTGACTTGGATGGAAATATATGGTATGCGAATTCCACTGCCCCACCCGGTGATGGCGGGCAAACTTCCTTTGTCGCGAAATTGAACATGACAGGAGCTTGGACGTGGGCACTGAACAGCAACGGCCATACTCAGCACATCAATGACATTGCAATCAATCCTTTGGGTGGAGTGGTTGCAGTTGGGTGGTTTGACCAAAATAGTCCTTATACTGCTAATGCTACTTTCGGAAATATCACCGTGGAGCGCCCACCTTTCGCAACTTTCTTCGCTGGCGTATCCCCTTCAGGGCAATGGATTTGGGCAGAGGCAGGAGGGGGCCTTCTTTTTGATTCCGCAAACTCTGCAGTTTTCTCTGGAGTCGGCAAACTGGTCACCGTTGGAAATTATTGCTTGGAACTTGAATTGAGCGTTTGTACAGCAGAAATAGGTACTACAAATTACTCTTCTGAAGCGATTTATCATGGTAGCGCCTTTGTTTGGTCATTAAATGTTGATTCAGATATGGATTCTACGTTGGATTTGACTGATAACTGTCCATTAGTTTTCAACCCTAGCCAAGATGATTACGATCAAGATTCACTTGGGAACGCTTGTGATTCTGATATGGACGGCGATGGTCGTGATGACCTTCAAGATAGTTGTACTGACGGTCCAGCATTTAACTGGGATTCACTTGATTGGCCTACCGATTCAGATGAAGACGGGTGTCGTGATTCTGATGAAGATTTGGATGATGACGCAGATGGTGTTCTCGATATCGAAGACTCTTGCTCAACCTTACTGACTCATAAGAATTGGACTGCTAATGATGCAAATGACTACGATAGAGATGGCTGTCATGACTTGATTGAAGATGAAGACGATGATGGTGATGGGGTAAATGATGTAGATGATAATTGTGCTTTTGCACCTTCAGATAGGTACTGGATTTCAACACCAATCACAGATTATGATGGCGATGGTTGTAGAGATGCTAGTGAGGAAGAGACTGATGAAGATGATGATGGCGTTTTGGATATAGGGGACTCTT
>PBPH01000037.1 GCA_002725475.1 Methanobacteriota archaeon | reverse complement strand
GTGGGCCCGTCCGGATTTGAACCGGAGTCTAAGCGTCCCAAACGCCCAAGCATAGGCCAGGCTAACCCACGGGCCCCAACATCGCTTCCAACTGACCTTCTTTCAAGAACCTGTTTATCCAAGCCAAATCCAACACCCCTCAGAATGCCTCATTAGAAGTCCTTGAGATTCTGCCATATCAATGAATTCTTCTGGTTTTGGTGATTCAATTCCTAAGCGATTGAATTCAGTACAAATTTTCTCAATTTCAATCAATCCATCTTCATCGATAATGTTGCTTAGTATTTTCATGAGTTTCCTAGGATTTGCCACATCTTCATGAAAATCTTCAAAATCATCTTCATTTCTTAATTTCTTTTCCAAATCTTCTCTTAAATCCGTTGGAACATTGGCCATTGCCACACGATTTGATAAATCCCGGCTATCTTTTGCCCGATCCACTATAGGGTGAGATGCAAATTCACCACAATTAGGGCAAAAACTTTCTTTAGATGATAGGGAACCAAAATGATTCTTACATTTGGAACAACGAATTACTAGAAAATCACGTTTTTCGCTATCCATGACCAATCCTCATAATTGGAAATTGAAATCGTCACTCCTTTTTGATTTAGATTGTTGACTAATTCCTTGGTTTGGATTAAAACCTTCAGCGCTCCTAGTTAAACCCCCTCTAACTCTACCAACAGATCCGCTTTGCATATTCATTGTGTCTGGTAGAATTAATGCTGCAATTGCGCAACCATGGTGATCTTGAGCAGCAGTGACTTCATCCACAGCTATCTGGTGTTTTACTACTTCCAAATCTCTAGATGCAAGTTTTTGCTTGAGATTTCGTTTTAGGAGTAATTCAGTTTCTTCGTAAGAAAAACCACTAGCAATAGTTGCTACAATCGAACATTCATCCCCTTCGGGAGTCACACATTGGGCCCATGCAACTCCTGCAGAAGCTGTATCTCCATCTGTTGCATAAGATTCAGCAATGTGGCATTCCACAATGGAGCCCATTGCCAAATCTTCTGGCTGAATTGGTTCGAACCCCATTGGCAACATTGCCCCTTCCATTCGAATTAACCTAGAATCGCCTAAACCTAAATCCACGAGGCATTGATCAAATGCATCTTCCTTTGTGTCTCCCCAAGAAGCTACAGAGGTCATTAACCATCCCGAACAGGAGCCAGATGCCTTCTTTCTACCTGTATCAATCTTGAAGTCCATGATAAGCCGAGATGGGTTGGGTTCATCAAGTGGCCGGCTACTGGAATATTCAATGAAGTGGCATCGACTTACCCCTGGGTTATTGATTGCTCTACTGATGTTAGTTGTTATTACAATTAGAATTTTACAAGACGGAGGTATTTCAACTGAGTCATTTGCAGTACTTTTGATTCTATTTATTGGGATTTTTGTTATTATTATTGTATCCCAACCTAGCCATGAAGAATCCAATGAAAATCTATCAACTAAATCAAATGAAGATATAGATAAATCGTCTCAGTCTCTTGAGTCAGTATTACCTGACCCATTAGATGAAGGCTATGATTATCCTTTAATGTAATCCAATCAAGGAGTGACTCTTCGCGAGTCACGAGGAAAAGGGATTACTTCTCTAATATGTTCTGCACCTGCAAGCCATGAGCATACTCTATCTACGCCCAATCCAAATCCTCCGTGAGGAACTCCGCCGAATCTGCGAACGTCAATGTAAAATTCGTATGGCTCCCTGGGTGTCCCCTCCTCGTCAATCCGTTCCAGGATTTCCTTTTCAGTCCAAGTCCTTTCCCCACCGCCGATTATTTCTCCATATCCTTCAGGAGCTAAAAGGTCATGACAAAGAACATATTTTGGGTCATCCGGATCGGGTCTGTGATAGAACGGTTTAGCAATTCTGGGGTAATGAGTTAGGAAATGTGGGACCTCAAAATCTTGAGTCAGAATTTTTTCTTTACTATAGTCCAAGTCTTGACCCCACTCAATTTCTACACCCATTCCCTGTAATGTTTCAATCGCCTCATCATACCTGATTCTTGGATATGGGTTATCTGCATATCTAGAAACCAAGTCAATATCTCTTCCAAGTGAAATTAATTCATCACTTCTCTCATCAAGTAATGTTGATGCTATATTCCTAACCAAAGATTCACCATGAGCCATTACATCCGCGTTACCGCCCCATGCAATTTCCATTTCAGCGTGCCAAAATTCTGTCAGATGCCTTCTAGTGCGACTTTTCTCAGCTCTGAAAGAAGGTGCAATTGTGTATAGCCTCTCCAAAGCTGGCATTGCTGCTTCGGCATAAAGTTGCCATGATTGCGTAAGATAGGCCTTTCTCTCCGGATTCTTTTCATTAGGGAAATATGGCACTTCGAATAGGGTACTGCCTCCTTCTACTGCTCCTGCAACGAAATTAGGTGCTTGATATTCTATGAAATCTAGATTTCTGAAATATGAATGAATTGCACCAAAAACCGATGAACGAATCTTTAGCATTGTAGTCATCCTATTTGTCCTAAGGTATAGGTGGCGATTGTCAAGGAGGAATTCAGTTTCCCCGCCATCAGAACTTTCCATTGCTGATTCAGTTATGGGGAAGGGATTTTCGGGATTGACTTCGCCAATTATTTTTCCCGAAGAAATAACAACTTCGTGACCTCCTGGTGCTCTTTCATCAACATTTACTTTCCCAAAAAGTGTAACACTTGATTCAATCAGGGCCGATTTCAACTCCTCAAAGCAATCCTCGCCCACATCACTTTTCTTGATTACACATTGAACAATTCCAGTTGAGTCTCTCAAAACAAGAAACCAAATTTTGTTTGAACCTCTAGTCCTATAGACCCATCCTTTTAACTCAACATTTTCCCCATCGTGGGCCCCGTCGTGTACATCACTAACCCATACACTCTTGGTCACGCAGAGCCACCCTGTGCTACGCGAATCGCTTCGACCATTTGAAATCAAGCCCTCCGCAAACACCGGATACATCTATTCGTGCGCTACCTTTCCCACGTTGTCCTATGTCCGATGTTCCAAATCGAGGGAGCCAGCGTTTGGCAGTGTATGCTGTGGGGGGAAACGCACTATCAAACCCGTCTCTAAGGGGGGATGGTGCTAAATCTGCTGCAGAGGATGTAATGGAATCAGTACTTGAAGACGTAGTCGATTTATTAGAGGCCGGAATAAGGGTTGTTTTGACTCATGGAAATGGCCCCCAAGTTGGTGAATTATTACTTATGGAAGAGGCATTATTTGATAGAAGGAAAGAGTTCGATGGCTCCCCCCCTATGCCAGAGGGGTTAGATCATTGGGTGGCAGCAAGTCAAGGGACACTAGGTCACGACATCGCCACACGTCTAGACAATACTCTTCGCAGAAGAGGTCGCCATGAGAAAGTTGCAGCACTTCTCACTAGAGTAGAGGTTTCTTCAACAGACCAAGCATTTTCGCAGCCCACTAAACCAATAGGACCTGTAATTGACGATTTGGATTTGATTCCAAATAATTGGGCAATAGGAGTGACTAATATTGATGCTGGGCCACGTAGGGTGGTTGCATCTCCTAAGCCGATTTCTATAATTGATTCAGATGCTATTGAAGCCCTTTTGTTAGCTGGTGCAGTGGTTCTTTGTGGCGGTGGTGGCGGCATTCCTGTTATTGCTGATAAAGGAGGCATAAAAGGCATTGAAGCAGTGATTGATAAAGACAGAGTGAGTGCTTTGTTGGCAACGTCATTGAATGCCGATTATTTGTTCATTTCCACAGCAGTAGATTCAATAAAAATTGATTTTGGTACTGAAAAGGAAAGCAATGTTTCTTCATTAAGTGTTAGTGATGCAACCATTCATTTGGAAAATGGCCAGTTTCCCGTTGGTAGCATGGGCCCAAAAGTGGAAGCGATGATTTTTGCTAAGGAATCAACCCCTCAAATGAAAGTGGTGCTATGCAAACCCGGAGACGCAATAGATGCAATGCGTGGTGAAGTAGGCACAACTATTGTTTAATCCCAATTTTTCATATTTACTTTTCTTTAACGGGCCTTACGGGGTTCGAACCCGCGGCCTACGGATTAAGAGTCCGTCGCTCTACCTGACTAAGCTAAAGGCCCATCACTGCGGGCAAGTCTCCACTATTTGACCAAAGCGGATGAGATATTCATTCAAGCCTGCCATCGGTTTTTATCCTAACTTCAATTCCTTCAAGAGAACCTATTATCACAGCGTCTGCAATGTGCGTGAAAAGCCCAACTTCCACAACTCCAGCAATTGATTGAATTTTAGATTCTAGTTTTACAGGTTCTATTATAGATGGGCCAAAGTGACAATCAATGATGAAATTTCCATTATCGGTTACAAAAGGATCATCTCCGCCCCTCATTGAAACCTCTCCCGGGCAAATTTCTTGCAGATGTCTAACTGTTACTTCCCAACCAAATTGAACTACTTCAACAGGTAAGGGGAATTCACCCAGAACTCCAACATCTTTGCGGGGGTCAGTTACTACAACCATTGCGTTTGAAATCTGAGCGACGATTTTTTCTCTAGTTAGAGCACCCCCCCCTCCTTTGATTAAATGAAAATTAGAATCGAATTCATCTGCACCATCTATAGTAACAGATAGGCGATTCACTTCATCAAAAGAAATTAGAGGAATTCCAAGTTTTGTTGCCAATTCTTCGGTTTCAATGCTTGTTGGTACACCTCGAATTTTCAATCCTTCTTCCGACATCCTTCTTCCTAGTTCAATTACAGTGTATCTAACTGTAGAACCAGTACCAAGACCAACATCCATCCCATCACTTACAAAATCACAAGCTGCAATCCCCGCGGCCTTTTTTGCCTGCTCTACCGAATCCATTCCGCTCATACTGGCGGTAAGGTAGGGGCAGCATATCATTTGCCCAATTTCGTGATTCATCAATTTTCCATCATGCCGAATGATTGACAAACCTTCATGTACTCCGTACATGATATGGAGCGTAGTGTAAGTCGGATGTTCCTTCCAATAATTTTGGCTTTTTTGTTGGCGGGGCCTTCACTAGTTTGTTTCCTACAATCCCCCGAAGAATTAATTGAATTAGAAGTGGTCAAAGAAACACAACTAAATGTTGAAACAACCGTTTCAATCACAGGATCACCCAATGGTTCTTCAGATTCATTGCAAGTAGAAGTTCCCGAGGACGAGGCAGTCACGGGAATGGATTTGTCTCTAGAACCGCACATTTATCCAGTTTCTGATAGTATTTCTTGGTCTTCAGCCACAGATTGGAATATGTCCGGGGTAATCAATGATGGCGTAGATTTCAATACTAGTTCTGGTATGACTCTATTGCCACAAGGATACGATTGGGATTTTGAGTCTAATTCATTTGGTAATGGATGGACTCATTCCGGCAATTCCAATTGGATTATTCAGAGCGGCACAAGACTTAGTGGTCAATACACGGCACAATCGGGTTCTATATCTCATAATCAGCAGACATCTATTAGTGTGACAATTTCTAATATGGTTGGCTCTGGCTCATTCAAGTATAGGACATCAACTGAGGGGTATTACGACCGTCTTTTGTTCTGTGTTGATAATACTGGTTGTACAAGATATGGCGGTTATCAAGCTCAATGGTCAGGAAGCACTAGTGGGACTTACAATTTCAATGTAAATTCGGGGTCACACACTTACACCTGGAAGTACTACAAGGACGGAAGCGTAAATTCAGGATACGATAGGGTTTGGATAGATGACGTAGAGTTCAACCCTACTAGTGGAGGTTCTGGAGATGCAAATTGGACTTCTGCAAAATTTGGTCCAGCTGCCACTGGGTTGCTGAAAACACCAGAGGGGCAATATGGGTTGATGAGCATTGATGCCAGCACATCAGGTAGTTCATCGGTGATTTGGGATATTTTGGATGGGACTACAAAACAACCAATCAATGGATTCAAGGACCGTTCTGATTTGTATGCAGACTTAGGTGCTATTGATTGGCAAGATCATCCGACAATTCGTCTTAAATTGCATATGGATCAACCATCTGGTACGTCAGTAGTTGTCCATAGTGTTAACCTTCAGGGACGTTATGCTCAAACATTTACTCGCAACCCCGGTTGGAGTGGTTCTATTAATTGGGATGGCGATTCCTATTATGGTTCGGGTACGATTTTATCTCCTGCTTTCGAAAGTCTGAGGCCGATTTCAAGAGTCAAGACTACGGCTTCATATTCTGGCTCAGGGCAACTATTAGTTTCAGCGGACGATGGGCCATTCAATTCTGTTTCAACTAGTGGCGGAACGCATAGCTTTGATAGTTACGCCAACAAAATTCAATTTAAGTGGGAGGGCACATCATCTAATTCAGATTTCAGATCAGTAATATTGGATTTGGATTCTGGTGGCCTTCCAATTGACCCGCGCATTGATGTAGGTATGGACGGATTAAGGGAATGGGAAATTTCAGACTCAAAAATCGGACCTTGGGGTTGGCAGGATAGATTATCAACAGGTTCGCTTTCTAATGATTTTATCTTTACGACCACCTCTTCAAAGCAGGTTGGAATTTGGCTTCCAACTTCGGGACTAGATGTGATGAGGTTTTCAGTCAATCCATCATCAGCAGGGATTCAAAATCTGGTAATTAGCCTTGATGTTGGTGGCACAGATGTATTCAGCCATTCATTTGGTACATTTTCTGATTCTCAGATTGTTACTTTTAATCCGACTTCATTGAGTAATTTGAATAATCAATTGGCCTCTTCATCTTCAATAATTTGGCCCACTTCTCAAAAGCAAGTTGGTGATAGTTATGTGCAGGCTGTTTTCACATTAGATGCCGACTATGGGGAAGTAAATATCGGGGGTATTTCTGCAGTTTATCACCCAATAGTCAATTTATCTTATCATGAGTATGATGAGATGATTTGGTCGATTAATGATTTAATGCCATCAACTACTGCTTCAGGTGGTATCAAGAAGATACCTTTGTCAATTCAGATGACCAATACGGGGTCAATTAAGGCTACTATCAAAGATTTAACTTCAACTGATGAGCTAAGTAGTGATTCGATGAGCATTACAAATGCAACAATTACCCTTGCACCTTCTTATCAATGGATTGAAGTGAATACAACACATACTGCACCAGTAGGCACAGTATCTGCGATTCAATTGGACATGATAGGTTCTTTACACCAAGTAAGGGTTCTATGTCGCCAGGATGGCTCATTGTCTCCAGTCAACAATATCAACCAGAGTTCAGGTAGCCAAGACCAAATGAATATGCTTCTCTGGGACGGGTCTAATGGATGTAGTTTAGACGTAAATGGTACTTCTGTCACCAGTACTTTGCGATTCCAGTTAAACTCATCTTGGGATGATGAAGATAATCTTGCTATGAGGGTTAGGTTAGTACTTACTGACGGTCGCAGAAGCGTCCCTCTAGTTCAGGAATTCGGTCCAGGTTCAATATTAGCGGTAGAGAATGATGTTGAGATTGTTTCATGGGAGATGTATAATGATCTAGGAATCCCTATTCCCGAGGATAGATTATATCTAAAATCCAATACACCAATTACAATTTCTGTTAATTTAGGATTCCCAAATGTAGATAGTTTCCTAGCACCTAGAGCTGGTGATGTTGCAGTTAGAGTATTTGAAAACGATGAGGTGGTTGCAAACTCTACGTCTTTGGTTAATGGTTCAATAGATATCAATCTAGTTGCACCATTGAGTTCCCAGCCGATAGAATACCGTATCGACTTATTTTCCTTACACGGACAGGAGAATATATCGCAAATTACATTGAATAGAACTTATGAAATCGACTCTCTAGCACCAATTGTAATCGATCAGAATATCAGGAAATACGACCATCTTGAACATTCTCTTTCTCAAGAAATCAGGGTTGAAATTTATGATAGACCAATGCTGCCCGACCATATTTCTCTTATGATTTGGAGGGACTGGAATGATGATTCCAATTTTGATGGTATGCCAAATGCCACAGAATTCATTGAATATCAAATGATTTCACCTTCAAATATTGAACAGGCCAGAGCTAATTATACATTTTACTTTGATGACACAGATGCGCCAAATGGCGGTATAGTGGCCGGATACATTTCAGGTTCTGATGCGGCAGGTAACTCATTAATGGGTGGTGGTGGCCCTGGTCTGGATGAACAATTATTCACTTATCAGTTGGCCCAAGATGGGGCTCCAAACATAATTGGGACGGGCGGCTTCTCTGATGGGCCTCATTCATGGTTACATCCAGCAACTCTCTATGAAGTTAGCATTCCATTTGATGA
The DNA here is from genome assembly GCA_002725475.1 of Methanobacteriota archaeon. Lineage (GTDB taxonomy): Archaea > Thermoplasmatota > Poseidoniia > Poseidoniales > Thalassarchaeaceae > MGIIb-Q1. The sequence goes on along the minus strand of PBPH01000037.1, from coordinate 1,975 downwards.
GCCAAATGGTTTGTCTGATTTAGAGGATGTTAGGTTCCAACTAGCTAGCAACTCGATTGTTGATCCACTAGAAGTGGTTTGGAATGCTACAACAAATCGTTGCATTTCAGAAGCGGAAGAGAAACCTTGGATGCAAAACAACCTTTTGGTAGAGTCGTGCCATATTTATGCTAGAGAAGGCGAGATTAACCCATTTACAACTGAGTTAGAATTGAGGATGGAATTTACATTGGATTGGGCGCTACCTATTGAAAATGATCTCAGAAGGGCTCCTGCCATTACAGTTCGTGACCGTGCAGGATTTGAGTCTTGGCTTGAATTACCTCAGTTGCGTTGGCGCTTTTCACCGAACTTGGCTATATCTGGGGATAGCGTAATTTTTGAAGTTGAACAAGGCTCGATTATAGATCAAAGTGCTTGGGTGAGGCCAGGCACTGGATTGAATATCTCAGGGCAAGTGAAATTCATTGAGACTGGAATAAGTCCAACAATACCATTTGATGTTTCAATTCTTCTTGATGGGGAAAGAACTCTAGTTTCAACTGTTAATGGTTATTTCAATGCACAATTGAATGCACCAATGGAATCTAAGAGCCATGCACTTTCATTTGAATTAAGTGGATTACCAGCCGAGGCAGTAGATGGGACTGACTCTACAGAAACCCTGTATTGGATAGAAGTGGATAGCAATCAACCAATTCCTGTTGGTGTAGTTGCTCCTAGAGAGGGCACGGAAATCACCCTAAATGACCTATCATCAATTCAAGTAGAACTACTTCTTTCCGAGCAAGAAAAATTGAATGTGGATACCCTTCAATTATTTTTCAAGATTTCAACTGCAAACCAACAAAATGGTCCAGCGTTAATTGAAGGTTCGGAGCCCCTCATTGTTTCTGGCTCTCCAGTAGGTCAATCTATTTCTGTTTCATCTGTGATTGATATAGAGAGTCGCCTCCCTTCAGATGCTTATCAAGATGAGTTGTTACTTTCAGTTTGGGTTAAAGGTACTGATATGGCAGGCAACGGAATTAGTTCATCTGCCCAGTTTAATAGCGGCTCCACCCCCTTCATGGTCTGGAATATTGAGCATTTGGTGGCTCAAATTGATTTAACTAAATTGAGTTATTCTAGAAGTGGAGAAATTGATGTTGGCCAGACCACAATGGTTACAATTGAATTGAGGAATACTGGTCACGCACCTGGTTCTGTGAAATTATTGGCATATGAAATGGGAAGGGGTGACGAAAACCGTTCTCTGACTCCTGTCCCAATTTCAGTAGTGGTTCCAATGGGTGAAAGAGTCACTTACGACATAGATTGGATTCCAGAAAACAACGGTGAGCGATGGGTTATAGTAGCTTTAGAAGATGGCTCTTCAATTGAGGGCGAGCATATCAATATCCTAGGTGAAGGTGGTGAAGATCCTCTTGGTAGTGCTCTACAAGATGTACCATTGACTTGGTTACTAGTTATCGCTGTTTTACTTCTAATCTTGACTCTTGTAGTATCACTTGCACTTAGAAGTGGTGGTTCTTCTGAATCTGTATTGGACGATACGGATGACTGGGATGATGATTGGGAAGAAGAAACTAAGTCAACCTATGCTAGCCCATCAGACGCAATGTCAGCTTTGGAATCTTCAAATCAGGAATCTTATATTCAAGAAGCACAATCTAATACAATTGAATATCAGTACCAAAATCAACAAATGGAACAAAATCAGTATTACCAACAAAATAACCAAAATCAATGGACTGAAGAACAAATTCAAGCATATCAGCAACAACATAACCAATATTATGGCGGCGGGCAACAATAAAATCAATAATTTATTCAATCCGTTCCTTTGATAGCATAGTGGCGCTCACGCTAGGTTGCGAGGGAGTAGGAGGGCTGCTGACAGTGTTCGACACTGAGGAAAGTCCCCTCTCCACCATGCAGGCGCCTCGATTAACTTCGAGAACCCGGGAGGGTT
>PBPH01000036.1 GCA_002725475.1 Methanobacteriota archaeon | reverse complement strand
CGCGATTAACAAAATTAACAACCTCAGCAAATAGATTAGTGTAACTACCTTCACCTTCTAACTCGATCCAAGAATTTTCAACCGTTCCAGAACCACCATCCCAAGAAGCTGAAGCCCCATTCACAGAAACAGTAGGGAAGGAATATACCGAAGATGAATCGTGCATGATGCTGGCGCTAATTGTGTAATCTGAATCTACATGCATCATCAAATTAGTAGTGTTACTTTGAACTGGATCCAAAGCACCAGCACCAACACGAAATGTAACACCTAAGTGGTCCAAGTCGTTCTTTTCATCACAATCACAAGCTTGAGTAATTTGGGATAATTCCCCGTCCACTGTATTAACAGTACGATCTGAAATTTCACCCGAAATAGGATAGGATTCGGAATCGGAACCCTCGAGAGTTACGGAAACACTGTATTCAATATCACTGCCATCAGATGCAGCACCTCTTGAATTTCCTTGATAAAAATCAGAAAATGATATTTCATACCAGCTTAACTTTGAGTCGACTGAGAAAGAACCTGTCCAAACCTCTCCTGAGCCATAACTAATTGTCATGCTCATTTCGCCACTAGGGGAACTTTTGAACATCGGTGTGCCGATGAAAACCTGAACTCTGAGATTGTTGTCTGCTTCATCTACTTCAACGTCTGAAACTGAAATACTGTAGCCCCCAAAGGTGAATCCCATGACTACTTGATAGCCAATAAAAAGGATAAGAAGAGCAACGATTGTTCCTGCGATGCCCTTCTTCATCATGCTTGGATCAATTCCATCAAAGGGGCCGCTCCCGCCAGTGCTGCCTTCAGCAGATGCTCGCCCAAGTAGGCCTCCATCTACACCTTCACCCATTTCTTCGACTACAGCCTCGACTTCATCGGCTGCGGACCCGGAATCCTGATTCTTTGCTTTCTCAAGTAACCCGCCAGACATTTACTCCACCCCTTCGGTTATGGGCAAGGTGAACATCAAGACGTTATCAACCCGTTGCTTACTAGAGCACAAATGAAAGGCATTTGATGACATACTATAAATCTCCAAAATCGGAAACTGTAAGCTTAGGCGCACAACCCAATCTGGTTCCGTCAAAGACCGGGCGCAGATAACGGAGTCATTGGTGAATCTTCAGCCATTTCTTCGTCTCTATTTCGGCTAGCAGCGAATGCTGCACCAAGAGCAACCATTGCCAAAGATGGCATCAACTCAAATCCTGGCAGATAAATTCCACGAACGTAGAGAGTTACCATCTGAGTCTGATAGTTTGGCACGCCTTCTGTTCTAACGCTATACTCACTAGTTGCTCTGAATTGTAACTGGTGGTATTCATCGGTCCATCCTTGAATCTTTGGAGTTCTAATCATTACCCTCATCTTGTCTGGAGGAGCTTGTGGTTCAATCTCTGTGCTGATAGTTGGCAAAGTAATCTGGAAATCCTTGTCCTCAAGGTCATCTCGGTTTGAGACTTCAACATTGAATCGATCGTATGCATTACCATCGTTATACACCTTAAACTCAAAGATGTAATCAACCTTGGGCCTTAGTTGCTTGAATGGCTCTTCAGCCTCTACACGGAGCCTACTAAATTGCATGATTGTCGCCATTACAGATGATTGTACTGAAGGACATGTTGTACAAGGGATACCACTGGCAGAAGTAACTCTTGCAGTGATAGTAATCGAACGGCTGCCTTCTGCCATTCTGTTATCTCCACGGACAACTACCTCAAAGGTCGCAGAATCGTATGCTCCAACAGTGATTAGCCCAGGGTGGGCAACAGCAAGACCGCCTGCTGTAACTGTGACTGTTACATCCTCAACATATTGTGTGGGATTTGTTGCAGTACAGTATGTAGTACCAGTCCTAGGCGCCCCAGGGTGTACCTCAATTGGAATAGCAGCAGGGGAACAAGATACGCTCACAGTCGGGTTAGGGGATACGCCCTGCGCTGCAACATTAGTCGCAGCCACTCCAGCCCACATGCTCAATGCATACACAGCAAGGATGAGAATCATCCTGCGAGTCACTCTTCCGTTCATCTTAGTCACCTTCGGTGAACTGTCAACGACTTTCCGCTATAAGGATATGGGGATAAAGGGTGATTTTCGACTGTCCGAAGGTCACAAATCATCAAGACCAAAATCATCGAAATCATCTTCTTCAAGGTCAAAATCATCATCAAAATCAAACTCAATATCCCCCTCCCCTCTTCTCGACATCCCTAATTTCACTGCTACTACTATGGCCCCAACAACTGCCAACCCTGCCAGTACTAGAGCTGTCGTAACAGCCCATGCTGGGACATTATCTACAGAGGTTGTCAAAAACGATTCCTGTTTGGCAATAGATTGTAATCTAAAATTCTCTTCTATCATCCAAGAATCACCAGATTCTTCTGCCAATTGACTCGAAACTTGTAACAATACAGTAAATGTTCCGTCAGCAATTTCATCGGATGCAGTTATTGTCAATATTACATCTTTTGTACCATTTACTGGCAATTTCACTGAGGATTCAGAATATTCGAAAATGAAGCCAAACTCCTCAAGTCCTGTTTGATTTTCCATACCTATACTGAGAGTATCCTCATCATTACCGGAATTACGCACTGTGAAGTTCAATGTAGCCAACTCTCCATAATCTAATGAGATTTCTTGGGGGACCATATCTATAGCGGGCCTGCCAAACGGCATGATTTCAATTCTGACAGAATCACTTTTTGAAGAGCACTGGGGGCAAGGAATCCCTAGACCAAAAGATTCGACGACCACTTCAACTTCACTAGTTAATGTTTGAACATCCGAACCCGGATCAGCTGACCATGTAATTGTGAAAGTCTCCTCTTCACCAGCAGAAACAGAAACAGTCCCTGGATATGCAATATTTAGGCCGACTTGATCCACAGTGATATTCACTTCTTCTTGATGAATAGAAGGGTTCTCAAGAGTGCAAATTACTGATCCCACACGCGTATCCCCCGGGCCAACTTGAATCTCAACAGTGGAATCTGGGCAATCTAGATTGATATCTGGATTTGGACTACCTAGTTGAGCCATCGCAGAAGAGGATAGAGGGAATGAAACCACAATTATAGATAGAGACAACAGAATTACTGTCAGCCTGAGTCGTGCCATCACCACCTCCTCGATATCAATCATATTTCAGCATAGGGGAGGATAATTAGAGACACAACTTTGAACGGTATGGTGCCAACGGGCGGGCAGGGGCCCGTAGCTTAGTCTGGTTAGAGCGCTCGGCTCATAACCGAGTGGCCGCCGGTTCAAATCCGGTCGGGCCCACCAAAAAACCTAATTTAGAATTGATTTAACCAGTTCTTCGCAACGTTCCCTAATTTCAAGAGGGACGAAAACCATTGAGCGTGAGAATTCAACTGAAATCGACTCAATAAGTGGTGATGCCTCCATAATATCTCTGCCATCCTCCAAATGTATTCCTTCTTGATATGGCAAATATCCTTCTTTCCTTAGTGGTGCATGAATCAAATCATGTTCAGAATCAAAACCCGAAGTTTCAACTAAATCAATTAGAGAATCCCAAACCATTTCCAACTGTTTTGGATTTAATTCAATCCTTAGCCGTTTGTGGAAATCATCGCGGCTTGACAAACGTTTTGCATATCCAGAAAGTATTGAGTCGTCGTGGTCAGCCCATTGAAAGACATCAGCAATTACAAATGAATCAGTGAGTTGAGAATATCTATAGGGAGTCAAATTTCTGTTAGAAAGCATATCTCTCATCTTTAAGGAAAGAGGAAGGTCTCCACTCTCGTGTAACTCTCTTGCTCGCGAGAGTGCGCGCACATAATACACAGAAGTTAGCATGTTCAACTTATGGAAATACACTAACTGATACATGTGCCATCGAGTGACGAGATAAGCCTCTACAGCAGAAATTGAATAGATACTTACGACCAGATGATTTTCATCAGAGATATTGATGGCTCGAAGCAATCTTTCCAAGTCAAAGCCACCAACATCAGTACCAGTAACTAGCTGATCCCTAAGAAGATAATCGAAGCGATCAACGTCTAGTTGGCTTGAAACGATCTCATGAAGAAATGGTGGCACGTCTTTGCCTTCCATGATTGAAAGTAACCTCTCAACACTATCTCCAAGTAAATCTCTGAGAACGCCAGATATATCGCATTCCTTGTCTAACAATATTTTTCGCCCCCAATCTTCGTGGTCCGCAAAAGTCGCGAAAACCTCAGGTGTTTCGAACATGTGTGAAAAAGGAGGGTGGCCAATATCATGGAGAAGTGCAGCAATTGGAACTAATCTTGCATCCTCATCTGAAATTTTACCTGGGAATCTTTCTCTCAAATCTTCAATTAATCTAGTAGCTAGGTGAAATGCGCCTAGTGAATGTGAAAATCTGCTGTGTGTTGCAGATGGAAAGGCGTAATGGCAAGTTGCTAATTGTTGAATATATCTCAATCTTTGAAAACTACGTGTATCAACAATTCTTCTAATTTCATCGGGAAGAATGATGTCACCATGTAGGGCATCTCGAATGTATCTCTTGTCACCCAATGTAGCCCCTCCGGGAATAAATGCGAATTGTTCGTAACTTTCAAACCACCTATTCAACAAATGGCTTAGATTTCAGATAATACCACACTGTTATATTAATTAAAATGACTGAAGATATCCATGCTGCTAATGAACTAATTACCAAACCACTAATTGAGTCGAAAACGGGGTAAAGTATTGCCACAATTAGCGCATACAAAGACACTGATTGAGAACCGAACATCATTGGCCCAATTGCTCCTGTTGGCACCGCTTCGCCCTGAGATAGCCAAAGTGCAACCATACTAGTGGTGAAAATTGCTGGAAAAATACTCATCACGCCACTTGCCAAAGGATTTCCTAGACTTGATAGCCACACTGCAACCCCTATTGAGGCTGATGCTGCAACGCCTCTCATAATGAGTGTGAAAAAACCTACCTTATTCTTACCTCGGGGGGTTGGAAGATGTTTGAGAGTAGCAAAAAACCCAATTAACAAGCCAAAGAATAGTGCCACTACTCCGATTGCAAATGCATCAATCCCTCTACTTGTTAGGGTGCTGAAAAATATCATTGAAAGCACTGCTGCAGCACCCCAAGCAGAAAGAGTTGTGAAAGTAATTACACCCAAGCGAATTGAAAATTTCCAATTAGGAATTAATGGAGGAATTACCCGCCATAGGTAAAGAAATCCTGCATTTAGGATTAGGCCGATAGGAACTATTCCCATTGCAGATCTAAATTCCGATTGATTTCCAATAGCTAACCAAATTCCAATTGATGCAGGTACGATGGTTGATGGAACAGTAGCTAGAACCCCACCATGTAATCCACCCCATTTCTCAATAGACACTGTTACCAAAATTGCAGCAATACCCGCTACAATTGCTGAAATTACAACGGTGGCAATAGCCAATAGATTCACCATTAACTCTTGTTTTTTCTAGATGATGCCTTGGATTCGGCGAGTGATTCATCTGATTCAACTTCGAAATCATTGTCACGGCCACCCCCAAAAGGACCCCATTCCGGGGTGGAAATTGCGCCCTGTAACATCAACATTGTCAATATCAAGCCAATTGCCAATATAGCGACAAGAGTTGCTAGAATAAACACTGTACTACTAAATCCACTAACCTCGTTATTAGATGATATTGGGGTATCTCCCATTACATGAAGATGAACTACAGAATTGGTCGATGCATTATCTCCATTTATCGCCCGAACCATAATTGTTTGATTTCCCACTACTTCATTCCCTGGTAGATATTTCAACCTGTCATGAATCATCTCATGCGTAATAGAAAATTCACCCCCTCCAGAATAATCTGGATGATCTGACCAATAATCACGCATATCCCAAGTACGCCATTGTACCTTCGAAGCACTTTCTCCAACAATTGCAAATGAAACTGCTTGACCGGGCCCAACGTGGACTTTGTTATCTCCTGCAGTAGCTGTTGTTGCTGAAACATTGATTGACAATGTCATCCCATAAACTTGGTTGGCAGCCTCGGAAACTGATGGTTCCGCATTTACGTGCCCATGCCCGTAAACATTGTTATCACGTGGTTTAATTGAAATTGTATCTAAATCGGTTGGGCAACCATCAATTCCAGCCGGATCACCCATGTAATAACATTCACGATAAGTTGCAGTCTCTTGCATAATATTCCTAACATCAAAAGGAGATAAATCGGGATTAGCCTGATACATTAATGCAGCAAGCCCAGCAGCACCAGGTGTAGCCATACTAGTACCACTCATGTCAGTATATCCATCACCTGAGTTATATGCGACCGACATTACATTTGAACCTACAAAAGCGATGTTTGGTTTAGTTAGGCCTTCTTCTGTGGGTCCCTGACTAGAATATATCGCTATACTAGTATCTTTGTCTAGGGCTCCAACAGTAATTACATCTTCAGCACTACCTGGAGTTCCGATTGAAGAGGGGACTGCGCTATTACCAGCAGCAATGAAAAGAGCAATGCCATTTCTAACCATTTCATTTGCCATACGACTAACACTTTCTTCTTGGGCGCTAGTTAGCTCAATTGGACCAGGGCCGCCTAGGCTCATACTAGCAGCTCGGATGTTGAACTTATGTCGATTATCAACAGTCCATTGCATGCCCATCATTACTCCAGAAAATGATCCTGAACCACCTTCATCTAGAACTTTAACGCCGACGAGTTGCGCCTGAGGTGCAACCCCCACATATTCGTAATCTGGAGCGCCAGTACCTGCTGTAATTCCAGCGCAGTGACTACCATGCCCTTGATCATCATATGCGTGCTGGGTGCCGTTAGTTTCACTCGCATTATTGATAACATCATAGAAGCCAATTACCTTAGGATCATCTGTTGAATTATCATCATCTAAATCGTCAAGTCCAGCGTGATCTGCGTCTATCCCCGTATCGATAATTGCTACTACTGAGCCAGCCCCCGTGTAACCAGTTTCATCCCATACGTTGGTTACTCCATGAACTTCATTCACCTCATTCATTTGGATGGTGAAAATACCATCTATCTCAATGAAAACTACCCCGGGTAAATTAACCAAATTAGCAATTTGGGATACTTCAACAGACCCTGCTATAGAATCTATCAAATGATAACGGAATTGAACACGGAAATCAACTGCATTCTCAAGTAGAATTTCATCTTCTTCTGTAGGAGTATGGTCGAAATCTACGATGAGATCAATTCTACCTTCATCATCTACCCAATCATATTCTGTACTTGCAATCGCTGCAGGAATTGCATCGTGAATTCTATCACCATTTTTGTCCATAATTGTGTTTTCCCACCAAGGGACTTCTTCTATTTCCTCAACCAGATCAATTGGTGCAGCAGCACCAATTAATGGAATTACAAACATAGCCAAAATTGCAAGACTAATCCACATCAATCCAATGTTTCTCAGCTCTTTCCCATTGCCCAAACTCATGTCGCTCACCCTTTGGGTGAGGTACAACTGCTTTGAATCTGCCCCCATCCGCCGTCATACTGAAAGGTACGAGGCTACTGAACCTGTACGTGCGAGCTAACAGACAGGCCATCATCATCGCAGCCTTACTCCTCATTTTTGTCCCCTCTTCAGCGGCGGTCGAGAGTATAGGTGAGCCAACATATACTACTGATGATTGGTTTGAATATGAAGGATATACCGAGCAATTGGTCGCTAGCCTGACACATACTTGGGAAACTGATGATGATTTCCTAGGTGTTGAGGTTACCGAGAGAGAAGAACTCAAAGTCACCCAACTGGGTAACGAACATTGTACAATTTTATCATGGAGCGGAGATTGTATTAAAGCAAAAATTACTCACCAAGTGAACTTCACCGTAGATTGGATGGAAAATACAACGAATTATGACAATGATACTCTAAATATGTCTGTATCCTATACTGGAACCCATTGGAAATCAAGAGGAACTTCGGGATGGGAGAAACTGGACGCAAACACCCTTACCGTGACTCAATTCTCTGGAGGGGGGGAAGATAATTATCTTGAGAATGAAGTAAATGAAATGATTTTGACAAGAAGAGTTGGAGACTTTCCTGAAAGTATCAAAATCGGAGAATCTTGGGATATAGAGAAAACAATAGAAATCAGTGGTGTTGAAAGGACAAGGGAAAACCGAGGGATTTGGGAGGAAAATGAATACAACCATTCAACAACATCACAGGTTTTGAACCAAGTAATTGGAGAGAGAATCATTCGATATGGAATTGCTAACGAAAAAAGTCATGATAGCTTAGCAGTGGAGCGCGTAGACTTGGGGAGTAATATAACCACAATAGACTGTTTCAACGTTGATGGTTTCTTGACCCATACTGAAACTTGGAATGATGGAACTCTAGAATTATCTGCTACTTTATCTGAATTCAGATACTATGTAAATGAGCCACATGAAACAACATCATATTCCAACTGGCTATTCCCTACTGTTTTTGTATGTCTCTTGCTGATTGTGGTGCTGG
>PBPH01000035.1 GCA_002725475.1 Methanobacteriota archaeon | reverse complement strand
TAAATTGATAGGTACTGCTGTATTCACTTTGCCCCTCAATAAATTCTTTTGATTCAATTACATATTCCGTACCATTAAATTCGTATGTTAGATTGAAGCTTTTGATACCCGCAGCATCATTGAGGGTATAGCTGATCGTCTCAGGACCGTTACCATACGGTTCTATCTCGATTAGAATCTCAGGAGCTGATTTATCAAAACCAAATTCCTTCATTTTATTTGAATTGAAGTAAGTTTCGTGATTCTCTGTTTTGTACTGGTTTGAACATCCATTACTAACGCTTGGATTCTCCTCACCATATTCTGCAATCCCATTTTCATTAACAGAACAGGTTATGACTTTGTAACGACCTTCCTTATCATCAAATTTCGATAAAAAATCATCAATAGGGATGTTGATTACACCATCAGGATTCACTTCATTGGGAATAATATTGTGATTTTTAATTAATTCCCAACCATCTACATCTGTTTCAGCTCCTTCACAATCTCCTTCACCTTCGTAGTAACAAGCCCAGAAGTATATCCTATCTATTTCTTTGTCATTGGGATCACTTGCCTCCCAATTAATTTCGACGTCACCATCATTATCACTCAACCAGTCAAGATTCTCAGTGATGCCCGATGTCGGTCTATCGGCAGCTGTCGCTTTTCCAGACATAACAATCACAAGAAGTGATAAAACCAAAAGGAACATCAGAAAGGAATGAAGGAAGCGAAACAATCTCATACTTAGTCTGCCTTCTTACCGCAGTGTTTGCAGAAGCTCTTGTTTAATGATATATATTCTCCACAACTAATACATTCAATTAGTTCCTTAGGGGAAGCAGTTTTATCCTTCAGATCGTAGCCACAGTTATTACAGAATTTTGCACTAGATTTAATTCCAAAATCACAATTTGGGCAACTTGATATTTCTTCTTCAGGACTTTCGTTTTTCAAATCACTTTCATCAGGCTCTTTCCCCACCTCATTGTTAGCCGAGAATCTGTTTATGTATATGTTATAACAAACTACAGCACCAGCGATAATCAAGGCAATCGATAGATAAATGATTGTTCGGTCTTCTGACACTTCTACAGTGACCGAATCTTCAATGGACCAGACACCTTCATCATCCTTCACACTGAAAGTAATCTTATGGGTCCCAGCAGACAGGTCAGTAGTGTTGAAGTTTGACTTGTTTGAAAGTACTCCATCCTTATCCGAAACCCATTTGTATTCTAGAATATCTCCATCTATGTCTACTCCAGATCCATTGAAATAAATTCTCTCATCTTTTTCAATCGTCAAGGAAGAAGAAGATGGTGAATGTATCGTAGCAGTAGGCGCCGCATTAATCAATTCCACAGCAAGGGATGAGAAATTTTCTTGGTTGCCCACATAATCTGTGGCCCTATAATCTATCCTATCTGTTTTAGGAGGAACCGTGAATGGCTCTCCCTCATATGTCAACCAATCACCTTCATCAAACCTGTATTCGATTATCTTTTCACCAGATATGGCATCATAACTAGATAAGGAATACATGGTTTCTCGACTTATTGTATAATCCTCAGTCTCGTCGACTACTTCACCATCCCATATCAGTGCAATTGACGTTTCAGGTGGGTCTATGTCATCCACAACAGATATTGTCATCGTACCGAGATTGCCAGCATAATCCAAAGCTGAAATGGTAATGGTCTGATTGCCAGAGGTGAATGGTGCAAAGGTAAAAGTGGTGGACCATGTACTTCCCTCAGAATCATCCGTAAAAATAGCAAACGTAGATTCAAAAATAGTGGAACCTTCAACAATGCTAGAGGTAGGATCATGACAATACCCAGTTATCTCTATTTCCTTATCTGTGACTGCATTTGAACTACTGTAATATAATACATTTACTTCATCGTTGTAAAAAATATAAGAACTCTCAATATCAACATTTAGCAGAAATATTTCTGGGGTCTCCATATCAAAACCAATGATAAAAGAAGATGATGGGCTGACCCAAGAGTTTCCTGCTGAATCTACCACTTCAATTCTGAATTGATAGAATCCGCTACCACTCAAAGCATCAGCCTTCATAATACCGTTAGAGACCGTCCCTCCACTAGTTGCGTAACTCTCAATGAATATGTAATTGGAATATGCCGAGAAATTGTCATCTTTGAACCTGTAATACAACATAACTTCTGAAACATCGACATTGTCTTGGGAGGAATGTTGAATCGTGACTTCTGAACTATGCCAAAAATCACCGTTATAGTCCATAACACCCGAGGGAGCTTCAGTATCATATCCCAAACTCAATCTGCCCTGTCCTACAGGTGTGTCAGGATTAGAATTTCCGGCCTCATCATTTGCGATTAACCAGAAGTTGTATATTCCTTGCCCATCGTTGAAATTGAAGTCGAAGGTCCCCTCGTCTGATATTCCATTCAAAGAAATGGTCGTGAAAGATTCCCAGGGTCCGAAGCCAGATGAATTATCTGGCTTGTAGCAATAACGTATATCCATACTATATAGTTCATAATTATCATTGATTTGCCAAGGTATCTCTGTACTACCTGTGACCCAAAACTCTCCATCATACGTATAATTTCCTTGGGCCGCAGTTCCGTCGAATACGATAAACACATCTATATTTGCAGATTCTTCATTACCTGCATGATCTCGCGCAGTGATTCTGAAATCGTAACGCCCTTCTCCATTGACAAAACTAAAGCCACTAAATTGCCCACTGTCAGTCACCCCGTCAACACTTTTTGTCTGATAGTTGATCCAATTTTCAGGAGCAGATTGACTATCAGGACTAAATCGGTATTCCAACTGTACGCTTTTTAGTAGAAAATTGTCAGTAGCACTCCACGGTATGTCAATACTAGAATTAGTTGGCTGAAATCCAGAATCTAAAGTAGTTGTAGAGGCAGGGCTAATATCATCGAATTTTATCAATTCTCCTGTAAAATTTACTTCACCACCTAACTCTGAATTTCCAGAGACATTGAAGAGATTTGATTCCAGAAGATAATATCCAGCTCCCTCAGAGAAGTTGAAAGTAAAATCCGTTTCGTTTTGCAGGTCCTCAAATGTATCAAGCAGTATCCACGTGGTGTTATCAACAGAGTCACTCCCATACGTGTACCAGATGTCCAATTTCGAGAGATTGTTGCCAGTAACATTCCATTCAAACACTTGCTCGTTTGAGTACCATAGAGATTCTATTTCAATTGTCGAAGAAAAACTATCCTCATCAGCCTCAGCATTCGAGGTCACAATCAAGACTACAAACAAGGCAAATGCCGAGAGATAATGAATCAAAGATAAATCTGCCGCTGATTTCCTCAGCTCGTCACTTCTTTGATGCTGATTTGTCACCATCACCAGATTTTCCCTTAGATGCTTTGGTTTTACTCTTTTTCTCAGGCGTTTTCTTATCTGAGGCTGTAGAATCGGAATCGACCTCGAAAGTTAATACAATACGGCCTGCAGCGATATCTATTTCATCTTTGTTTTTGAGGTCATAAACTTCTTCTCCAGCTAGAGGCCCGCCGTTAAGCTTAGTAACATTAACTTGGGCTTTGGCTAGAGATAGAACATATTTTCCATCATCAAAGTCTATCCGTATATGCTCTCTTGATATTCTTGGATCATCATATTCTTCCGGCACCCATTTGACAAAGTCTTGCCTTCCAAAAACATTCTTTTCCTTCAAAATCTGCATTACTTCTCCGTTACTGTTGTTAATCAATCTAGCTGGTACTTCAAGCCCAGACAATTTAGCCCCACAATCCTCACAAAAATTTGAATCGGAAGGATTTTTATTATCACAGGAGGTACAAACTATTTTTTCACTATTTTCAGTGGAATCCGTATCCCTTTTTTCAACTAGGGGTCGCGCAAAGGGTGATCTCCCAGATGTATTGGTAGTATCAACATCCGGCATTTTTTCTCCACAAGATTCACAGAAAAATGAACCCGATTCGTTTGCAAAGCCACATTTTTTACAATTGTTTGACATATTTTACTCCATATCTTTTTGATATCCACGCATTTCGGATATTTGTTCTTTTCTTTCTTCAGCACTCTCCACCCGAGTGACGTTATCTGCCTGAGTTAATTTTTCCTTGAAATCTTCTATATTTTCAACATCCTCTAAATCACCACCTTCAATCAATGTCTTGATGTCCTCTTGGACTATTTTAGTAAGTTCTTGATTTCCAGTTAATGCAGCTTCCTCGGCCAAGGATTGAATTTGTGTAACTCTGTGAATCAATCTTGTAGGAGTATCCTCATCCATTATTAGTGTACGATCTGACGTATAATCTACACTAATGGAATCCTCAGATATCAGGGCATCTCCCTCAACTAATTTGGTCTCCAGAATGTCGACCCCCTCTTCAGTTCCTGGAGGCAATGATACTTTTGCAGTAAACATATATTTCCCTACGTCAGCAGTCAGATTTGGGAGGGCACAATAAGGAATACCAGAGTTATTTAGAAGAGGCAGTGATTTTGAGAAAGGTTCAACCATATATATTTCATCTATACTAGCACCATTTTTTGGATTAAACCAAAGAATGGGCCTATGAGCCACACATGCAGATATTTTTTTGACAGAATCTCTAAAGGCATTTGAAATTCCTTCAACATTTGCTATATGGTACCAAAAACCACCTCCTAAATTTGACATAGGAATAATGTATTCATCATTGTAATTAGAAATCCCCACAGTGGAAAAAGAGATTCCTCCATTCAAAAAGAAATGCGAGGCCGCATCTATGTATTGACTTACAGGTATTCTATCGGTTGGCGCTCCATCAGTTAGGAGAACAATCTGAGGTATAATTCCTGGCTGATAAACTCTAGTAATTTCATTACCTGCAGCTTCGAGAGCTTTGTACATTTTTGTCGATCCTCCTGAATTTAACCTATCGACAGCACTCATCAACGATAATTTATTTGAGACTTGAGTCGTTGGAATAACAATCTTGCATCTATTGCTAAAAGATATAACCGATACAAAATCACTAGGACCTAAAGCATCAATACCTGATTTTACAGCTTCTTTAGCGTAATGCAATGGTCTTCCAGTCATAGATCCACTTGTATCTATCAAGAAACATGTTAATGTTCTTGCAGGAGAAGTACCTTTAACATCAATATGAGAGGTAACAAATACTTTGGCAGATTTTTCAGCTTGTAAATAAGATCTATTTACCTTAGTAAACATATCTACATGCCCATTAACCATTTGTAACCTCCTTTAAAATTAGGAAATTCCAACAATCCTCAAAGTAGGATTCCATGACACAGCTAAACTATCATAGTATATAAATGTTGCAAAATAGAAGAATTAATATATTGCTCAGTAATACTGCCAATCAACTATGTTGAAAGATGATCTCGAAAAATCACGCAATTTTAGCGGCGTACTATTTATTTTTGCATTATTAGCAGTTTACGGTGGGAC
>PBPH01000034.1 GCA_002725475.1 Methanobacteriota archaeon | reverse complement strand
TTGCTCTTTCAAAGGTGGTTTGGATACTAGCCCTTTTACCTTCGTGTAATACTCTAAGAGATGCGGTATGGAAGCCGGGCGGTAGGGAAAAGGGGGAGAGCTCGCAACTAGCTGTATCGTTTACATTATCCCAAATGCCAGCAACCCAATTTGTTTCTCCCATTACTTGGCAATGAACTTGTAGAGAATCGGGGGGGGAATCCAAATCACGCTCTATTACTGATGCAGCAATATGAATTACGTCAGTCGAGGTAATAGCCGAAGATGAAGAGTGTAGATCCCATTCGTTTTCTGTAAAATTATAGAGCCAGGTTTCATCAGACAAACCGTCCCATGTGTTTCCTCCAAATAATACAAGATTATTGCTAGCATTATCATAAGCCATTCCTGCAGCAGAAATTTCATTTATTCCTTCGTTAGATAGTAGGTTCCATTTCAAGGTGTCAAGATCGAAACTCCATAATTCGTTAGAATAAACAACACCATTTCCTGAATTGTCAACTGCTAGGCCCCCGAATAAATAGGCCATTTCATTTTCATAATCAATTGCTGAGGCCATTTCCATCCTTGCTGAAGGAAACGAACCGGATAATTGCAGTTTAGACCAACTATTTGTTTCTCCATTAAACATCCATGTTTCATTTGAAAGATTTCCATCAAGACCCATCCCTCCAAAGAGTATTGTTCTGTTCCACCCCTCTGAGAAGAAGGTTGATGCTCCAGCCACTCCTCTAGGTGAATTTTGACTATGCAAATCTTGCCACATAGCAGAACCAGTATCAAAAGCCCATGTTTCATTTGAAAATTCTCCAGATGAATTGTATCCTCCATAGGAAATGTATCGTGATGATACGGAATCCCAAGCCATTGTTTGCCCGCTAACTCCTTCAGGCCTAGCATTTTCTGGGTAAGCAATCCACGATGATGACCAACCATTCCATCCCCACAAAGTAGGTTGTCCTGAATCACTACTACCTGAGAGGAGGCCTGATGCCCATCCATCGCTAGCAAAAGCATTGCTTCCTATTGACGTAGGGCCTCCCTGTTCCTCTTCCCACTCCCGGCTTCCTTCAAGGTCTAGGGACCACATATCGCTGAACCCATTCCCATCATTTCCCCAACCGGTTGCTAGGACTGTGGTATTTGATATCGGATCGAAAAACAGGGTGGGGTATGCTCTAGCCGATGGGGCATTAGCGAAATTTGCAAGTTGAGTTACTCGATAGAATTGATTGTTAGATAAATTTTCAGATAGATATGAGTTAGAATCCGAAGGTTGGTCGGGATTATTTTCCCTACTGGTTGCAGAATACCAACTTGCGTCATCTCCTTTCAATGTAAGATCAAGATATGGTTTGATTTTGTCAATTGCGTGTTGCTGCTGTTCTTCAGCGGTCATTGTTGCATCTCCATCAAATAAATTATCTAGAAATGACTGATCATCCTCATATTGTACATGATTTGCACCTACTACTTCCAGTAATTGCCAACCACTATTCCATTGATGTAGTAGCGGCTCAGCGTGCTCATCTGTTGGGGCAACAGTGTCAACAGTTCCTGTAAGGTAAAGGGCATGTGAAGGATGAGCCATTTCAATTGCTGTTATCTCTGTGCCTATATCATCCGTATCAATCCCTAATCCAAATAAGGCTCGGGGTGGTTGATATTGGCCGGTAGTAAATACTGAGCCCCAGTAACTACTAACGGCGGTTGCCAATCCTGCTCCAAGACCATGTCCTGCCACACCCCAGTGATCCATATCTATGCAACCTTGCGATCCAGCAGGGCCCTTTTGAGAATCACCTGTTAGATTGATGTATCCAATTGTTCCAATTAACTCTGAATGGTCAGATATAGCCCGGTAAATCTGGTCACCAGACCTTTCTTCGCCTATGATAACAACAAAATAACCAGCTTGTGAAAGTCCTTCACCAATCCAATTATAACCATCAAAACTTTCACCTCCATCTGCATGAAAAGCAATCCAAGGGTAAGGGGCCCAAGAACAGTCTAGTGGAACCTTTTCTCCTCCATTTGTAGATGGGTAATAGTAACGAATATCTATTGCATCATTGTTAGAATTGGTGTATTTAGAATCCATCCAACCTGCTGAGAAGCGCTCAAAGCCAACAGGGCTGATGAAGTTCGGCGACTCCTCTCTAACCTCTCCTGATGCACTAATAATCAGTGAAGATGAGGTTGTGATTAACAGAATCAAGACAAGTACGATTGACTTGACTCTCCCCCTCTGCATAAATTCTGCCCCTCTTCTTTACCTTTGAATCAGTCGCCGATTAGTTCTAGATTTTCGGAACTTAGTAACTTCATTGTATCTCTTAATGAAGGCAAGTCTTGAGAACCTTCTGGGAAGAAAAGATATTCCCACGCTTTGAGGTGTTGGGCAACTAATAACCACCTTCCATTAAGATGAATTCCCCACTCGTTTTCAATTATGTCTTCATACTCCTCATTACCATAAGAAATAGAGAGAAACACGGGCGCATCTGACTCAACTTTCATCCTTTCACCGGTGATTTCCGTTTCCTCTCCTGGTGATTGATCAAAATTAACATGTAGCCTTCTACCGAAATGGTCACAAACATCAGATGTTTGAATTAGGGAATTTTTCCATGGTCCTCGAGGAGACAACGGTCTTCTTCCCTTTTCCCACCAGATTTTACCTCCAGCAGCCGACCATGCTGCTGCACAGGAGCGTGCAGTTGATCCTCCACCAATCATACACAGAAGGGGCTTATCTAATTCATCTCTTAGTGAAAAATCAAAACCGAATTCGTCGGCTAAAAGTAATAGGCCAGCTCCATCAGTTTCTGCAGCCCGCCAAACATGGCCATCGTGCCGCATCTGATTGACGGAAGTTAGCATTGGATTACCAATTACCCATTCAGTACCTGAATCGATGGGTAACTGATGTTTCAAAGGAGATGTGAGAGATAACCACACTTCTCTTTTAGCACGAAACTCTCCTTTTTCCCTTTTAGCAATGGATGTATTCTGGGCATGCCCCCATGCCATTGCGTCAACCAAAACATCGTTTGAGATCTTTTCACACGCTTCAAAGGTTATCTTGTGGCCGTGTTTATGTAAATATTGAGCAATTATTCTGAATAACGTTGGTGTCAGTGAGTGTTCGATAGGATTTCCGGCAACTGCCGCACATACTCGCGGTTGCCGCCCCATATCGTCCTCTTATCACGCCTGACTGAAAAGACTCACGCAAAAAAGGGCTCTAAAAAATTAATTTTTTAATTTTGGGCCGTACGTAGTACGGCTAAAACCCCATTTGTCACATATGATTTAGATGAAGCATTGAATAATGGTTGGTGAGACGAAGCCTCATGCCAAGTGACTTGGACATTGCTAGAGGGGCAACACCGCTACCAATTGAAGAGGTTGCTTGGAAATTGGGAATCGGGGTCGAAGAACTTTCTTTGAAGGGCAATGGAATTGCAAAAATTACATGGGATGCTCTGAAGTCAAGAAGGGATAATGTTCGTGGAGTATTGGTATTGGTGACTAGCGTCAACCCTACGCCATTTGGTGAGGGTAAGACAGTTACGACAATTGGGCTAAATCAGGGTTTAAACCGCATCGGGAAGAATGCTGTATGCGTAATTAGGGAGCCATCAATGGGTCCAGTGTTTGGAATCAAAGGCGGTGCTGCAGGTGGCGGTTATTCACAAGTTCTTCCAATGGAACAGATAAATCTCCATTTTACTGGAGATATTCATGCAGTTAGTGCTGCACACAATCTTTGTTCAGCAATTCTAGACAACCACTTACATCAAGGAAATAAGTTGGATATTGATCCATCAAGGGTTATTTGGCCTCGTGTGATAGACATGAATGATCGTTCGCTGAGGTATGCGGCTATTGGGTTAGGAGGGGCTTTGAATGGTTTCGCTAGAGAGGAGAGATACGACATAACTGCAGCAAGTGAAGTCATGGCAATATTAGCACTTGCAAGTGATTACAAGGATTTACGCCAACGTTTAGGTCAGATTGTGATAGGACAAAACAGAAGTGGCAACCCAGTTAAGGCTGAAGACATCGGGGCAGCTGGCCCAATGTCTCTTTTACTCCGTGACGCATTATTGCCGAATCTCGTACAAACTTTAGAAGGGGACCCCGCATTCATTCATGCCGGACCGTTTGCAAATATTGCTCATGGTAATTCCAGTATCATAGCTGATAGATTGGCACTTGCAACATCTGATTATGTAATTACTGAAGCCGGTTTTGGTTCTGATATGGGTGCCGAAAAAGCGATTCACATAAAGTCTGCAGCCAGTGGAATTCCGCCCGATTGTATTGTAATCAATTCTACAGTTAGGAGTATGAAATTGCATGGGGGTGGTTATTCAACTGCTGGCGGACAGAGGCCACCTTCTGAAGAAATTGCAAAAGAGAATGTTTCAGCAGTCGCCTCAGGTGCATTGACCAACCTAGCACGTCATATTCGAAATATGAAGCGATTTTGCGTACCAGTAATTGTTTCAGTAAATCGATTCCCATCAGATACTGAAGCTGAGATACAGGAGCTACTTCGTTGTGCTATGGAAGGTGGTGCTGATTACGCAGTTATTTTTGATGGCCACCAAAGAGGTGGGTTAGGTGCCGAAGATCTCGCAAACGCTGTATCAGCAGCTTGCCAAGATCATCTTGCTAATGGCCGCCCCTTCGAGCCTTTATTTGAAAGTGGAATGGGTGTTGTTGAGAAAATGTTGAAAATTGCAACTAATGTTTATGGGGCAGACTCAATTGACTTACACAAACAAGCTGAGAGGGACCTCAAATTAATCAAGAAGTGGAAATATGACAAACTTTCAGTTTGCATGGCAAAAACACAGTATTCATTCAGTCACGTAGCTCAGGAATTAGGTGCTCCCAGTGGATTCACTCTCCCAATTAGAGAAATTCGCCTCAATGCTGGTGCAGGTTTTGTGGTTGCAATTTGTGGCTCAATCATGACCATGCCAGGTCTTCCAAAACATCCTGCAGCAATGGATATGGACATGGATGAAGATGGAAATCTGACAGGCGCATTCGGTTAATTTTTGTAATTTGCTAATAACAACAAGACGACGGTTTGAAGTCTGACATGGGTTAGCGGACTCTATGAGGGCTCTGTTGTTGGCACTCCTAATCATTGCCGCCAGTCTTTCTGCTGGTTGCTTATCAGATCAATCCGAACCAATTACATATTACGAAATACCTGGTTGTCACGAAGACAATCAAAGTAATGATTCGGAAGATTGTCAGATAGATTTACCTATTGAAAATAATACTTCCACGAACAGTGAAATAATTTCTAATGAAACCGGAACCAATATTGGTGATAATTCTACAAGCAATCAATCCAATAACACTAACTCTACTAGTGAAAACAACGAAACTCAAGAAGTCGAGCCTGAAGAACCAAATTACGGTCCTTGGGAAGGAAATCAGATTTTTCCAATTGCGGCTAACGCTCGTTCCCTAGGCGGGGTTTGGGAAGAGTGGGAATTGTACAATCATCTCAACACCTCATGGAATGGGACTCCGGAGAATTTGAGTAACGGGACAGATCACAATTGGATATTGATAGAATTTGCTTCAACAGATTGCTCACACTGTTGGAATGCTGCCGATGACATGACCCTTTTCCATCAGAATTACGGTGAATTTCTAACATTCCTCACCTTTGCAGTTAATTTTTCGTCAAATGATTACTTCAATGCTAGCCTAGATGAAATTGCAGCATTCCAAGACAAATCATCGTATTTTGGTTGTTATATGAATTCAAAGGATTGTAATGAAAGGCCAGGTGAGCCACATAACTGGACTTATGTGGATGACCGTAATCAGTCTTCCATGTACGACATGCAATCTAGGGGTACTCCAATGTTTGTCATTATCATGCCAAATGGAACAATTGCTTGGCATCAGTACCAGCATGATGGGGATAGTGGTGAGGATTCAGAATCTATTACTAACGCTTTAGAAAGAATATTTGGCCCAGTTCAATAAATCAGATTGAATCTAGTGCTTGTTCGATATCTTTCCAAAGATCCTCGACATCTTCGATGCCAACACTCATTCGAACAAACCCTGGATGTATTCCAGCAGCAATCCGTACTTCTTCAGGAACGAACATATGACTAGAGTTGAAGGGGCATTCGACTAGGCTCTCAACTCCACCTAGGCTGGTAGCTTCAAAAAGAAGATTTAGATTACTGAGGAATTTCGATGCAGCATCATCACCACCTAATACCGTAAATGCCAACATTCCAGTCCCATTTGGCATAATTTTACTGGCCAGTTCGTATTGGCTATCACTCTCCATCATAGGGTGATTGACAGATGAAATAAGTGGGTGTTCTGATAGTCTACACGCAAGAGTGTGTGCATTAGATGCATGTATTGGCATACGAGCGTGTAGGGTTTTCATGCCTCTTTCAAGGAGATAACATGCATGTGGATCTGGAGCGCCCCCAAAGTGTACTTTTTTGATAAACAGTTGAGAAATTAGTTCTGCACTACCTACAACTACACCGCCGATAATGTCAGAATGGCCTCCAAGATATTTTGTTGTAGAATGAATAACTAAATCACACCCCATTTCTAGTGGTTTTGTTGCCCAGGGTGTTGTGAATGTATTATCAATTACTAGTAACAAATCGTGGCGTTTTGCAATTTCTACAAAAGCAGGGATATCTGCGATTTTAAGCACTGGATTAGATAGTGTTTCTATATAGAGTAATTTTGTATTTTCTTCTATCGCAGCTTCATATGATGAAGGATCAGTCATATCAGCAAAACTGACACCAATTCCGAAGCGAGGTAATTCTTCGGCCATCAAACCATATGTTCCACCATATACGTCTGGTGCAGCAACGATATGATCCCCATTTGATAGAAGGCCTAGGAGTGTGGTACTTATTGCAGCCATTCCGCTTGCAAATAGCAATCCATCTTCGGCACCTTCCAACGCACAAATTTTCTCAGTAGCAGAGTCAGAATTGACACTAGAAAGTCGAGCATATAGGAGTGTGTGCTGGGCACCTGCGGCCCAACCAGCATATCGCTCCTCAGTCAACTTATAGGTTGAACTTTGAAAAATTGGAGTGTTAACTGCCCCCTCTACTTGATTCGTGCCTGCATGTATTGTTTTGGTGGCAAAACCTGTGTCGGTATTTTCATTCTCCATGCCTCCTGATGTGGTTGTTGTCTTTCAACGATACGCCGAAAATATTCTCCACTAGTCGGAATTAGTGGTGATAATTGTTATTTTTCCCGACATTATGACGGAATTAATATGAATGGGCCGCCTTAGCGTAGGGCATGCTATTCGATATATTGGACGATAAGGACACTGCAATTGTAGAATTATTAATTCATGATGCTAGGGCTAGTACCAAGAGTATTGCGGATAGGTTGGCAATCCCTAGAGTAACTGTACATGATAGAATCAAGCGCCTACAAGATAAAGGAATAATTGAGAAATTCACTCTTTCTCTTTCTCACGAAAAACTAGGTATACCCTTGCATGGTTTTATTCTTGCTAACTGGGCAGGTGACCGTGCTAAGGGCGACCGTCGTAGTGTTGCCAAGGAAATCTGTGAGTTGCCATTCGTAGTAGGGTGTCACATCATAACAGGACAATGGGACTTCATCATTGAAGTAGTTGCTAGAGAAATGGATTCACTTGGCGATTCAATATTAGATAGTCTATCTAAAATAGATGGAATTGGCCATACACAAACTATGGTGACGTTCTACAGTTTCCAGGGTGCAGCGCGAGGTTCGTGAGGTTTTTTGAATAGTTTAAAGATTAGAAATTAAGAGAGAGTTTGAATATGTTGAATTATCTAACAATATTTGGGGTTGTAATATGCAGATTCTGAAGAGGGACGATGGCCTGCTAAGGATTCGCGTAGAACATGAGGATGATTTGTGGGTAATGTCACAATTGGTAAAGGGTAAGAAGTGCGCTGGAATGTTGTCTCACAGAAGGGACCAAACCACAGGTACCCAAGAAGGCGGTAGGGCAAAATCAGCCGAGAGAAAACCAATGTGGATTGAAATTGCAGTTGAGAATTCAGAATTCCAGATGTTTTCTGACAATCTAAGATTACATGGGGTGATTACTGAAGCTCCAATTGACAAAGGTTCATTCCATACACATACTGTGGGAGTAGGTGATCAAGTAGATCTTGTAGCACTAAATGACTGGAGTAGTGCTGATGAAAAGTTACTCTCCGAAGCTGTTCAAGATGGGGGTCGTGCCAAAGTTGGGATTGTAGTCGTCGAGAATGATGAGATACTTATCTTCCAAATAGCATCACATGGAATGAGGGATTTGACCTCATTCACTTTGCGAGGAGGTGGCAAACGTGAGAAGAGTTCTCTAGATGCGCGTGAAGGATTTTTTGTCAAAGCGGCTAAGGAATCTGCAATATTACTTGGGGATGATGTGCCAATGGTTGTTTGTGGCCCAGGTCTTGCTAGGAAAAATTTTGAGAAATTACTGAGGAAAAATGGATGCGAACAAGAAATAATGAATGTAGCAACAAACATCGGGGGGCGCCCGGCAGCAAACGAAGTACTTTCCGAGGGTTTAGCAGATGAATTATTGGGGGAAACCGCCATTTCAAAACAAACTATGATGATTGAAGAAGCCCTGAAAAGGATGGCTACAGACGGTGCTGTGGCCTATGGTTACGATGCGATTTTCAAGGCGTTTGAAGAGGGGGCAATAGATACTCTAATTGTCAATTCTGATATGTTGAGGGATGAAGAAGCTATTATTGGTGGCCAATCTTGGATTGATTTCACATCTAGGTTAGATGAGGTCGGAACTAATTTGGTACAGGCCTCAAATGAACACGATGCCGGGCAACAATTAGATGGACTTGGTGGGGCAATTGCATTACTACGTTGGAAAATAGATTAATCTCATGAAAAGAGAATGTATGCTCCAATACCAAACATTGTTACATCTACAATAGCATGTGAAACGTAGCACGGCCAAATACTTCGATACCTGAGGTATAGCCATGACCAAATGACGCCTCCGCTGAATACACCGAATGAACCTAGAATTATAGCCCACCAGGGGAACATGGACCACATTCCAAGAGTGTGATGTGCGGTGAAGACAAGGGCTGCTAGAATCACTGCTATTTTCCCATCAACGAACGTCTCTAGTTTTTCAAATATAAACCAACGGAAGAGATATTCTTCCATTACTGAATTGAAAAATACCCAATAACAAAACACTGCAAAGTATAGCCAAGGGTTTAGAAGTCCAAATGGTTCAACATAACCTCTAATTAATTCGGAATCTAATTCGCCTCTTGCCAACCACCATGTTACAAACATAATAGCGCTCATACCAATTCCTAGAAGAATTGCTTCTCGGAATCCCCCTTCCGTTGCGGGAGACATCGAGCGTTCTTTTCCTTCTATTTTGAGACGCCAGAATGCAGGAAAGCCGATCTGCCAAACCTTTCCCCCTATCCAAACAGCAGTTCCTAATAGGCCACCAAACATTGTGGATGTGAATAGGGCGATTGTTGAGGCTGGAGCCGCAAGAGCGAGACCAATCCCATCACGTTTCCTTTCTTCCAAATTCATTCCTCTGCATTCAATAGTCCTTCATCAAATGATTTGAGAAATTCTTCAACATCAATGATTCCGTCATCATTATCATCAATCTCATGAAATAGATTTCTTAGATGGAAGTGTTCCATTTCAGGTGATAGAACTTCCATTGCATGAATGAATTCATGGAGCGTTAGGTGACCTGGTTGCGCCTTGCTACAGGATGCATGGAATACCAACCAACTCTTCTCTCGCTCATACTGTTCTGAATTGGTGAATTCAGTTCTTACAGTTCTCCATGGAGTCAGCACGGGGTGTGCTCTTGACTTTCCATAGGAATAATATGTGATTAATCCAAACAAACAACAGACTGCAGCACCAATGAAGGCCTTTTCACCCATCAGATATATGAGCACAATACCACCAAAGATTCCAATAATTTGGAAAATAGGGTATAGGGGTGATTTCCATTCTGGATTATACCATGAATGGGTTTTCGAAGCTCTCCTAAGTACAATTACACAGCAGTTTATCACTATGAAAATCATAATTTTGAATCCAGATGCGAGTTTTGCAATATCACCTACAGGAAGTAAGGTAATCGCTGCAGCCATTGCGATTCCCGTACCTATTATTGCAAGGTGAGGCGTCTCATATTTTGGATGAACATTTTCCAAAGCCTCGGGGAGCAAATTGTCTCTAGCCATGGCAAATGGAAATCGAGAAGAAGCCATAATGCCAGCAAGCGCCATCGAAGTCATGGTAGTTACAGCTAAAACTGCAGCTATTATTCCAATGGTTTCACCACCTACAGCGTTTGCAAAAACATAGATTGGATCCTCTCTCGCTTCGCCATTGTTCATGTATCCCGTTGGTTCTATTGCGGCTACCATTACAATGGATATTGACACATACAGCAAACAACTAATGAGTAAAGAAAGAAGAATACCGTAGGGTATATTCCTGCCCGGGTCTTTAATTTCGCCACCCACTGCTGCAATTTTTGTAACCCCGGCATAAGCAACGAAAACAAATGCAGATGTGTGTGCTACTGACTCCCACCCCGAACCAAATGCATCCTTTGAAAATGGCATACTCCAATCTAAATCCATGGTTATAATTGCCCATATACAGAGCATGAATAGAAATAGTACTGAAGTAAGAACAATTGGAGTTTGTACTTTCTTAATTCTCTTCAGTCCCAAGATATTTATGATTACAATTAATAATAATAGAATAAGTGCAGCAAATTCAATATTTATCGTGATATTGAGAAGACTTTCCAATACCCACAGATACGCCTTGAATCCAATGAGTGCAAAAGCAGATTTGAGCATGAAGTTGGCCCATAGGCCTAATCCTGAGATAGTACCAATCAATGATCCAAATGTGCGTTCTATGTAAACGTAAGATCCGCCAGATGATGGCATTGCAGTTGCCAACTCAGATTTGGAAATAGCTCCAGGAAGTACGATTACTGCAGCTACTAGGTAAGCCAACCAAATTCCACTAACGGGGGTGACTCCACCCCCCATGTCTAGCATGGCTAGAGCAGGTAAAACGAACAGTCCAGACCCCAGCATTGCCGAAAGTGAAATGATTACAACGGATGCCATTCCCAATTTTCTCTCTAGAGTTTCACTGACCTCATCAATCCTGCGATAAACAAAGTCGATGACTCCTCGCGCAGTACTAGCAGGCATAACTCGCCCTCTTACAGGCTCTTATAGAGCCTGTGTCATCATCTGAAGAATTAGGATTGTTTTTGTAGGCCGCAATGGTCATGGTTTGCACATGCAACGGCTAATTCATGGGAGGGGATATCTCTGAAGCGGAGCCCGAAGAAACACCTTCCTATGAGACAGAAACTGCAGAAATGGAAATTTCCAAAGACTCGAATTTTCAACCAATAAGTTGGCAGGTATGGCAACCAGTTCCACTTGCGCTAGTATCTGCATTTATTTCCAAATTATTTTGGGTGGAACAAGTAGCTCCTATGTTAAAATTAACTTCTCAATGGTGGCTTGAAAATGGAATTATAATTTTCAGTGGTGCAATTCTGATATCATTATTCGGTTTTTGCTCATTACATTGGTATGCTAGATGGTCTGAAAGATTAGAAATGATAATTTTTGGAGCACTAACCATTGTATTCTCTCTAGCATTAGTTTTGGGTGGAGGGCTACTTTGTTGGCCCTTTTTAATTGCATCATGGGTGCTAATCTCAGTTGTTTGGGGTAGATACCGATTATCTCCAAGAAGAACCGGTATTTGGCTTTCGAATGGTGGCTCTGTGGTACTAGTAATTGGCGGAATTTTGGCCCATATAATACTCTGAAATTATTCAGATTCTTCATTTGATGACCATGTATGTGATGGTAGTGAAGAGTACCATTCCATTCCACTTTTCTTTACTCTAACTAGGCGATAAACTACGTTCCCTGTAATCCACAATGATGGGATGCTTAGCAAATATGCCGATGTTAATGATGCATTATCTGGATATTGGTTGGTAATTGCCACTTCCAATATACCACTATCCTCACCCCCTGGATGGTGTAAAACCACGAGTGTCCAAACTTTGGGCTGATCCACTGTTAGTTTTATGGTATCTCCTGGGACAATTGTTGTTACTTCAGAAAATGAAGATAATTGCTCCCAATCAATTTCCCCATCTACCATTGCATTCTCACTATTTTGGACCACGATTAATAGAACTTCCAATGTTTGCTCATCACCCCAGTTAGTGATTGAAACTTCCACACTTTCATGAAAAGAAATCTGCTGAACAATATCATATGTGGAATCACCCGGCCCTAGTCGAAAACTAGGGACCTCATCCATTCTGTCATCTTGCAAAGACAAAGCCCCAACAATTGCTGCCAATAATAGTAGCCCAACTAATCCTTCGACTAAGATATGGTCTTTCCATTTTTTCTTAGTAAAACCCCGGAATGTTGTTCCATAACCATTGCGTAACCGTGGTTGTTTTTGATGGATGAATAGTGCCCCAATTCCACCAACTGCCATACCTAGTGGAATATCAATAATCCAATGAATACCCAGGTAGAGAATTGAGAACATGAAGAGAATGGTGTTTGCTGCAATGAATACATGATACCTCCAGTGTTCCCAATCCCTTAATCGAACTCCCTTTTCTTTGACATGTAACCAATTGAGTAACAATATCCCGAAAGGTATTGCTACATGTAGTGAAGGGACTGCATTGTCTAATGGGTCATGACTAACATAGAAAGAAGTGTAAGTTCCATCGTGATATAGTAACGCATCCATCCCTGGAATCCATGATGATGTTACTTCAACATTGAAGAATAGATAATATGGTACGGCAATAGCATAAATTAGCAGATAATTCAATGTGACCTTATCTGTCATATCCCGCTCTCCACTGAATGCGAAATATACTGTTGTAACATATATTAGAAATAGATAGATGAATAAATAGTGGAAATTCAAAAATGCAGTCAAACTAGGATTCTCAAATGCCTGCTGAATCCACAGAACTATTTCCCCTTCTAAACCGTACACTATATCGGTCCAGTGCCCAGTGTGTGTCTTAATTGGTTCATTCAACTTATCAGTGATACCCTTCCAAACAATGATGACGATATACCCCATAATGTGTAAGTAATATCGCTGATCATGAATCATCTGACCAATTTTTCTAAGTGGGGTTCTCATGGTGGGTTTATGTGCTGTGAAGAGCCAACAAATTACAGGCGTTAGGATTAGTATTATCCCCATCATTACCCAGTACGGGCTCGCCATGTCAACCGGCGCCCACGTCTTACCCTTGATGGTTACCCTTCATTAAGATACATTCGTGTTACTTGAGTTTAGATTTTGTTAGAAGCACCTACTCTATGGTGTAACTCTTCTTCTGTCTCTTGGGAATAGAACAGTCTCCCTAACATTCCCTGAACCGGTTAGAACCATCAACAATCTAGCTACTCCAAGCCCCCAACCAGCATGAGGTGGGGCGCCATACCTAAATCCATCAACATAGAATGCAAAGTCAGGTGGATTTAGTCCCATATTTTCTAGATTTTTAATTAAAACATCAGTTCTATGTTCCCTTTGGCCACCTGAACACATTTCATCTCGTCCATAATTCAGGTCAAAACCTCGTGAGAGTTGTCCCCCGCCAGGTCCTTTTTCATCTGGGTTATGGAATATGTAGAATGGTTTCATGCTCATCGGCCATCTTGGTAGGAAGTAAAATCCAGGATATTTTTCAGCAATCATGTCGGCATGGTGGGCTTCAATGTCATCCCCCCAAGCAATTTTCTCCCCTGCACTTTGAATAATTTCTATGGCGTCACTATACTCTACTCTCGGGAAAGGTAAGCTTGGGACATCAACTGTTATGGGTTCTAGCGGAGGTTCTTGTTCCCCTCTCCATTGATTTATTATGTCAATCAAATGTTGGTCGTTTTCAGATACAGACTTCCAGATGTAATGAATCATTCTCTCTTGCACGCCCATTACATCATCATCATTTGCAAATGCCATTTCTATATCGAAGGATATGAATTCATTGAGGTGTCGATAGGTATCATGTTCTTCGGCTCTGAAGGCAGGGCCAACCTCGAATACTCTCTCCAGACCCCCAAGTACTGCAAGTTGCTTGTACAGTTGTGGAGATTGAGAAAGATATGCATCCGTTTCAAAATATTTCATAGGGAACAGATTTGTTCCCCCTTCGCTAGCACTAGCAATTATCTTAGGAGAATTCATCTCGCCAAAGCCCTCTGTGATGAGATGATCTCGCCCATATTGCAGAACCTTTCCACGTAATTGGAACATCGCATTTACATGACTGCGTCTTAGGTCAATGTGTCGATTATCTAGTCTAGTAGGTAATTCAACATGCACCTTGTCTGTTACACCCATTGGCATAGGTGCCTGTGCAACTGAAAGAATACTTGCAGAGTTTGCAACTACCTCGTACTCAGGCGGAGGAGTTGGCTCCCCCTCTGCGACTTTCGGGGGTCTCTTCTGTGCTACAACACCAGTCACTTGAATCACGCTTTCACGATTTGTAGATTGAATTGTA
Organism: Methanobacteriota archaeon; assembly: GCA_002725475.1. Classification (GTDB taxonomy): domain Archaea; phylum Thermoplasmatota; class Poseidoniia; order Poseidoniales; family Thalassarchaeaceae; genus MGIIb-Q1. Next base: position 2,222 of record PBPH01000034.1, on the reverse strand, counting down.
GTGAATATGTCCTCATCCATGTTATCTTTCTTCAGAAATGCCTGAAGGTGCCCAGTCCCATCCCGTAACATCAGGAAGCATATGGCCCCTCGTCCTCGTACAGCTTCAGCGTAGCCAGCAACTGTGACTTCAGAATTTATGAGTTCTGCACCCCCTCTAGAAATTTCACCTAGGGTGTGAGTGCGGTATGAGGTGGCCTCCCATGAGGAGCCGTCGCGACCAGTCATGGTATTGGGCGGGAGCCTCTCTCTCTTGAATACCTCGCATGTAGGCATAAATATCACTCCCAATTGAAAAAAGTGGTATATGTATGAGTATTATTGGTATTTATTACCCCATCTCCATTATATGTGTGAGTACCAGCATATGGTAGGTGAGAATGAGTATGAACCGAAATGGTGGCATGAGAAGGGCAACAATTCTAGCACTTTCAATTACAATTTTGATAATTAGTTCTGGCTTATCAGTGGCTCAGAATTCAGGAATTGATAGCGCCCCTGGAGAAGATATCGATTACACTCGTGAATTAATTGAGATTGAACAGGATATAGAGATTGGAGAAATTAGATTGAAATTAGGTGAATCCAGCATGGTTGTCAATTACGGTGATGGCCAAATAAGTTTCAAAACAACTCAGACCAAATATATGGGTATTGCCGATTTATATGATGATCGAAGAGGTTTTGATCAGAGGGTTGGCATACCAGTGGAGACTATTTTCTGGCAGCGTTTGATTGGTGTTGGCGAATATGTTGACTCCAACGAAAATGGTCTTTTTGATGTTGAAGGTCCGAAAGCAGCAGGGACATTTGAAGAATTACAAGATGACGCAATTGACCACGAGGATATGCTAAAATGGATCGATTTCAATGATGTAGAATGGTCACTTTCAGAATGGCAGAATCATCAGAATGGTAATGAGGTTAGCATTCAATTTGTGATCAGTGCTTCCAATATAGAATATGGTTCGAATGTTATTTCAGAATCAGACGAGATGGTGTCAAGCATCGACTATATCTTTCATGTGACTACATTAGAAGAGGAAATCTACGTGGAAGCAGTACCTCATTATCGAGTAACTGTCGATGAAAATGGGTCACCTGGCGAACGAATCGATGATAGTCAAGAGGTGGCGAAAACCAATGTTACAGGACATGTTCTAAATTCTACTTGGAAATATGATCAAGTCATTGACGGATGGGATATAGCTACTGATTCAGATGGTAATGAACGTAACGACACTAGGTTGGTCGTTCTAACTGAAATGGCATATGGAGTAAGCATTCATTCTATGGTGGGTGAATGGATGTTAGAAGAATTTGGAGGTTTATTGCCTCCTAAGGCAATCACTGGAAATGCACCCTCGAAATTACAACAACCCCACGGTGTTTCTTCTGATGATTCTCATGATTTAGCAGGCCATCCATTGGATTGTGGTCTTGCATACGTGAGTTCATCTTCTACATTGACGGCAGGTCGTTCTTCGGATGATTCAGATAATGGAGTTAGCGACAGTCAAGAGAAAAAACATAGTGTTCATGAAAGAATGAAGGAATATCGAGATACAGCGTGCAAACAACGCGGTGAAGTGATTCAAATGTCAGACGAATCGCGCCCTGAAGCAATTAGGGCTGGGGCGATACACTTCCGGGATAATGGGGCCAATCTTGGAAGAATTCGTTGGGTTTCAAATGCTACTGTTGATGGTGTTGAAACAGAGGTGTTATTCCAATTAAATGGAGCACGTCCAGTTCTAACTAAAGATGTTAGACAAGATCCAATAATCGATTGCAATGAAAATGGTAGGGAAGATGCTGCCGACATTTCTTCAGGTACATCAGATGATTTTAATGCAAATGGTATTCCCGATGAGTGCGAAGATGTCGTAATTTGGTCTGGAGTTAGGATGGTTGGCGGTTACAACTACGTTCTCGGCGAATCGATATATCACGACCCAGAATATTCTGCAGATATATTGACAATTGACCCTCAGTCTTTTTCCAATCCCTTGGTATATAGTGATGGTAATTTCGCTATATTATTGTCCAAATTACTTGAAGTAACACCAATTACTCTGGGTATTGGTGTTTTGGCTTTAGTTGGAATTGGAGTAGCCTCTTCTAGAAGTCGTAGGGAACAAGCACCTGTGCCCTCGCAGAAGCAGTATGTTCCAGCAGGTGCATGGGCCAGTGATGATGATTGGAGCCAATATCAATAGGGTA
>PBPH01000033.1 GCA_002725475.1 Methanobacteriota archaeon | reverse complement strand
ATATGGTTTAGAACTGGGGTCAAGAATCATGATTTGATTTTCCCTGGTATAGTCATTTTGATTGTCTCCAGCAACCAAAATTAGTGAACCATCCTTTGTCGTCCTAACTAACTTTGTTAGACCAGTGTGTTCAACTTGCCATTTTTCATCTCCATCTTGACCAATCATATATGCGTGGAACCATGAAGTAACCAGTAAATTATTTCCACAAGGAATCAAATCGTTAATGCTGTATTGAGATTTAAACAATGACCTTTCGTTTCTTGACGAATCAAATTCGATTACCTCTCCATCAAACATACCACAAACAACTCCAAAAGGTGTTGCGCTAAGTACTTCACATCGTTGTCTCAATGGTATTCTAGCCACTTCTTGACCCATAGGAGTCCACCATTCAATGACAATTTCGTCTTCATCACCCATGGTGACGTCTAGAGCCTCCCTAGCAATACAGATGTGGCCATCTGTTAGGTATGTGATTGCAGTCACTCTTTCCCCAGTTTCCCCTCTTGATGGGCGGGTGAAGCGAACGTTTCCATCTCGGCCAACAACTGTTACATTCCCTAAATCATCTGAAATTGCAGCAGAATCTCCACGAGGATCTACTGCTAGGAGAGATAACTCTCCAGATTCATAATGAGTTAGCAGCGTTCCTTCTGATGTAACCATATGTAGAAGTCTAGCTCCATCAATTACGGCAATCAAATCTCCAGTTGGAGAAACAGCCATGTGGTCGCAACCTCCCCCTAGTCGATGAGTCCAGCGATGTCCTCCAAGTTTCTCATGACCATGGAGGTCGCCAGAATGGCTGCCCACAATTACCATGCCATCAGGAGATATTGCAATGTGTGAAACTCCCCCTTCAATTTCATGGGGTTCAGATTTGTTCCCCCCTTTGGGGTCACAAATTTTCAATTCACCACTTTCCTCAGCCCAACAAATAAAATTCCCTTCTAAAGAAATTCCAACAGCAGTAACCGTTGAATCAGGATGCAAAATATTGACTGGGTCTATGGTCAGAGGCATCTCTATCAAAATTAAGAGAGAATCACTTTGCTTTCATGCTATCGCTTGAGTTGATTCAGCACGATGCCGTAATTCTTCTAGGGATTCTTCAAGCCATCCTTCAAGTGGTTCCAGCGTAGCAATGGGTATTTTTCCTTCTGTTTCCAAACGCCCACTCAGTTTGTCACCAACAATGGCCCATATTTCCCCTACGTGCCCAGGTCCAGGTGCAGTTGCTAGAATTTTCCTAATTTTTTCACTTTTGTAATATGGGTCCCAAATGGAAACAAGTTCCATTAAATCAGGTTTCGATTCAGGGGTAAATGATAGCCGACATCCCCGTCTCATTACCAGCCAAGATGCTAGATAATCTCTTTCTGTTTGAAGATCTACTAATACAGTCCCCTGCACCCCAGTTGGAAGCCCCCCTTGACATAAAATTCTGTCACCAAGAATTGCTACTTTATCATTCATTAGAGCAATTCTAACTGCCCATTCAGGTTCTCCTAAATTCACTTTCAGATGAGGTGCTAGGGCTAGAATCTCAGCACCCACTGCGCCTGCGAATGTTTGGCTATTCCAATCACTGTTCTTCTCCCCATGCCTCTTACATTGTACTGCGAAGGTTGCTCCCTCCTTGAGGGGGGCATTCGAAATCACTGCCTCTGCTACTTTTACTGGATCAACCTCTATTGGGAAAAATGGGTCTGCGGATGTTAGTCCAAAGGTATGTCTTAACGCATCTTCTACATCTGATTCTTGGCCTTCAATTAATTCAAGGAAAAGCAAACCCTGCCATGGGCGAATCTTGACTTTAGAACCGCGAATTTCTACTTGTGTGCAAATATGCCTCTCAAGTGCCTTGCGCATAAATTTCCTAACGGGCCTAGATTTGAGCAAGATTTCTCCCATTCTCAGAATCCATTGCAAATTATCACCTATTCAAAGCGGTGGGGGGTGCATTAATCTTCATTGTGGATGTCAATTGAATCAATTTCTTCTGGCTCATTACCTTCAGTCTGGTTTTTTGCAGCGTCATTTCGCTGTAATTCTAGCATCTCAAGATATTCTTCACTTACATCCCCTGTACAATATTCACCCGTGAAGCAAGATGTATCAAATTCTCGCCCCCTATTTTCTTCATTATTACAGGCTGATATTAGGTCATCAAGATCCTGATAGACAAGGAAATCAGCCCCTATTGCCTCACCAATCTCGTCTATTGATTGTCCATGAGCGATATACTCTGAGCGTGCAGGCATATCAATTCCATACACATTAGGGTGCAAAAGTGGGGGTGCTGAGGATGCAAAATAGACCTTTTTTGCCCCAACATCTCTAGCCATTTGTACTATCTTTTTAGAGGTATTTCCTCTAACAATTGAATCATCAACCAAGAGAACATTCTTTCCAGCAAATTCATTTGGTAGTGGATTTAATTTCTTCCGCACCGAATCTTGTCTCTGTGCCTGCCCAGGCATAATAAATGTACGACCAACATATCGGTTCTTGACAAAACCTTCTCGAAAATGAACTCCTAGTCGAGCAGCGGTCTCTATTGCAGCATACCGCCCACTATCAGGAATCGGCATTACAACATCAATCTCATGATCTGGTTTCATTCTCAAAATTTTGTCGGCTAGTAACTTGCCCATATTGAGTCTAGCTTGATGAACAGAAACACCATCAATGATGGAATCAGGACGAGCGAAATAGACATACTCAAAGATACATGATTGTAATTTTGGAGAGGAGTGGCACTGTAACTCATACATTTCTCCGCTCACGGAAATGAAAATACATTCACCAGGGGCTACATCTCTGATAGTTTCAAATCCTAGCGCATCAAGTGCAACACTTTCAGATGCAACAGCCCATTCAGTGTGCCCATCTGCATGCTCACATTTTCCAAATACAAGAGGTCTAATCCCATATGGGTCACGGAATGCAAACATTCCATAGCCGTTAATCATTCCAATTACTGCATAACCTCCACTTACTCTATAGTGGACCTCTCTAACGGCTTTGAATACTTGATGAACATCAAGGTAGAGGCCTTCTTCAATCTTTAATTGCCTTTTACCAAGTTTTTGTAGTTCATGAGCTAACACATTGAGAAGAACTTCTGAATCAGAAGATGTGTTAACGTGTCGCAAATCATCATTGTATAATTGGCGTGCCTGTTGTTCAGCATTGACTAGATTCCCATTATGGGCAATCGTAATTCCATAAGGAGAATTGACGTACAATGGTTGTGCTTCTGCAGAAGAACAGGTTCCTGCAGTGGGGTATCTAACGTGGCCAATACCCATAGAACCCTTGAGGTTCTTCATGTGTCTCTCGCGAAATACATCACGCACTAGTCCGTTTGATTTACGAAGATGAAGATGGTCTTCATCGCAGGTGACAATTCCTGCCGCATCTTGTCCTCTATGCTGTAGAACTAGCAAGCCATCATACAACAGCTTACTAACATGCGAACCGGGCCGGCCAGCGATTCCGATAATGCCGCACATTTAGGTTCCCAATTGGCGCCCCTATGCAGTCGGTATTTGGACATTAGCCTTGAGTTGATGGCTGCTTTACATCGGTTAGACATCAATCTAACAAGAAATGATTTCAGTTGTTAGGCCTTCGATTCTTCTTTGCCCAACCAAATTTTCTCCTTCTAGCGGTTTCACCATATCCACAGGAAGCACAAGCCTTCTTCTGCTTGTGATAAGAGTGCTTTCCACAACGTCGGCATCGTATATGGGTGCTCTTCTGGCGCTTTCCCATACTTGGAGTACCCTTACTCATCCGAACACCTCTCTATATGCAGGCCGCCGACCGACCCCCCCATTATGAGTCTTGCTCATTCTTCTTCATTGTCAAAAGAGACAGACTCAAGCTCCAAAAGTGGGTCAGGAGGTGTCTCACGGCCAGTTACAAGTGTTAGTAGCAGTCCAAAACTTGCAACAAATGAAAGAATAATTGCAAAACTTGAGATTAATATCCTAATCGTTCCAACGGCGAATTGGGACCAAACATCACTGGCAACTCCCGAAACGGTAATTCCTGAATCAATGAATAATCCAAAAAATAGTACCCCTGCAATTGCCGCTAGGAAGGTTCCAAGGGCTTGCTCGATTAATTTTGCATGTTTATGGGATATGGCTAAAGTGATTAAGAATAGAGCACCATTTACGATTATGAAACTAATTATGGCGGAATGGGAGAACCTTGTTAAAATCTCAACATCCTCCACTTCACCCCTTACTTCTAGGTGAATATTTGCAATAAAAATTAGAACAACCAGTGCTAGTACTACTAGAGAAAGTGTTCGCCAATCTCGCATAGCATCACCTTCCCTTTTCAAGCGACTCCCTCCAAATTTTCTTTGAGAATCTCCTTTACTCTCTCGGATTCATCTTTAGTCAGAGGTTCAACTTCTTCAGGGGCGCCCATTCTTTTTTCTCCAAACCAAACAAATGTGACAAACAAAACTACTGCTAATCCGCCTCCAAATAGCATTCCACCAAGATCTCCAAGCACCCCCCAAGAAGAACTTCGCCAAAACACAGGGTCATCAGTCGAAGAGCCTTCAGCAAGCAGGTAAATCAGTAGCAGAAAAGATCCTATTGAAATTATTGACATAATTACAGATTCTTTGTTTCTTTCATCCCCCATCACCAAGACAAATGCAGCCCCAAATCCTGCGATAATTATCATTGATGTTAGGAGACTGGATACTAAATGTTGCCACCATGGGTTAGAAGTGCCCTCAATTGTCGGCCTCGATTCAAATATCATCCAACATAACCATGCTAGTGAGAGAATCATTAATGCAAACCCAAATGGTCTCATTCCTCGAGGTAATGGTGCTACCGGAATAGGTCCCGAAAAAAGAGCAAACCAGATGCCGAAAAGTAGCGCTGTAATTGGTCCAATCATAGTCAATATGAGATGTAGAGACCAACCTTCGTTGGTAGAATCTAATCTTTCAGGATAACTAATTATTGCCAAAGAGATTAGAATCAATAATCCTACTCCAATTAGACGCCTTGTTCGCTCATTAGAAATCGCCATCCCGAATCCGAGAGGTAGAAGAAAAAGAGGTAACCAATAATGGGTCAGCAGATACTCCTCAACTAGCATCTTATCAGAGTTGGCGGGGCGGACAATAGACTTGAAGATTCACTATTTGTTGTGTGTTTTTCATTCTTAGCTGCGGTGAAACTGCACGACACTCTCAAATAGGGGCCTTCGGTGGGCGACTCGCCTTAAGGCGTTGGAGGTAGTATAATGGTTAATCGTCCTAGAAAGGTTAAGCGCTACAGTCCTGCTGCTGGACGTCATACAGTACACACTGTTGAGAGGGTCAAAAAGCGTCGTGCGAGCGAGTTAAAATGGGGTCAGCGAAGGTTCCGTAGAGTGACTGCTGGTTACCGCGGTTTCCCTAGGCCAAAACCAGACGGTCGCGAAAAGCCAACAAGGCGAGTAAACGTTCTTTACCGTTGTACTGAAACAGGTAAGGCTCATACTCCAAAGTGTAAGAGGGCTAAGAAATTCAACTTGACAGATGAATGAGAGGTGAGAAATTGACTGGAAACTTTGTACGTGTATCTTGCCGAGATTGTGGAAATGAACAGATTATCTTTGAGCGCGCCTGCACCAAGATTTCGTGCAATATTTGTGGTGCCACTCTGGTACAACCTGCAGGTGGCAAGGCCAAACTTGTCAGTGCTGCAATTGTTGAATCTCTTGAGTGAAACCCGAGCGTGACCAATCATGACCAACAATACAGATGATGTTTGGCCGGAAGAAGGCGAAATTGTTGTTTGTGTAATTCAAGAAGTAAAGAAGAATGGCGCTTATGCCACACTGGACAATTTTGGTGACAAAGAGGCATTTATCTTCGTTGGAGAAATTGCTGCGGGGTGGGTAAAGAACATTCGTGGATTTGTTCGTAAGGGCCAAAGAATGGCTGCTAAAGTTCTCAAGGTTAATCAAGAGCGTCAATCAATTGAACTTTCTCTCAAATCTGTCAGTGAAGAGCGCAGGCGCGAAGCCATGCAGAAGTGGAAAAATGAAAACAGAGCAACCCAACTACTAGGGATCGTTGGCGAGCGAGTCAAGTGGTCTGAAACTCAAATTGCTGAAATGCATTCTGAATTGGTAGAAGTATTTGGAGAACTATATTCTGCATTTGAAGAGTGTGCAATAGACTCCTCTGCTTTGAATGAATCAGGTTTTGAAGGAAAATGGACTCAAATTTTCATTGAACTTGCAGTTGAAAACATTGTTCCTCCTTTTGTACAAATCAGAGGTTTCTTAGATATCCAAGTTATTTCTGAAGAAGGAATTGAAGTTATTCGTGAAGCCCTAAGTGCAGCAGAAAAAGCGGGTTCTAGTGGGGAAGAAACTACTGTCACATGTCATTATGATGGTGCTCCAAAATACCGTGTAGAAATTCGAGCACCCGATTACAAAGCAGCAGAAACAGCATGGCAAGCAGTAGAGTCGGCAGCCCTACCGATGGTTTCAAGCGCCGGTGGCACAGCAACGGCAGAGCGTGCTTGATAGACCGGTTTGGTGGGCAATCGCTTT
>PBPH01000032.1 GCA_002725475.1 Methanobacteriota archaeon | reverse complement strand
GTCATATTCGTTTATCAATTCAGGAATTTCAGGATTGTTAAAATTATAAATATCCAATCCGGATTCCGAGCGGGATACAAACCCCAATTCACCTTTTAATCGTATATGATTTGTCCCGGTTGATGTTAAACTAGATTTTAATATAGGTGCATCTACATCCGAAACATCTACCGTATGAATATTAAAATAATCGGTGATTACCACTAAATTTTCGGTTATATCGAGACTTGTTCCAAGGGATGTACCGGTTAATAAAAGCTGGCTTACTTCTGAAATTGCAGAAGGATTGGTAAAATCCAAAATCTTCAAACTGCCGGATATTCCAAGTCCTGTCAAAGCATATACATAACTGCCCTTTGTTTTCAGGTCATAAAAGGTGGTTCCATCTGTATAATGTTCAATTTCAGTAGGATTAGTTTTATCCGTAACATCAATCACCGTCAAACCATCAGAGCCATCTACAGAAAAGAGATTATTACCATCAATAATTAAATTCCGTGTATCACGCCCTAAATTTATTGTACCAACTTCTACAGGTAAAATAGGGTTACCAATATCTATGATTATTATCCCTTCTAACGAATCGTACAAATAGGCATACTTCTGCTGGATGACAACATTTTGTATATTACCGCTAAAGGCTCCAATTTGTTCTACTTCTCGAGCAAAAACTATAGAAAACAGTAGCATCATCAATTTATTTAACTTGATTAATTTGAGCATCATTTTAATAATATGAATTTTTGATTTTTACTGTACTTTTCTGCAGTCATCTGTACAAAATATAACCCAGATGAATAGTCTGACAATTCAAGATTAAATTTATGATAACCGCTTTCTAATTCTGTATCAATCAGGACTGCAACTGCTCTTCCTTTAATATCTATCAATTTTAAATAAACACCAGTTTTTTCAGGCAATTGAAATGATATCACCGCGGAAGAATTGACCGGATTAGGATATACAGGTTCTAATGCAAATGCATCAGGCAGAGCAGCAATAGTAAAAATATCATGACCGTCTGAAATAATTTCACCATGGTCATTATAAATCGAATATTCTACTGAAATCTCCTGATTATGATGATTATTAAAGGTTCCAAAAACAATATCATCGTCAATTAAAATCGGATTTATTGCTCCCATAATATATTCTACTGAATGAGAGTCCGGATATTCATAATTGAAAAATAAATCAAAGTCCAATGCAGAATTGAAATTAAAATCCAATGGATGAATGTGCGTAGTAATTCGCAACTGAATACCGGAGATTGAATCTGTTAACCGGTTAATCATTAAACCAAGTTTGTTGTTTTTTATTGATAAATTCCCATCTGTTGATCTTGATATATTTCTCCCCGAAAAATGTTGTAGCTGCTGCTGCCACCTCCACATTTCTCCAAGGCTCATTAAATCTTCAATATCAAATATTTGGTCTGGATGCACAATTAAATGAGGTACACTACCAAAATTTAATACCGGTCCTGTTTCGTACAGAAAATTTTGGTTCCATGCCGGTAAAAAATGACCCAAAATATCATCATAATCAATTTGGTTGTTAAAATTAAAATCGCCCATTAACAATGAGGGAATGGAAATTTGTGTTTCCAAAACAAAACAACTATCTAGGCTACGTACTGTGCCGGGAATTGTTATAAATAATGAATCCAATGATGCAAGAAAATCATGATATTTTATCACAAATTGGGATTGCTCGGGATCTACATTTGAAATTGTAATTCCAATTTCACCTGCAATTAATGCAGCTGCATTGATTCCTGAAAATGAATTAAAGTCCATTGGCTTGCTAAAAGAAATAGTCACAGAATCTGGATATGTGGGAATGAATTCCTGATTTACTGCTTCAATAATTGGGGCATCCTCAGTTCCAAAACAATATCCTGCACAATCTACATTTTCGTCATTGCCATAAACGTAGCATCTATCATTTAATTCTTCACAGGAATCTACAGGGAATTGAGTGCATTCAATTTCGGGATGATCGTAACAATTGCCATAATTGATATCATGTGGTGAACTACCACCTGAACAAATTCCGCAAGCATCGTGGTATGCTCCATATTCAAACCCTTCCTGAATCTGCAGTTGCCCGATTGGTGTTTCCGGATGACAGATACCATAGCAGTCTATATTGTCTCCCTCCCATGTTCCATCATCTAATTCAACAGGTGGTTCCACTCCAGTTTCTCCCCCGGAGCACATTAAACATGCATCATATCTAGCCTCCCCTTCTGGTTGGAGGTTACAGTCTAAAACTGATATTGTGAAATTTTGGGGGTCTGAGGATTCAAAATATGGGTCATTGACTACAAGTGAACCGTCATAATAACCAACGGTCAATGAATCCAGATACACAATTTGACCTGCCAAATTGATTAAATTACCATCTAAATTAATAGTCCAATTATACTCCAAAAATTCATCACAGTAAATTTCGTCAGGGTCATGGGATTGGCCGCCATCAATCTCAATTGCCGCAAAGTTATCCTGAAAAATAGAAACGAAAAGTGTATCAGCTATGACTGCAATTGGAACCTGATTAGGTTCAGGGTTGACTGTTACTATTATTTCATCTGAATTCTGTGCATCATAGCAGTCAGTTACCGTCAAAGTATGAGGATATATACCTGTTGGAAGTTCTTCTGTTATACATTCAGTTGAATCTCCAGTATCCCAAGCAAAATACAATTCGTCCACTTCATCAGGATCAAAACTGTTTGATCCACAAATGGTAATTTCAGTCGTATTTGTTTCGATATTACAATCATGTGGAATAGTAAATATTGTATCTAAACCCGCATCGGCAACTGGGATTTCGTTTTGTGCAGGAAGTACACTGAACATCACTGTATCCCATGCAAAGAGATCATTACTGTTTTCTGCAGCAAAATTAAAGGTGTACTCACCTATTGGGAGGTTAACAGTATAGCTGTCATCTTCGGTGAAATAATTGTTTTCATCATCATACCACCACCATGAAACATAAGGGCAAATTCCATCTACATGTCCTGTTAGATGAACAACCGCAGTACTCGATTCGCCACAATCATGGTTTAAATAAAAATCACCTACAGGATCGATTGAAACGGTTATATCAGGGTCTTCCGGCGGATGTACTGTGAAATTAATCTCTTGAACATCAACTGCACCATAACAATCCTGAACATAAAAATAATAATTATATGTTCCTGTCCCCAGAAATGGTGATACAACTAATGAAGAATCAATAAAGGACGTGTCGGCCGAAGACCACCAATAAACAAGAGGATCCTGCTCATTGTCATTTACTTCTGCAATTAAATTAATTTCCATTTCATTGTTTAAAGGATCACAGTCCGAGGGAATAAAGTAATCTGTTTCAGCTATCACCTCTGCAGTTGGAGTAGTATTTAATTCCGGATTGATCATAACCGTAATCTGATCATATACAAGTGCACCAAAACAATCTTGGACGTAGAATTTAAATTCATATGTTCCTACGCTTAAATTCGTATTGATGATTAAAGAAGAATCAGGCAGGGTTTCTCCGGTCGTATTGTTTACCCACCAATATTCCAAGGGGTCTCCATCTTCGTCATTTGCAAATCCTTGGAGAGTAATTCCATGCCAATCTGTATCTGCATCACAATCATGATCTACCACAAATTGCAATGTATCCTCAATAATTTCGGCTTCAGGAGGCGTATTTGATTCAGGGGTAATATTGAAATTAATAAGCTCGCAGGACATTTGGTCAAAATTATCAACAGCACAAAATTGGTAATTGTGTTCACCTGCTTCCAACGTCAAATTATAAGTTTCGGCTGTTTCAACCGTATCCCCATTGGCCGATAACCAAAAAGTAAAAAATTCTTCACAGTCATCTTCGACTTCTCCAGATAAGCTGACATTAATTTCATTTTGGTCATAACAATTATGAGGAATATATAGAGAGTCAATAGGTAAAATAGTGACTATTGGGGATAAATTGGGTTCCGGATTTACATTAATAGTTACTTGATCATAATCCTGATCCCCGTAACAATCCTCAACATGAAACGAAAAATCATACTCTCCGACACCTAATGATGTACTCGTAATCTGGGTTGAATCAGGTAGAGTTTCTCCTGTTGTATTATTCACCCACCAATAATCTAGAGGATCATTCTCAATATCATCTGCAATTCCTTCAAGATTAATGATAACTTCATCTGTCAAAGGCTCACAGTCTGGAGGAATTGTTGTTAGGATCAAACTTGAATCAATAACAGCTGTAGGTGCAATGTTAGATTCGGGGTAAATGGTAAAATAGATTTCTTCGCAGGATTCGAGCCCATAATTATCTGTGGCACAAACCAGGTAATTGTAATCTCCTGCATCCAATTCTTCCTGAATTAAATTTCCGGTTCCTGCAGTGTCACCAGTAGTATCCACCCAATAGGAGTCATAGCTGCCGCAGTCATCAAGGATATCGGCTGAAATTTCAATGGAGATCGAATCTGTTTCTTGACAATTGTGTGGGATATAAAGTGAATCAACCATATTAATGAATGAAATTTCAGGTGTTTGATTTGGTTCTGGATTGACAATAACCGTTACCTGTTCAAAGGCCTGCGCACCATAACAATCCTCAACATGAAACGAAAAATTATACTCTCCTACACCTAATGATGTACTCGTAATCTGGGTTGAATCAGGTAGAGTCTCTCCTGTTGTATTATTCACCCACCAATAATCAAGAGGATCATTGTCCAAATCTTCTCCTAATCCCTCTAAATTAATTAATACTTCATCGGTAGTAGAATCACAATCCAATGATATAGTATCCTCGATTGTAGATGATTCCAATTCAACTACAGGCATATTATTTGATTCAGCATTGACCGTTATTAAAATAAAATCATTATCACTTGCGCCATAGGGATCCGTAATGGTTAGAGTGTATAAAAATTCACCAGCGGATAATTCTTCAACAATACAAGTCGTCGATTGTCCGCTACTCCAACTAAACGAAATTTCATCCTCATCAGGATCACTGCTGTCTGTGCCGCAGATTTCAACTTGAGTTGTGTTAGTTTCAATATTACAATCGTGCAGTATATCCGTAGTGATATCTTCTCCGGCTTCAGCTAATGGCTGTAAATTTGGTTCCTCATTGATTGTTACCTCTACTTCATCTGTATCAACAACCCCATAAGAATCAGAAACAGATATAATAAAATTGTGGAGTCCCGCTTCAAGTGATTCATCAATACAAACCGTAGTATCACCGGTATTCCAATAAAACGAAATTTCATCCCCATCCGGATCAGTACTTTCAGATGCACATAATTGAACATCAATTGTATGTGTTTCGGGATTACCATCATGAACAATTGTCAATTCCTGATCTTCTCCGGCATTGGCTATGGGCTGTGCATTTGGCTCTTCATTTACC
>PBPH01000031.1 GCA_002725475.1 Methanobacteriota archaeon | reverse complement strand
TTGGCCTTGACCTTGGCCTTGACCTTGTCCTTGACCTTGGCCTTGACCTTGGCCTTGACCTTGGCCTTGACCTTGGCCTTCGCCTTCGCCTTGCTGATCAGAGCCACCACCGCCAGATGTGCCACCGTTTCCGGAGCCATCCTCTGGTGATTGGTAATCAGGATCGTAAGCGTCGGGAATACCGTCGCCATCAGAGTCTGAATACTCTCCATCATTAGGGTCGTTCGGGAATGGATCTGTCGAATCTGGGCGGCCATCGCCGTCAGTGTCCGCACTGTTAGGGTTAGTACCCTTAGCGTACTCTTGGGCGTTAGATAGGCCATCGCCGTCAGGGTCTGCGTTAGCGTCACTGCCAGAATTAGGGTTGAGGCCATTAGCCACTTCCCAACCATCTGGAAGACCGTCGCCATCGCTATCTGCGTTCGTCATATCCGTTCCTTGGTTCTGCTCTTCAGCATTAGTCAATCCATCTCCGTCCCAATCAGCTCCACCATCAGATGGATCAAGAGGGTCGGTACCATCACCTGATGCAGCAGATGCTGACATCAAGATCATTAGAATTGCGACTAACACACTCAGGTTTTTTCGGTTCATATTTTTCATTTCTCCTATTATTTTTTTATTGCAGAGAACCCGCTGTTCTCTCTTTCCAGGACAGCCCCAGTTAACTGGGAGTTCTGACTCTGGGAGTAGGGGTATGCAAAACAGTAAATCGGGCATCCGCCCAACCTAACTATTTCTGCGGCTTTGGTAACCGGGTTGAAACCCATCAAATCGATGGACTGTGAGCCTTTTTGCTCCAAATATAACCCAGTATCGTAGTTATTTACACTATCTCCTTTTTCCACGCCGTTTCACTTTTTCATTCAGGGAACCCAGTGTTCCCTCTAAGTTTCCGGTTCAAATGATACTATTTCAACCGTTTGACACCCAGCATCGCAAAAAATGAGATTATTTAGTAGATAAACGGCGTAAATTTGCTTGGTATTTAGGGCCACCGAGAAAATACATTACCGGAACTATAAGAGTTGAAATTAATAGTATAACAAGTGAAGCTTTGCCCCATAAAGGAAGACCTGCAAAGAACAAAGACCAAAGTGACCATCCTAGAATAATCCAAAGGAAAGGTGCGAACCTTCTACCAATTATTACCATGCGCGCACGTTTCGTTTCGTCGTCATACAAATGTGTTGCTTCTTCGGCGGAGATGTAACCTCTATCTAAACCACATCTTTCACAAACCAAATGCCTTGGACCAATTCCACTAATGAGATGTTCTTGAGGATAAATTCCTCGGCATATTCGACAAGTGGCCATGGTATCCCTACCCCTCTCGACCAAGCAAAGGCACTTCAACACTTTGTCCGGTGACCTTATGTGAGATAAGAAGAAAGTTGTCCAATAACTTCCAACCTTCTAAGCTACCACATGATTCTGGATGAAATTGTACCCCCCACACAGGCAATTGAGGATGTGCCAAGCCCATTACAAGCGTTTGAGATTCGTAATCAGTAGCAATTATCTCAAGATCTTCATTTGTTGGTAGAAGAGCAAGGGAATGATATCTCATCATTTTACAAATTCTTGGCATGCGGGAGAATATTGCATCGCCACCCATTAGAATATCTTCTGGAACGCCATGTACTGCACCCTTGGGTGCTGGTAATAATTTCCAACCAACAGCCTCCCCCAAGGCTTGATGGCCTAAGCAAATTCCGAGTAAAGGAATTGGTTCTCCTTCATGATTATTTATTTCGGATTTAATTGCTCTATCTGCAATCAATTTAGTTAGAGGAGATTGAGATGGACGACTCGGTCCTGGACCTAGAATGATATGTGTGGGTTTAATGGATTTAAGAATATAATCGATGTCATTACTTGCAGAATCTCCGCGGCCTTCTACAATCACAACCTCCACCCCTAGTTGAGCTGATGCATGTACAATATTCCAAGAAAAAGAATCTAGGTTATCAATGAATAAAAGTCTGCGCTCATTGTTTTTCGGATAAGTTAGTGGGGGATCTCCAGATAACCACCTAGTTGGTTCAGCTGGTGCAATGCAAATTTGGCGTTCTAATTTTAGTGATTTCAATAGAGATTTTGTTCTTTCATCTAAGGAAGGAATCGGTTCAATAGACATCTCTTCTTTAGGAATTTTACTTTCTGATACACCCCATGCTGCATCAAGAAGGGCTTGTGCTTTCCATTTTGCTTCCTCAACCTCTTGAGTCGGAATTGAGTCGAAAACTAGACCACCCCCTGCCTGAACTTTTGCATTCCAATTTCCGTTATCATCAATCTTAGCTTCTAACGTCCGAATCAATATGTTCCAACAAGCAAATTCAGTTCTAGGGTCATGAAAACCAATAGAACCTGTCCAAGCATTCCTAGGAGTTTTTTCCAATTCATCAATTGCTGCTATTGTAGCAGTTTTTGGACAACCAGTAATACTGCCCCCTGGAAAAAGTGCCTGCAAAGCATCCCATCCATCGTAATTCTCACCTAAAGTACCCCTCACATCACTAACAAGATGGTGAACGTTGGGGTGTGATTCAATACGCCAATCATGCCATTTCACACTACCAACCCTACATACCTTACCGAGGTCGTTTCGTTCAAGATCAACTAGCATCAAATGCTCACTAATTTCTTTTCGGCTCGCGACTAATTCTCGCTTTAATGCTTCATCTCTATCTCTTTTTTTAGCTCGGGGACGTGTGCCTTTAATTGGGCGAGTAGATAATTTGTTGCCACGCATAGATAGTAGCAATTCGGGACTGACACTGGCAACTACATATTCATAATCTGGAATAGAAATCCATGCTGAATAAGGGGCGGGGTTGGATTTTATCAATCTCTTAAAAACAGACCACGGGTTACTAATTTTTCCAGACCAAATACGACCATAATTTAATTGATAAAATTCACCATCCTTAATCGATGAACGTACTGTATCAACAATGTCACAATGCTCGGAATCAGATATTGTTGATTCTAACGATGTGTGTTTAGCAGATTCAACCTCTTTGTTAAAGCGATTTTTTATCCAATAATCAATTTTTGTGGAACAAATATCAAACCAATTATCAGAATGTAAAGATTCTAGTGTAAGTATTCCTTCAAATCTATTGTGAATTATCAAACGATCCGCCCTCAATAATATCCCTAGAAGTGCGGAAGGTTCTGGAATATTTTGTAATCTGACTGGTTCTGTCCATTGTACCAAATCATAAGTTAGTAATCCTGCGAAACCCCCTGGTTGAATCAATTCATTTTCAGTTTCTAATTTTGGCAACAGTGGCGTCAATGCTCGTAAAGATGTTGCTAAGTCATCCCTCTCAATTGTCACCCTAGTTCTCCAACCACTCCCTTCCTGCCATTCTTCAACCTGCCAATCACATGTGGTGCCTTTTCCAGTTAGATCTAAATTCCCCTCCAATGCAGAATTGGAATTGCTAGAGGGTGGTTGTCTCAATCGACTAGGTTGAGTTGATATGCAACGCATCGTTGGAGGGCCTGAAATTATTGATAGATTGGAATCATCAGTTAGCGGGCCGTCTGAAATTAACATTAATTCATCGGGGCCTCCAAATTTACTAGCATATTTACCGATTAACCCTTCTTTTTTCAAATATTCAAAAAGATCAAGAGCAAAATTGCTGTCTTCACCTAGAGTCCATTGTTTACTAGATTTCAAGCAACCACCTCTTCAATTTTGAACCATGATTCACTTATTGCAGATTCGAATAATTCATGACATAGTATTGCAAATTGGGTTGAGCCATCCCCTAATTTTTGGCCATCGAGGTTTGTTATATGCAAAACTCCTACTCCTGTTCCAACGACCAAAATTGATTTGGCTCGTGAAATAAGTGATTTGGTCAATCTTCCTTTTGAAACTGGAATACCACAATCTAATAATCGCGGGATTAAAGTTGCAACTGATATCGAATTAATGCCGCCAAATTTGGGGTCTGGATACCATGCAACACCGTCATCATCAAGCAATATTGGAGTGTAGGCTACTCCATCAATAATCATATCTTCCTTAACGAACAATGCTGTTTCACAACCCCTCTCATCAACCATGTTTTTGGCATCGATGTATGGTTGCCAATCTCCATGCTTACAACCATTTATTGTTTCATTCCAATTTGGTGCAGGTAAGGCTGTAGCAGTAACTTGAACGGGCAGACTTGCTTTTTGTGTAATTTGATGATTTAGGGATTTAACCCAACGTGTTTCGGCGATAACTAGGCCACAAGATGTCAATGTTAAACTAACGAGGCCTATCTCATCTTGTTTAGTTGATTTAACTGATTTATTGAATGCTTTAGAAAGGGCGCTGACTGATAATTCTTCAATGTCTTTTGGTAATTCGATATTCAACCTTAAAGAATGATTTTTGAATCTTTGAAAATGAGAAGCAAAATGAGCTACTGAACTATCACCGTCCCACCTCATCGTAGTGAAGACTGAGGAATATGCTTGGTCAATCATAGCCCCGCACCAAATACCTTGCGAGATGTTATTGGCAATGAAACCTCACATTGTAACACAATAGAAAATATTCACAATAAATCATCGATAAGTGAATCAAGTTCTGAATCTCCGCTGGAAGGGCGAGATACTGGTGAATCATCAAATAGATCTTGGGATAATTCTGCAAGGCGCCTGCTAGCATCTGTTGGGGGTTCTGCTGATGCAAAACCACTGTAATCTGAAGTTGTAGATTCAATGGATTCTTCGGCTTTAATTTGGGACGCAGCGGGCATTAAAGTTCCAGCTAAATCTGCATCTTGAGTCGCTTCAGAATCTTCCCAATTTTCTTCTTGTGGTAACCCCCATGCTGCCTGTGCAAGTTGCCAAGCTTCACTACCAACTCGCTTTCTTCGGGCACGTAGTGCTAACATCAGTACTGTTAGAATGGCCAATGAAAGAATAATTGTCAATAATGTATTGAGATCGATTAAGTCAAATAATCCAGCACTTGCTTCACCGTCATTTTCATCATCATCTTCATCTGATGGCGCAGTATACGGTTTCACCTCTTTAGCCTGAACAAGGTGCCTCCATACATTCCCATCATATGCTGAAACCGCTACGAACCATTGGGTCGAATTATCATATGGTGATGTTCCATTGAAATTATCCAGAGACCAGAAGGTCCCAATTATTCCATCTTTGGCAAGTTCTGCTTCATCTGTATTCTCAAAACGTTGCTTGCTTACATATATTCGATAACTTCGGATATCAGTTCTTGCAATATCTTCCCAATCAACTTCAATCACAGTACCATCTTCACTCCACTTCGCCGTGAAATCTACATCGGGTAAATGTCCTCCAGGATCATCCCCTGAATTATCGATAGCCTTTCCTGAACCAACATTTAATTGATCTCTATATGCATTACCTGAGGAATCAACTGGAACAATTGCAACATGAATAGGAATGCCAGACATAACAGACTCTCCGCCATTGATATTCTCTAGAATAATTGGTAAGTCAAAGGAACGATTCAGAATCATTACAGGTTGGCGGTGGGCTGTGCTTGTAAATGCAATAATATCGGCGTATACTTCGTAGTATTCAATATCACTAGCATCACTACTTTCAAACTCGACATAAACAGCAGTTCCATTATCAGCAGGGACGTCTGTTACAACTGGTGCTTGTAACCTATCTGGGGCAATAATATCGTCACGGTTATCAATAGGTATTACCACAACTGATGGTAGATTTGTTAGGAATGCTGAATCGTATATGTCATGAATTGTGACCGTTACTGAAAGAGGAATGTTTGGCTTAATCGTATCCGATTCAGCATCTTCTATACTATCACCATACCGAGCTTTTGTTAGTGTAAGATTTACTAATCCACCAGAGCCAATTGGATGTTGAATTTCTATTTTTATACCACCACAGGATTCTATGTTGTCCTTGCATTGAGACCATACGATTGCTAAATCATCCACCGGTTGATTACTTGCCCATACAACATAATATCCAAAATCATCTACCGTTGATGCGTCCCATGATACATCAATTGCATTACCCATATCATCTGGATGATCCCATGCAGATAGATTTTCTACCCTGGGTGGCGGGTCAGAACCATGTTGATTTTTCTCAGGGGAAACTTGTACAGAGGTTACATTTCCTAAATCTCCATTACCCCACGCATCGAAAGCAACAACAGTTACCCAGTAAAGCGTGTTATCAATCAATGGCATACCACCCCAATCAGAGATTATTGTAGAATTAGTAGTGCAATCTGGAACAATTGTTGCATTGGCAAAATCTTCTGCATTTGTTGGTGGTACTAGTTCATCAAGAGAAGGCCTTACCAAAATTGTATGCCATGCACAATCTTCCTCATTATTTGGGGACCACTCTACAGTTACTCTTCCCCCACCATCGTTTGGTGTATCATAAGCTGAAATGTTCTCAACTGGTTCTGGTGGAATTCCATCATTAATACCCCCTGTTGGAACTACTGGCCCTATTATTGTGGCATTAGCCGGGTCGTGTTGGCCACCTTCATCAACGCAAGTTAGTGCAATCCAATATGGCTTACCTTTCTCAAGTTGTAATACTGTACTATTAGATTGTGAATTCAAATCAGGGCTGATGGGTGTCAAACCTATTGCGTCACTGATTTCCTGCTGAACTACCCATAACCTAGTTCCTGCATGATCTATTGCAGTGCATTTGCTCCACTCAACATATAGGTCCCCATCTTCTCCACCATCTGCAGGACCCCCAGTAGCCCATGATGGTGGTGACGGTATTTCATCACTAGAAGAGGCCGGGCCGAATATTGGAGATGGTTCTCCTAAGGTTCCGTCATCATATTCAATCAAGGCGACACCATAGATATCTATCCCATCTTGAATTGCAACTCCATTTACAGTAGTTATCTCAGCCATCGTAACAGACCAAACTGGAATACGGATATCTGAATTACGAATTGCCAAATCTGCTGAAGTTGGTAATGATGACCAATTTCCTTCTTGCAAATAAATATGGTAAGCAGCCCAACCATGATCTTGACTTGGTGTCCACTCTGCAACTAATACACCGCCACCATCATCTGGTCTATCGTACAAATCAAGTATTTCAACTGGCGATTCTGAGCGTGTCCAATCGAATTTAATTCGAATCTCCAGGGAACCATTCAATGGGCTCTGTAATCTAATATGTAAATCACGACCGCCTTGAGAAAGAGTCCCCCTTCTTGCTGCTAGAGAAAAGTCATCATCTAGATTAGAATTGAAAGATGTGAGATTCCACACTCCTGAATAATTGAGATGATGAGAGGATAGCCAAACCGCGGCGCCATCTACGGGACTTGATAATGTCAAAGGCATTTGATGAATTGGAATACCCATGGGTGATGCGCTATTGGCTTGTGTAGATGTTGTGATAGAAGTTGATGATTCTATTAGAGATATCATTTCCCCTGGCTTGGTTGAGTTAGTAATTATCCATGATGAACCTGAAAATGTTGCAGTAAGTGGATCAGCCCTTCGCATGGATTCTCTTTCAACTTCAATATGATTTGGAGACGGCCCAAAACCATACAAACCATCATCTAATGATGAAACCCAAATTCCACTTGGCCCAACCCATCCACCTGTTAATGAAAGAATATTCTCTTGATGATAAATACCATGTTGGGTGCTGGTAATATCAACCCAATCAATTCCGCCATTATTGATGGCTAAGAGTGTTGTTCCATCACTTACAAGTTCTCTAATTGGCCATGAAAGGAAGGCCCACGATGGACTTCCTGCTTCCATTTGATTTGCTCCTGCATTCCAATGCATCAATGGTTCTTCTGTTGTGGCAACATGCACACCCCACCAATCACCCTCTACTGACCTAACATCATTAGATGGTAACATGTCAACTTGATACTGCTGCATCGGCTGCATAGTGGAAAGTGAAAACGCAGTAGCCCCTGGCCTAGAAGCGCCCTCGCCGTTATGAGAAAGGAAAAGTGTAGGTGGATAATTAATTGTTGAGTTACCATTAGTTACTGTAGTTTGACCAGCGTATGCCATTGAATTAACCCTAGTTCCAATTAAACCGCTAGAACGATCATAAGTAGCAACTACCGTCTCATTCAAAACATCCCAACGAATCATCCCCGATGGGGTAGCAAGAAGGAACTCATCACCTTCCACCCAAATTTCTTCGACAAAAGTACTTGGTAACCCATTTTGAGTTGTTATCGAATCTTCCCATGATTGTGTGGTCATATTCCATACACCTATTCCACTGAAAGTTGCAACCCATATGCGGTTATCGTATTCGACAAAATCACGAACCACATTAGATGGGAGGCCTGCTAATAATGAGCCGTCAGTCCAGGTATTGGTAGTCAAATTGAAAGCTTGAAAACCGGCAGATGATGTTGGAGTCCCCATCAAACCAATCAGAAGATCACCACCGTGTTTTGAAATTCCGTGCATTTGGTAATGAAGGGGTACGGGGGTTCCTGAAATTTGTCCTGTTGCAATATCTACGCTGTATAATCCAGCAGTTGTAGTAACCCACAAATCATTATTCACAGGCAACATTTCATTCACCACATCCCATACAAAAGGATAGGCATCCAACCAGACTATTTCGCCAGTAGAATTTAGTTCGCCATGTAAAATAGATGAGCCGAAATACTGATTCGAATTGGAAGCAAATGTGGCCCATACGTCCGTGCCTTGGAAGGTTATGTCAAGCATCCTACCACTGGAAAGTCCTGCTAGAATATCAACTGCTCCTTTATGGAGCCCTGTAGAATTAATGATGTCAACTCTATTGTAACCAGAATCACCACCAGGGCGACCAATTAACCACTCAACTTGATTGTTATTTGATGGGACAATTTCCATACTAGATGCTTGGGTCCCAACATCGATTTGAATTCCTGAACCGAGTTGGCCGCCATTTGCTGATATTCTAGAAATTCCACCAATTCCACCATCATCATTTGTATGAGATACCATTAGAACGCCATCGTACCATCGCATCCCATCTGGAAACACTTGATCTGGTAATATTCCATTTGCAGTCTCTGAAATAGTAGATAGCCAATTAGACATAGTATAACTGTAACGAGATATACCAATATCCCTTTCTTCAAAACCAACGTAAACAACATCAGAAAATTCGTCGCACGCAAGAGCAACTGCATCATCGTCAGCTAAACCTCTTTGCTGTTGATTGCCTTGAGTCCAAGAAGATAACCACTGACCAGATGATAGATTATATCTAGCAACACCCCCTTGAGTCCCAAAACCTGCATACCTAGACATGGCTACGTGCATTATTCCATTACAAACTTCCATTGAAAATCCAAAGCCTTGAGGAATATTGTTACTACCAGCTGACCAATCAGACCACTGTTGAGTTGTACCATTATATTTGAAAATTTTACTATTGCGATTCCAACCACCGCTAGCCATGGTAGTATACCAAAGATCATCGCCTACAATCTCAATATCATAAATTGTGTCCTCTGAATTAGATGGTAGACCATTACCAGGAGTAAGAGTAGATGCCCAGGTATCATTGTACATATCATAACGTGCAATCCCATCATAAGTTGCAAAATGAATCAAGCCCTGAAATAGATCTATTGAACGAATTGGACCTTGGATAACTGTGTCATCCCATTCATTGAGTAAATTACCATTGTAATCATAATGGCGATGCACTTTTTCACCATATGATGCGAAAATATGGCAAGCTGATACATTTAGTGGCTCACACTCGCCCGCGTATACTGCATTGACACGCAGAATTGATCCTGTCTCATCAAGGGTTGAACCCCAAGTATCGTTGGTATGGTCCCAACGAACTACACTACCAGCATAAAGCCCTGATTGCCAACCAGATGGTGTTACGCCAATCCATAACATTCCATCGGGGCCTTCTCCAATTCCATAAACTAAACCAGATTGCCCAATTTCTTGACCCGCGTCTAATGACTGAAGAGTGGTCATATTATCTATGTCATAACGATATATGTTGTCATTAGATTGAGTGCCTGAACGCTCCTCTGACCAATAAAGAATATTTCCAATTATCACTAACTCACCAGCAGAATTTTGGCCGCTTGAGCGACTAAATGATTGCTCGAGTGTTCCATTATCTAAATCAATTAAACGCAATCCAAAATCACCACCTACCCAAATACGATGAGTTTGCCTATCTGGAATCAAAGTTGTAACTTCGTCATCATTTAGTGGGCTATTGGAATTTGATGAATCCCATGCGGCGAGCCACGTATCATTCGTCCTATCGTAACGCGCTATTCCTGCGCCATTTAAACCAAGATATACTACGTTATCATGCTCATATAAGGGAGCGTTCCATGTCTCCTCTCCTGCTGTCCAAACATCGACAACTGAATCATTGACAACATCAATCACTCCAGCCCCATAATTAGTTCCCGCATACAGATACCCATTACTCAACAAGGCAATAGAATAAACATAAGATGATGGAAGTCCATCGGGGTTTGTATAATAATTCCAGCAATCTTCTCTAGAAAGTGTGTTCAGATTATACACACATGCACCATAATTAGTACCAGCATAGAGTTTAGACGTGTCTGATGTTAAATCATAGAATTCTGTGGGCTGCCATCCAAAACCAGAAGGCGTGATGTGGTCCCAACTAGTGCCATCCCAACGGTCCGCCCCACCAGAAACACCGACCCAAATTGAACCACCTGTGTCCTTGTGTAATGAATAGACGTTGTTACTTGAAAGACCATTTCCGTTACCATCATATTTCCATGTGTCAAGTACATCTCCTGAAACACGATCGAATACAAGAACTCCGTATCCATACATTCCTAGATACATTAGACGCCCGTCCGTTTCAACAGGCATGTATTGTACATCGTCCATACCTGTTGAACTCCATGTTGATAGAAGAGTGTCGTTTGTTATATCAATTCGAATGACACCAATATTAGATGCCACATAAGCAATTGATGAACGTGCGGCAACATCTCTAACATTGTTAGAAAATTGATCTGAACGGCCCGATGACCAAGAAGATGAAACAGTGTTATTGGAATTATTAACTAAACTAACTCCTGCATTAGAATGTCCAACTACCAATGTATCTGTTGGGGCGTCATACGCCATGAAATCTGCATCATTAGAATTCAATCCATCATTTACTACAATGTGTGCGATTTGAGAACCATTCAAAGAATACTTGAATATTCCATCATCTTTCGTTGAAAGCCACACTGATGTCCCGTCCGTTTCCAGTGCTTGATTATCTGTGCCAGTTACGATTGGATTCAGCCAACGATTTTGTTGTTTGTCAAATATGTCAATCACTTTGTCTCCTGCAACCCAGACGGTGTTATTAATTTCCAAAACATCAAACATTAATCTGCTTGATGGACCTGAGGCAAGAAGCAACGTTGAAGTGTGAATTGGAGGGGTTGCTGGTTCTAATTGAGCAAAACTACCACTTCCATCACTTGCGAGAATTAAATCAACACTAGGACCCCTATCACCTCCACTTGGCCATGAAATTAAATCCATGCCTGCACGTACAAGGCCGAGGCTCTGCAATGATTTGCTACTTGAAAATGCACCCATAGTAATGTTATAGAAATGTAATGAATCTCCAGCTAGAATATGTAGCCATTCACCACCAATTTCCATACCATGGACATCATTTGAATCAAGCCAATTAGCATCCGTCCAAGTAGCCAACCAAGAACTAGTAGCTATGTTATATCGCACTATTCCTGCGTCAGCCATAGCAATCATTAGGATACCATTGATTTGTTCAAGTTGAACAATATTATCACTAGGTAGAGAATTTTGTGTATCCCAACTGGATAGCCACTGATTATTCGAAATGTCATACCTCATTACCCCGCCGCCATCAGTAGCAAGTAGAATCTGGCCGGACATAGAAATCAAATCGTTCACAATATCTGAACCACCATTAGGATTCAATTGAATAGGTACTTGGTTACCTGATGCCCCTATTGCAATCAAATCTGCTTTGTTTGTTCCTATCCAAAGAACGCCAGAACTATCCTTGTACATTGATGTTGCATGTTGATTTGAAGGAAGGAAGGAATCTAAAGTAGTTAATGCGGTGTTTGTAAATTCACTAGAATTAGTCAGTGACCATGCGCGAAACTTTGTTGTTTCATCATCTATTGCAACTAACAGCCGATCATTTTGTTCATCGACAATCATTGTTGTAGCATCTGAGACACCTTCGGCAATTTCAATTACTGGAGGGTTGTTATTTACATCGAGTTGAATTAACGACTCGCCAATCAACATGTACAATCTTCCATCATGTGGATGGATTGCTGTGGCGTTTACTGGTACAGATAATGGTGTGAGGGACACGTAGGTATCAGCAGGCCTTAATGCCTCAACTACTAAATCAGTAACTTCTGCATCTCCAGGTAAAAGCCACGAAGCGCCGGTGTCTGAATTAGGGGTCAATCTTGAACTATGAGGATCTGAACCCATCAAATCATTCTGTTGACCAAAACCGCCCAAACCCCTCCAATCCATAATTGCGGTCTGTGTATCAACAAACGAAAGTTGAGGTTGTTCAATCCATGTACCGTTTGAACCATTAACTCTAATTTCAAAAGATAAATTCTCGATTACTGCGCCGGGTGCAAGTTCCAAATGTAAATCACCCTCTGCTAATTGACCATTAGTAGAATCTGCCCCCA
>PBPH01000030.1 GCA_002725475.1 Methanobacteriota archaeon | reverse complement strand
GCCAAATGATGGAGGGACTCCTGGAGACGCCCCCGATAACCATCCATCTGGAGAGGCAGATACACTGGGTTGGGAAATTCTTCAATCCGAATCTGGAGAAACAATTGGGATTATTGGTGGTCCTGATGTGAGGGACGTATACCTAATTTCTCGGGAAGAAGGGCACCCAAATAGAAATTGGTTATCTGCAACGATAGAAGCCGACCCTGGTTCATGTTCTGTGAAATTGATAGAAATGAATACAACCTCTTATGATAGTTGGAATATAATCTCTTGGAATATAAGTGAAATGCAAGGGCAACAAGCCAACGTTGGCCTCGAGTTACCTTATGGGAGGCACTTAATGGTGGTAGAATCTAATTCTAATGAAGAAGTTGAGTATTCAATTCAATGGTCTTGGATTACTCTAGAGGGAAATGACACATTAGATGGTGAATGGATAGATTATTCAAGCGAAATAGATAGTTTTTTCATTATTATTGGATTACTTCTCCTCTCACCATGGATATTGATTGCATATTGGCGTTGGAAGGGTGGGGGTAGTTTAGAACTCGAAATACATGAGAAACGAAGATTGAAGAGGTTACGAGAGAGACTCACTAGAGCGGATCCAAAAAACGAGAAGGACCCCCATGCATTGATACATGCCCTCGAATCACTTGCAGATACGGATTGGAATGCGCTTATTTCGGAATGGGGGCCCCCATTTGTTCGCCATACGACACAATCCCTAGACCTAGTGGTATGGGAATTAAGTAGTGGAAAGAATCAGATTTCGGTGACTATTGGTTTGATGCTAGAAAAGGAAGAATGGAACTTGGCAGGCATAAGATTCCAAGCAATTGAAGGTAGCGAATGGCGAATTTCTAATGTGGTTCCTGAAGCATTATTTGATGGTGATGAAGTTTTCCTAGGTGATATGAAAGAAAAAAGTAGTACGTTCCTTAGAGTTGATTTGGAAGGTGAAGCAAAAGGTTTCGATTTAATACTTTCAGGTCTTGTTGGAGGGGAACCAGTAGCTGCTGTTCCAACAAGGGCAGCTCTTTTAGAAGAAGAGTAGTTTGGAATAAATAAACTGGTTAATTTAACAATATTATACGTAGTATAATTTATTATAATCAGCCATAATTTCAAAATATCAAAAAAAAGGAAAATAACATTTTAAAAATGATAAAAATGATGTTTTGAAACATAACATTTAAATATTAGTGCAACCTACGCTACCCCACAGCGAAGAAAGGGTGATACAATGCACATAGATAATTTCGAAAGGTGGGATCGTTATCGCAGACCAGTTCGAGCCCATGATCGTGCATCCGACTTCTTGTAATATCGCATCCACCACTAATGGTAATGCCGCTATTCCCTACAAGGGAGTACTATTGCAATTGGATGCAACATCCGAAATGGATGTGTATAGACTAGGGGGGTGTGGTGTAACGGTTAGCACTGTGGGTTTCGAACCCATAAATCCCGGTTCGACTCCGGGCACCCTCGCCAGTCTAGAACTACATACGGGGTATAGTGTAGTGGATATCATGGCATTCTGCGAAGTTGCCAACCTGGGTTCAAATCCCAGTACCCCGGCCAAATCTAAAATAAAGGAGAAATAAAAATGACAGAAATAAAAATAAAAAAGTGTGGAAATGTGAATGGCCCTAGAATTTACTCTATTAATGGAGTATCAGGATTTAGGGTACATCACGCAAAGAATAATTGCTGGATATATAATGGCAGAAGCCCTATTAGCAATTGTTGGATTTTTACTGGGAAAAACTCGGTTGAAATTCATAATGTGATTGTTTATGATTCCAGAGATAGGAATCAATCATACGGAACAAAAATGATTGCAGACATAAGGAGGGCTTTTCCTAACAAACACATATGGGTGAATACTGCAGAATGCTCTAGAGGATTTTGGGAAAAAATGGTTGAAAGAGGCCACATCGATTCAATAGAAAATCAATATTATTGGCCATGCATGGATACAAACTGTAGGATTTGCCACCCAATTAGAGCTACTGGTAAGAGAAGAAATGATGAGGTGATTAGATGAATAAAGAAAATATAGAATTGATAATAATTGCATTGACAAAATTGATTGAGGCCACTACAGCAAACTTGGAAATTGAAAGCCAAATAAATCAATTGAGATTAGATGATTGGAAAAAGTGCAACGAAGATGATATTGAAGTAAGTAGTTGTGATGAAAATACTTGGCCTGATGATTTTGAGGAGGATTGGGAATGAGCGTAGTTTGGAAACCTGATGCGAATGCTCCATTATGGGACTCATGTGAGGTGAGTGGGGAAAATGGTCCGTTCTTCAATGAATTAGATATTGTACATATCAAGCAAAATGGACCTAGTTGCGTACCCACAACTCTAGCCATGCTTGCTAGAGCAACTGGGGCTAATGTTGGCCCGGAATATTTCATGAGAAGAATAAATTCTCAATCGCCACACACATGGTCAAAATCGTTGGAACCATTTGGAATGCAATTGGCCTACTGCAATCAAGATCTTAGAAGATTAGAATACTATATTGATGAATTATTGGCTTATAATGACCTGTTTCTAGTTTGCTTCTATTCCAGTACTCCTCCTAGCGACCCTGATGAAAAAGGTAAGTTGTGTACTGCCCATATAGTGACCTTGCATAAAGATATGATAATTGATACAGCAAAACATGGTCAAAGTTCCGTTTGTTTGGCTAATGATTATCCAAGATTAGATAGAGAAACTAAGAGAATTTTCAGAGTGGTGCCAATAGGCTATCCGAGGTGTTTGTGATGGGTGAAAATAAATTATACAAAGGCGCACCAATTTCCCTATATAGATGGCTAATTGAACAAAAACCAGACGTTCAGAGTATGACCGTGAATAAACTATTTTCTACTGAAATTTTGAATATTTCTGATATGATTGATTATGTGAAAGATGGGAAAATAACCCCCACTGGGAAAAATTGTCCAATCATTCATTCCATCCTATGGTATGGAACAATTGTTGAACAACTAGAGGATGACTCAGATTGGAATCCAAATGGAATTTACCACTATGAAAACACTGTTGGAATAATTACCGACACTGGAGTTTGGGAGATCAACTTGCTACCTGGTGCTTGGAGTGATGATGCAAACCAGCCTGCTTTCAGGGTTGATTTGGTCAGGGGCAATCAAACCTATAACGTCTGTATTCATGCAGTAAGCGAAAAGAAATTACCCATAGGAGACCGTCTTGCTACACTTGTATTGGCTTGTTGGAATGATGTAGAAACTGCCAAGATTGTTGATACTTTTGCTCATGCAATGGGGCTACCACAACCAATACCACAACCATCTGTAATCAATTGCACAAATTGCGGAGAAATAAACCATGTTTTCGACGATGAATTGGAGAATTTTATTTGTGAATGCCATAGAATCTACGAATGCCCCACATGTGATAGGATGCAATTTACTGAACATGGCCAATGCCCATCTTGTATAGCTAATTATGCATAATAAATGGTGAGTGAAAATATGGATGGAATAAATAGTTTCTATTGTGAAAAATATCAGGAATTCTCTTCCAGGCAAATTGATTTGATTCAAAAGAATCTTATTGATAGAATTCACTTGTACCAATATACTCAGAAGAAATTCTTCTTTGAAGACAATCCGACTGCTTCAGAAAATGAATTCTATGAATGGTGGTATCATATTATTTGCAACAATTGGCAAAATGATATTTGGTTTATGTCTGAAGAAAAATTTCAGTATCACTGGCCAATGATTTCAGCCCATTTCGACCAATATAGAACAGAAGGGGGAAAATGAATTCATCTAGTTCTGCGCCGAGTTCTCGCTTCTTTCTTGACTAAATCCTCAATTTCATCAATGTTAATACCAATTTCTCCCTTTAATTGCTCGATATGCTGTTTTGTTTTCTTTGAGAATTTGTCCGGCATGAATAGTTTTAGCAAGACTGTGACATCACCACGACCTCGGCCACGAGATTGAGGGAAACCTCGCCCCTTAATTTCTATTGTTTCTCCAGGAATTGAACCGGGCCCCACTACTATTTTCAATTCTTTACCATCTACATGTGGAAGATGAACTGTAGTTCCAAGTAGAAGATCTGGATAACCTAATGGCAAAGCCATTAGCAAATCCGAACCATCCCTCTCATACCACTCATGTTCATCTATGTTCACCTGAATGTAAAGATCGCCTGGGCGGCCACCACCACCTCTCCTAGGTTCCCCTCTCTCACCCATCCTCATCCTAGTTCCGTCAGAGATACCAGCTGGGACTGAAAAACGAATTGTTTGATTTTTCTTCTCCCTGCCCTCGCCACGACATGCTTTACAAGGATCTGTAATCATTCTGCCCGAACCATTGCAGTTCGGGCAATCGCTGACTACTTGTTGGATAAATGGTCCAACCTTCCTGTTTTGGGCTACTTGCCCTTGGCCTGAACATGTACTACAAGTTTTGACGCCATCGGGCGTTGCAGCGGCTCGACCATCACAAGCATCGCATGGCACCAACAAATCTGCTTCAATTTCGGTCTCACCCCCAATCATTGCCATTTCCATAGAGATTCTATGTCTGATAAGGATGTCATTTCCCCTAGTTGAACGATGAGAACCGCCGCCGCCACCAAAAAACTGTGAGAAAAATGAGTCAAAACCCCCACCACCGTTGAATATGTCATCAAATGAAATGTTTACCCCTTCAAAACCGCCCGGACCAAATGGACCTCCTCCGGGTGCATCGTGGCCAAACATATCGTATCTACGTCGCTGCTCAGCATTTGAAAGAACAGCATATGCCTCTTGGATTTCTTTGAAGCGTGATTCTGCCTCAGGGTCATCAGGATTTTTGTCGGGATGGTTTTTTCTTGCCAAACTTCTGAATGCCTTTTTCAATTCAGCATCGCTAGAATCACGACTAACTCCGAGAACATCGTAGTAATCTCGCTTGGACATGGCCTTCCACTAATATCTGCTGAAAGCCCGACGGTTTTGAATCTGACCACCAAATCAAGTTAGAGATGAACCGCAATTGTGGCAATTCGACTTGCCGATTGGGTTACGCCCACCACAATCTAAACATATCTTTGTCTCCTTCCCAACAGTTTTACCCCCGCCAATTGAAGCACCCAAATCATCAAACAATTTGTCCTCGCGAGAAATTCCGGCCTCTCCCATCGGACCACCACCAACATCTGGTTTTGGCTGTGGCTTTGGCTTTGGTTTGGGTTTTGCTTTTTCTTTGGGCTCAGGAGCGGATTTCTGCTTCTTTTCATCTCTACGCTTATCCTCGGCAACCAATTCAGCTAACATGTCATCTACATTGGTTTGACCTGAACTCTTAGTTTGCATCATTTCAATTGCAGCCCCGGAAAGTTGTGGCATGGAAGCATCATCTCCAGATAAACGAGCAGCTGACTTCCTCACATGTTCTTCATCTAGTAATGACCTCACATCTTCTTTAGGAGCATCTTCATCTAATTCGCTAGTGCGCTTTGATCTTAGTACCTCCATTACTTCTCTACCCTTGACAAGATCTTTGTCACTTGCCTCATAACCTTCAGCATCCCTCTCAAGTTGAGCCATTGCTGAATCAGCTTTAGTCCAAAGGCCTCGATCTTCGGCCACATATGCTTTACGTAGTTTCTTGATATTCCTTACCCTATGGAATTCATGATCTTTTTCGGTACGGGAGCGACGAAATAATATGATACCAATTAGTAATGCTACACAGTAGTAAGTGGCAATCTGCCATGTTTCAACTAATATGATATCGATTGCAGGGATAATCCTTCCAATCAGCCCTGCAATAATGATTGGCATGACCAACAATGCCCACGCATTGAATCGGTTCTTACCGTCATCGGCCATGGCTACCAAGTTATGGGGGCATGCTTCATGGGTTCAATGTTGTGACCTCTTGATGAGTAATATTTTCAATATTTGCTACCCAATTCTATCTCTAGACGCACTACCTTTCCGAAGAAGGCCATCTAAAAGTCCGAAACTAAATGAAATATGAAGTAAAAGAATCATTAATGGAAGCCCGACTATGAGGGTGATTTGGTTACGAGAAATCGCTTCTAAAAACCCATGAAGTGTGAGAACAAGGATATATGCTACAATTGGAAAGTTCCATGCAGGATAACCTAAGAAATTGAAACTAGAGTAACATAGAATAAGAGTTGATATCAATCCAATCCATGGCATAAATTCCAGTATAGAAGCTCGCTGCGGAGTTTTAAGTAAATGTTTAGTTCTCCAAAACCCATAACGGTGACCAAACCTAATCCAACCAATTATTGATGTTCTTTTTGCCATTCTGCAGTAAGATGCATCAGAACGCCAAAGTGACCAGCCATTTTTCACTAGACGCATGTTTAACTCAGAATCTTGTGTTGTTATGAAATCTGTATCCCAACCCCCAACTTCTTCGAGTGCAATTCGATTGTACAATGTGAATGGTGGAATTGTTGTTTGTTCTCGGCCACTGAATTGAGCGAATTGGCCACGGCCGCTTGCTAGAGGGTTTTGCAACACTGACTCAATCCAACGACCAACAGTCCCAAGAGGTTGATCACTCTCCCTAACTAGAGTGCCAACCCCTCCAATCTTCTGAGAACCTATTTGGGCATCCTTCTTCAATTCTTCAAAGTCCCTCATTCTATCTTCAATATGAGTTGGGGGGACCCAAGCATGACCAATCATTTCCAATACATGGGTAACTTCATCAGGAAGTTGCGATAAACTTAGATTTCTAGCATCTGCTACAAATCTTTCTGGGTTGTCAATTAATTTGATTTCTGGCCCCCCATTCTCCTTAGATTCATTAGCGAGAGTTTTGATAATTTCTAGAGTCCCATCGTCACTACCACCATCTACAACATGGATTAGATGATTGCTTGAAGGCCAAGTTTGCATCATTAAAGATCGAATACAACGGTCGATATGCTCCACCTCTTGATAGGTCGGAACTACGGTCGCAACAAAGGGTTCAGCCATCTCAATCGTAACCACCGATAGACGAGAGACTGTCAATATTGCCTCTCCTAGAGGCATAAGGCTTCATCATCTGGTTACTCTTCGCATCGCCGATG
Organism: Methanobacteriota archaeon; assembly: GCA_002725475.1. Taxonomy (GTDB): domain Archaea; phylum Thermoplasmatota; class Poseidoniia; order Poseidoniales; family Thalassarchaeaceae; genus MGIIb-Q1. The sequence goes on along the minus strand of PBPH01000030.1, from coordinate 11,289 downwards.
AAACAACCCGGGGCCACCATTTCAACTATGATTTACCCCTCCGATGACCCTCAATTAGTTACGAGATCTCTAGAATCACTTTTTCCAGATTTGGAAATACCAGATATTGATGAAAAATCATTCCCCCTTAGAAACAAATCAGTAGAATGGATATTCGAAGAGGTCGATTTGACTAATTTCATTAACAGGATTTCTGAATTAAGAATACTAGATACGGCCCTAGATGCAATGTCAGCTAATATTCACCGTGATGAAACTATTTTCAAAATATCTAGGCAAGCCGCTTTGGCAAACAAAGTGGCTTTTGCCCTATCTGGGGAGAAATTATTAGGGGGTGTAATTGAAATTTCAATTAAGGGCAGCGATTTAACTTCATGGTTAGAGGAGGCAACATGGCATGAAGGAAGGAATGATTGGCCCCGTTCGGTCAGGGATGAATTCTCAATGAAGCGTGATGGCAAAGTAGTGGAATGGTTAGATAAAAGAGAAAATAATTAGTCATAGATTCTCTATTCCACGCGACTTGATACGATGGACAAATTCAACATCAGGCGGCAACCAATTGACATCCAACAATTCATTTTCTGTAAGCCAACGATATTCATCATGCGAAGTCATCACAGCAGGCGGTAAATCGTCTTCCGATTCGCATAGGAAAAATGTTAGATTAACAACCATTTCTGGCCAAGCATGGGAATATTTTTCACAAATCCTTACTGGTTTGATTTTCCAGCCAAACTCTTCCAAATATTCTCTAGCCAATGCAGCATCATGTGATTCCCCCCTCTCTACTTTTCCACCAGGGAATTCCCAAAACCCTGCCATATATTCTTGTGAGGATCTTCGTGCAGCTAATAATCGATTTTCATGATCTCTCAACATCCCCCCAACCACCTCCATCTGTGGTCTTTGAACAGTAATTGCAATTATTCTTTTAACCAATTCAACTTGAATATCTGTATGCAATTTTTCGTGAGGTGGTAAATGAACAAATAAAACAGGAACAATACGACCCACTCTATCTCTACATTCTTCTCGTTCAATCGCATCTATGGTCCTAAAATAAATTTCATTACAGATAAATCTCCCAGGATCTTCACTTTTGACTATTCTTTCATCATCATGAAATTCTTCCATGATGAGGTTGATGGGAGCTGTTGAGTGCAATAAAGAATGTCTTGAATCGACAATACTAACTCCGCTGATTTTTCTTCCATCATTATCAGCAATTCGAAAATCAAGTTCATTGTACGCAGTAGCTTCAATCGAAATCGCATCACGGTCTTCAGCCAAGCCAAGGTGAACTATAGCTTGTGGGAATCTTTTGGATAACCTTTTGGCAATCACGCACGAACCTTTTTGATTTACAGAAAGAACTTCACCTTTGAAATTAATTTTTGATTGACGATTTTCTGCCGCATGTGGTCCTTTTGCAACACCCAATGAAATAGTGTCATTAATACCATCAAGTAATTGTACAATTTCTTGAGAAATATTTGATTTGTGATTGCCAAATGGCTCAAATCCCGTGACCCACACCTCGATGCCCATTGCTAACCCCCAGAATCCCTTGAACGATGGCGTTGTGAGGGCATCCATTATGTCATCGATGCAAGACGGCGGCTTGTGGATGAGATTGAGAGGCTCTCACTTGAGCACTCGCGCGAACGATTTGAAATTATAGAGGGGGAAAGGAGTGCGGATCTAGGGATACTATTAGCGGATGCAATGATTTACGCAATAGGATTCATTTCAGTAGTAATTGCTCTCGCAGATATTGCGCTGACTATCAATCCTTTAGATTGGATTTGGTCAGAAGGTGATGTGATTCTTCTATCTAGTGGAGCTGCACTTTGGATCTGCTCCCAATCACTAAATGATTTCAAGAGATTACTACCTCTTTGGTTAAGGATGGCATTGAAAATGGGAATTGGGCCAAAAGCATTCTCCGATCAATCCAAATCTGCTCAAAGAAGGAGGGCCACCACCCTAATCATTGCAAGTTTGTTATCGATCATTATTGGATGGAGAATTTCAAATTTAGGTGGTAATATCGTCACAAGAGTTGGAATTGAATTTCATTTTGTGATATATGCTGTTGCTGTTGGCCTGCTATTACTAGGGATGCACTGGTTCCGAATAATTGGCTCAGACCGAACAATTGAACAATTCGATAGATAATTAGACAAATGACCGTGCAACTCAAAATGTAAAACAGGTAGGAATGGGTGTGAGTGATAGTTTTTCCCAGCGTGTTGGCGAACGTTTGAGAGAGAGAATTGAGAATTCTCCGCGGTGGCACACACCAATTCATGCATTTCTAGTAGTAATTAGTGAAATCACTGGGGGGGTTGGGCCTTGGGGCGCATTGCGACCCTTGATTGCAACCATTTTAGCGTTGGTCCCCTTTCTCTTTCTAGGCCAACATTTCAACAGGCAGCATAGCAAAGCATTTGACTGGTTTGCATTGCAAATCCCTCTACTCTTTTGCCTACTTTGGCCATTGATTTGGCTATGGTCTATTTTTGACGCATATCAGACATCTATGCTTTCAGTTGCCAACACTTCAATCAACGCAGCATAATCTATCTAGTACCCATTATTTCAGCAGCGGCATTTTCCAATTCTTGTTCTTTGAGATATTTATTACCGTCTGCATCAAAGAACTCTGCATAAGCCAAGAATTTCTCCTTGTCCGTCAGCCCATACTTCTCCATTACTCGTTCTACTACTGCATCATTGTAATTTAATTCAGTTCCAGAAATTACTGGTGCCTGAGATTCGGCTGACTGCTGGGCCCGATAGGCAAAGACCTGAGCTTCTGTCCAGCCCTGAGCAATTAACATCTCATCAGTCCATGTGACTGAATCTGTAGTTTTTTCTTCATTAGGCTCCTGAAGTTCAACCTCTGAAATTGAAGTATCGGTTGCTTCCGTATCTTTATTGAAGCCAGGAGGGGGAGGTGGGGGGTCAGAAATAAAACCCGGTGGGGGTGGTGGTGCAGCTCCTAAATCCAATGCCACCTCAACAGTTTGATCTGCTGGTTCGGACTCTTCATCTCCGATTGATAATTTCCTATTCATTACAATTAATACAACAATAGCAATTAATGCAACCATCAAAGCAACATATAACAAAACTGTACCAGTTTGCTCAGTGAACTGTTCAGAAATTGCTTGACCATCACGGGCAACTTGTGGTTGTAGAATCAATGGATCTAGCGACATTCTGTCTAAGATTACATGCCCGTCCTTAACAACAAGGCGATATCTCTCTACAGTCTCTTCATCGACCTCAACTGTTGAAATTGTAATTTCTGCAACAAATTCACCATCTGCACGGAGAAGTGTGTCAGTTGATGCATTTACAACATTTACCCAATCCCCATCCTTCGTTTTCTGTTGAAGAGCAAATGTTAGCGTTCCTTCTTCACCATTTTGATTCACCCCGGCAATTTCTAAGGTGACATTTTCGCCAGAAATTGGTGTTGCATCTGACCAAAGAACATCTAGTTCCACCAAATCCACATTTGGTCCGATTCTGATAATTTGCCATTGAGTCAAGGGATTGTTTTCAGTATTATTCTCAGAAACATAGGGGTTTCCTGCCGCATCGGCCCCGGTAACCCAAACATCAACTACGTATCCTGGGAGTAGTTCAGTAACTCCGCCGTCAGTAAGGTCAACTACTCCGGTCCAATGACCGTATCCATATTGCTCAAGTAAGGTGCCAAATTCTTGAGAGCCTCTAGAAACTTCGGATTCACCCGCTTTAACCTTGTAATGAAGTACAGCATTACGATGGGCAGCGAATCCATGATCATCACTTGAATTAATGAATACGTCAATTGAAGAAGCATCGTCAATTGTTATGTCACCAGATGGCAAAATTGCGTTTATAACAGGTGAATTACCATCCACCTCTAGAAGTATTCTAGGTTGCTCTTCTGTTTCATCTCCAGCTAGACCCGGTAAATTCTCTAGCCATGCCAACATGTCTAGATGACCACTACGTACATTGGGGACTAAAATATCACTTGTGAAAACTCCGCCTTCACGTGGCACTGCACGCCATTCTAATTCTAAATTACCAATTACTATATCAAAAGCGCCCTCGGGAGCTGGAGTCTCGTCTTCACTGAACAAAATTCTGCCATTGACTCTCACCACTTGTCCGGCAGCTATTGTTTCTTGATCCTCCCCCCCTGTGTATAAATTTCTACCAGTTGCAAGGTCAATTGCGGTAAAGTGACCTGGTGACATATCAAATCTGAGATCATTGTCTAAACTCCAACGGTCATTACCAAGACCGTTTCGATGTTCAAAACATGGTTCTATTTCATCCAAATTACATGGCCAATCAGATACTTCGATTATTGGTAGGAACGTTACGTCACCATTTGTATCCCAGGATTCGGGGAAAAGCCATGTAAGTTGAAACTGGATTTGTAAGTCCAATGCAGTTTCATTGAAAACCGAAAACGAACTGTAAAGATTGGATACTGCTAGACCCGAACCACCTGATTCCAATAACATCGATAAATGTCCATTGTCCAACTTACTAAAATTAGCCCAAATTGCAGTTTCGTTTGCATCTATATCATCACCCAATGCCAGTTTTAAACTCTTAATATCATTCCAACCATTATTATCCCAGACACGAAGATTCGCAGTATAAATTGTACCTGGGTGTAGTGGTTCATCATCGTCGTGTCCAACGATTGTAGTATTTCCATCTAAGACGAGCATTGGCTCGAATTCCTCTCTAATTTGATATGTCACTAAGTCGCAATCCCAGCATGGCAATGTCTGTGAAGGTAAATTTCCACAAGGCGCATCATCGATAGTACAAACTGGCCCACCACCCATGGCCAACTGATTTCCTTGTGCATCCGCCCCTGAGAGATAGAATGAAACAATTTCTCGATGATCGTTCATGGAATCTGTAATTAGACCTTCAAAGATATTCAAACCGCCCGGCTGTAATTCAGGAGTTCTAAGCAATAGTGTAACGTATTCATTCTCATTGGGTATTTGGTCGTAATTCAAATCATCTTGACCTTGACGCCAATAGTGCAGTGTAAGTTGGGTGGGGGGGTCGACTGAGTCTTGTACGACAATTCGAATAGGCTGCTCGGGGTTACCTTTGTGCCTCTCAGAATTATCTTCAGGATCAGCACCGATCACAAGTGGGCTATTCCCATCTAGAACAATCTTGACTGAATTAAAATCCGGATTGACATAATTTGAACCATTTTGCATATTGACTGTTTTGATTCTGAATAGCATTCCCCCTTGTGATGATTCTATTGGAGAGGTTATGGTCATGGAATATTGACCGTGGCTAGGATTTGATTCGATGTGAAACTGTTTTTCTGGTTCTTCTGGCTCACCATTCAAAGATAGATTTTGGCCGGTCAGTTCTATACTAAATTGACCGGCTGCCGGAGTGTAACTAGTTTCCTCAAAGATAATACCCCCTTGAAAAGTTAGTTGTAAACCCCCTCGAACCCAATCGTTTGACTGTAAAACCCTTCCAGTTTCATCAGTCACTCCTAAATTGATCAAGGCTATGTCGTTCTCAATTTTCAAGTCAAGATCTGAAGTTAGCCATTTATTCACTTGCCGCCCTAAATCATCGTCGACTGTAATCTTAGCTTCCACATTGCTCTCGTCATCCCATTCCCAAGTAGATTGAATGGGCATTAGAATGGACATAATACCATCATTATCCGTTGAAGAAGTGCAATTTGCACCATCGAACCGAACAAGATTATCACTGTCACTAACAAGATCACAGACGTTACCACTCTGCCACTGAAGAACTGAATTGTTTCGACCATTGGCCTGAAGTTCTACCTGAACTTGAGTAATTCTATCTGCTTCATCTCCTTTTGCAACCCTAACAAGCATTACTCGATTCTCACCATCAGGGACTAACATGTTACCTTCGACTTCAATATCTATTGCCCTTGTGTTCATTTTGTAGGTGATATCCAAATTGGAAACCATGATTCTACCAGGTGACCCTGCCGAAAGTCCAAATGTTACATTTGATACACCAATCCCATTATCGAGGATGTTGTGATTAAATGCATCGACTAATGATGCACCGCTAATGACAATAGGTTGATTCAGTAGCCCTGACCCATTGTATTCATTCGAGTTGTCATCCCCTATGTCTAGCCGGACGGCTGTTGGATAACCTTCTTCATAATCAAGGGTAAATGAATCCAAAAATGGAGTTTCACTGGAATCCGAAGAGACCATATTTACACGGTACTTTAGGCGATTACCTTGTGTTTGTAACTCTATAATTTGATTGTTACTTGCACTATGCCAGTTTGTCCCATTGTCATTACTAACTTCTACTGAAAGGGATGTACCCGTAGGCGTCGTTGAAGACCATTGTGGTTGTAATGTACCAACCTGTGTCCCAGTTTGGATTGTTTCAGATGTCCATGTGCCTGATGTATGATATTCAGTCCCATATTCTAGTGAAAGCCACCAAGATACCGCAGTACCTCCAATCAATTGAATTTTCCAGCGCAACTCATTACCAGGATTTGCAAAGTGAACTGTTTCATTATTTGTCACCTGAATCCAATGCGTCCCATTATCAGCACTTACCCAATAATCTACACGGTCCCCTGCAGATGTAATTGACCATGATGTTTCAATATTGGCTACTAGAACATCAGAACTTGTATGAATAGGTTCTGAAATCCAAGTTGAAGTACCTGGTTGAGGGGATATCGGGTATGCCCACCCAGTACCGAATTCACGGTGATACCTAGCTGACCATTGGTAATGATCAATTAAAGAAATCCTTTCACCATCATAGTACATCCCAAAACCGTTCGCGCTAATTGTACGCTCCCCCGTTTGCTTCACCAACGTTGTCGAGGTGCCGCTGACTGCATATGCTTCTAATCTGTCTTGAGCCCAACTATACTTACTGCGGAAAAAGAACATATTGTTGTGAGCGACAAGTCCGTTTTGCTCCGAGTAACTTGAGAAATAGTCGTATTGAGAGTTAGTATCTCGATCAAAGGTGCCATCTGAATTGAAAGTATAAGGTGTTACTGATTTTCTAACTGAATGAAGAACCCAAAGCACATCCCTACTCCTATCATATGAAATTCCAGTATAAGGGCCGAAAGAATTCGTAGAGATATCATATGTGTTTAAGCAGGTCCAAACATCTTCATAACGAATATCCATCACAACTAGAACCAAATCCGTAATTGATGTGTATTGTCGATTAAGACCCAAAATGCCATACATTTTTTCATCGTCACCGATTGTCCAATCTCTGAATCCATAATATGAGTAATAGGTTGGGCCTGTCGGATTAGGAATATTACAACTCCCTTCATCGAACTGAACAGAAGATGCTGTTGTCAAATTATTTGGATAAGTTTTCTTAATCAACTGATTCAGATTAGTTCCGGAGAATGTTGAGACATAAGTCCAACCTCTATAGTTTAAGGATGCTCCAGCACCGTATGTTGCAAACGGTGACGTGACAGTTGTTTGAGGAACGAATCTTGTCTCCGATGCATTAGATGTTCTTGGTTGTCTGATGCTGAATGAACCATTATCTAGCCAAGCCGCACCGCTAGTTGATTCATCATCTACTCCATGTGAAGAAAAATTGTATGTAGGATTATCCAAAGCCAAAGTGACTGAATCTGAACGCTTATCAGTATCATTTGCAATTCCAGAAAACCAGTTGGTTCTTGAGGTGTGTTGAATCTGATTCCAACCAGTAGAAGAAGCACCTGACAGAGTCATTTCAACATCTGTCACCTCGGCACCCCTAGGTAATGCAACCTTGACATTAGTAGCAGTTTGGCCACTCTGATAAACTGCAATAGCCTCTGTCGAGCCATCCGTGAAAGTGTAAATATGCCTAGTCCCACTGGAAGCCTCCACCTCATCTGAGGCGAAACTTAGCATGGGCGCTAAAGATGCAAAAATGAAAATAAAAACGAGAAGAGATGGAATATTGTTTCTATTCACTTGGCCTGACAAAGCATCCCCTCACCTATCCACACATTCTCTCTACCTTTCAAATCTCCCCACACTTGGATTATTTAATCTGGCCTACGGCCAGATAAGAAGTAATGAATAAACCGTCAAATTAATCAAACCAGAATATTGATTTCTTACTTCAACCGGAGTTAGTAGTTCTGTCATCATATCTGATTGGAGATGGACCATTTCCACGTACTCCATCTAGCATGTCATTTTCGATTTCAAACCAATCATTCAGCCAATCACCATCAGTATCCCATTTGAGCGGATTTGTGCCGTCTGCAATCATATCACCATCATAATCTAGCAACCACCAACCATACACCATCTCCCCTAGCCCGACATTGGGCATATGATACTGATCACCAAATACACGATTCCAGTCAGCAGTCCAATCCCCTTTAGTTAGAGGGGTATCGTCAGCCCCATTAATTGTCAAATAATCTATATCATGGTCATCTACTATCAATGCATACAACTCGTCGTTCTGATTTATTCTATTCATTCTTAGATAGTTCCAATCATACTCATTCCCTCGTCCTTTTGCCAAAAGAGCGCCCTGAAGTTCCCACCACTCTTGCGGGACAATTTGGATTGGTGGAGTAGTTCCTGCAATTGTCACCGGCGTTGAACGAGCTAAGGTGGATGAAGTGATTGATTGATTTGTCAAACCAAAGAACTCTTGGAAATTGTTGTATGGGGTGTATGTACATCCAGCATTACTACAAGCCCAATTACCATCCTTATCTGGATCTTCTAGTGAATCTGATGGGTCTCTCGGATCAAAGGTAACCCAAGTCCAATTAAGAATAGGCCTCTCAAGTAGAGTTCCATTACTGTGTAGTGGCCTCATTGCAATACTACCAAGGATTGAATACTGCTCCCATACAACCTCAACTTGTTGATAGGATGACCAATTATCATTTGTTTCATTCCATCCAAATTCAAGTTCATACCAATCAGGTAACATATCCCAATCTGTATCATTGCTAGTTGCATCGCTTCCATACTTGAAAACTTCTCGACCATCAGTCAAATCCCAACTTTGATAATAGTCAATAGTTAGCATAGGGTCTGATTGATCTGCAACTCGAATCATGTTAACTGCGTCACCATCTGTATCGTTCAAATCAGGACGGGTGCCGTTGTCATACTCCATCCAGTTTGTAAAGAAAAGTGGAGTATTTGCGGGAGAATACTGATCGTCTATCCCACCTGGTGTGAAAATATGATTGTTCCATGAACCCTGTTCGGCAGGCATATCCTGACTAGTTCTATCGAACCAACCATCTTCATCGGGATCATAATCAACATCAAGAGGACTTACTGGATTTAGTGTCCATCGGTATTCATCTACCGGCAAAACAACATCATATTTACCATAACAGAATTCCCATCCATCAGGAAGTCCGTCCAAATCGCTATCTGGGTGTGTAGGGTCTGAAATTCCAAGAAGGCTGATGTTGAAATTGTCGGCCCACGCTGTATTTATTCTGTTGAGGCGTTCTGAGCTGGTCACATCTTTAGAGGCAAAAAGATTCACAATTGCTTCTCTAGCTTGGCTCCAAGTTAAACTATTTTCACTCATCTGTGCAGCAATCGCGTCATCCCCAAAGTCGATTATTCCCATCCCTGGAGGGAACATGTATCTCATGGTTTCCTTACCATAAACACGTGCCTCATATTCTTTCAAATTAGTATATCTCTCACTCAACTGAATTACGCCATCTCCATTACAATCGAATGAATCATTGTCGCTATCTGCATCTATATCCGATTGAGTTAATGGGTTCATTGACCAACGATTACCGTCGAGATCCCATTCAGTGAACCAATATTCATAGCCATCAATCATTCCATCGTCATCTGTGTCGTTATTTGTTGGGTCAGTGATTCCAATTAGAGTTGAAAGTAGGGGACCAGCAATACCAGTACTCACCCATTCTGAATGTTGATCTAGAGCTAGATATGCCCTACCTAGTTTGCTGCTCAAAATGGACTGCATTCTCCCAGTGAAATTCTGTGGCTCTATTGCATATGCTTCTTCCCACATCTTCGGAGCATCAGGGGGTGCAAGCCCACCGTTTAGTGGATTCTCATACGTGAGATTCAATTCTTGCCTATCTGTTAATGCGTCTTGATCTCCATCTCCACCACCATCACCAGATACTAATGGATTCAAAGACCAATTCAAGAAAGTAGAATTCCATTGTGTGAATAATAATTCTATTCCATCGAGCAAACCATCTCCATCAGTGTCAGGATTGTTGGGGTCACAAGTAGGCCCGCCTAACAGATATTGTTCAGAGGAAATATAACTTCCAAATGAGGGGGTGCCAGTTGCTTGATTCCATGGAGTGAGAATGATTGTGTTCCCCAGTTTGAAAGGATGATATTGTGGTGTAGTTTGATTCTCGTTGGTCTCTGTTTGATTGGCATCAATAGTATTGTACTCTTCCCAATTAGTCATACCATCCCCATCAGGATCCTCAAAAATGTCGCTTTCGTTAACTGGATTAAGTGTCCACTTAGAGTCGAACGTATCCCATCTAGCATGCCACACCTCCCAGCCATCAGGCATACCGTCACCGTCACTATCTGATGAAAGTGGGTCTGACGAACCTTGGTCCGTCAAAATCAATCCCGGCATAAAAAATAATGTGTTATCACTAACAAATTCACCAAATGGTCGAGATGCGCTAGATAACCATGTTTGGTCCCAAAGTGAAGTCGTGAAGTTTTCAGGCATTTGAACTCCTAATTCAGTATAGTTACCAAAAATCTGATTATCCTTGATGTGGTATTCCATCCAATTGTTGAATTCTTCATCAGGTGTGATATTACCATCGTGATTCGCATCATAACCATCACCATCGGGATTAGAAAGCGCATCACTACCATTCAACGGATTTATTCCCACGTTATCAATTGACCAAACACATGAGTATCGAGATTCCCACCCATCTGGAAGAGAGTCTCCATCAGAATCAGGGTTATTGGGGTCGATTTTAGTCCATGATGACGCCGCTTCAGCAGTTTCACCATATGCAGGCAGACCATCAACAATGGCTATCTGGAGTAACTGTTCCCATTGATATTCACAGAGATTGGATAATCCATCACCATCCGCGTCCTCATTCGCATCACTTGGGTCTCTTGGATTGAGGGACCATTCATTACCCCCATGGAATTCAGTCCCAATCCAACGCCGATTCGCAATCTCCCAACCATCGGGCATTCCGTCCCCATC
>PBPH01000010.1 GCA_002725475.1 Methanobacteriota archaeon | reverse complement strand
ATTAAGATATCAAGATTTACGTCATGATGGGCTGAAACCGGAATAATAGGAGCATCCTCTGCTATTGTTCCTTTAAGAAAATCCTTAATTTCCATGTAGGATTCCATTGCCCTTTCTCTGGAAACAATATCTATTTTATTTTGTACAACCACTATATTTTCTATACCTGCAATTTCTAAGGCCATCAGATGTTCTCTAGTTTGAGCCTGTGGGCAATCCTCGTTAGCAGCAATTAGTAACAGTGCGCCATCCATGATACTCGCACCGCTAATCATTACCGCCATTAGAGTCTCATGACCAGGGGCATCGACGAATGAAATTACGCGGCATAGCTCTTTCTCGTCATCCTTTTTGCCACCGGGTTTCTTGCCAGTAGTGTAGTATTCTCCCTTCTTGGTTTTGTAAAATGCTGTATCTGCATATCCCAATTTAATGGATATGCCTCGCTTTCTTTCTTCAGAATGTGTGTCGGTCCAAGTTCCAGACAGTGCTTGTGTCAGTGTAGTTTTACCATGGTCAACATGGCCCACTAATCCAATATTTACTTCAGGTTGGCGAGGAAGTTTGGTCGCCAGTTGAAATCCTCTCCTCATCCATGCCCATCACGACTCTTCGGACTTGCTACTTCCAGTAAAAATGTCTGATAATGACTTCTTGCCACTTTCAACTACCTTCAAATTCAACTGCCTGGTATCCTGTGTGATTGTGTTTCCACGGAAATATCTACGCTTACGAATTCCATCGTATGTATAGCGGTAAACTTTGCCTTTTTTCTTTACCAATTTTTGAGCCTTGTATCCTACGCCCTTTGTAACTAAAACCGCTTGACGATTTCCCCCTACAATGTCGCCACGCATTGGCGTACCTGTTTTATCGGAGCCGCCAGTGATTTCTAGTTTATATCCAAGAAGTGATTGCTCGCCCTCTCCAACAAACTGCCCATCGACTACATCGCCAATCTTCTTTCCTAGGAAGTGATTGTAATTTGCACCTTTAATTTCAACCGAATATGCCTTACCCTTACTGGCGGGATCGGGGTCATTTACCGCCGCCTTGAACGAAGCGTCTCCTCCCACAGCCATGTTAATCAGCGTCCCGCCGACAAGCGGCCCATATAAGGCAATTGCGCCCTGTAAGGGCGGCCATTTTTCCTCTCTCAACTCTTTCCAAGTGTATTTTCAAGGCGTTTCTCAAGACTTCCTGGTAATGCGGCTGGCATAGAAAGATACTGCGTTCTTCCGCGCCCATCGGTGCGGCTATCCGTTCGAGCCTCAATCAATTCCAAAGCCTCAAGACGCTTGAGATGTTTCCAAAAGGTCGTGTGACTGCGTGGCTCAAATTCATACTCTTCACAAATCACATGGTACAATTTTTCACCATCGCCAGTAGTAACCTCGTCCTCTTTCCGAAGACGGCGACAAAGAGCGAGGAGAATCGTCTGCGCGTGTTTGTTTAGATCATCAATAACATTTGGCTCAACAGTACGACCAATTTCACGTGATTGCCACCTAACATCGTCGGACAACACTTCTGCCCTACCAGCCTTCTCGGCCTGTTTAACAGAATTCTCCAGCAATTCAATGGCAACTCTAGCGTCACCGGTTTCAGATGCACGCTGACCTATTGTACGTAGCACACCATCAGGAACTGTCCCTTCCTTGCAGGCCAATTTTGCGCGCTGTTTTGCAATCGCCTCCAATTCCGATGCGTCGTATGGTTCCAATCTAATGTGATTACTTCGGCCGAAGCGAGATAACACTGCCCCCTCAAGTTGGTCTAGTACCTGCTCTTGACTGATAATAATCAAAGAAATTGTGCCTCGGCTTTCCCGCCCCTCGTCAATTCTTAGTAACTGATACAGAAGATCGCCCTTATCTGCCCTAAGAAGGTGGTCTACTTCGTCAAGGATCAAAATGAGGTGTTCCCTACTACTCTGTAATTGCTTCCTAATTGATTGTAATATCTCACCGCTTCCAAATCCTCGCTCAGGGTGTCTTGAATCAAGACTAGTTACGATACGTTGCAACACTTGTGATTTCGATGGATGATTTCGGCAATTGACATGAACTATCTTGAAGTCCCTCCTCGAACCAAGATGCCTCTGCAAATCTCTTGAAAAAACGTGGGAAAGTACAGTTTTACCACAACCAACGTTACCAGTAATTGCCACTCTACATGAGACGCTGTGATCGTCTATCTGCTGAAAAATAGCAGCCAATTGACTCAATTGTGAATCTCTTCCAACAATTAAGTCGGGAACATAATCATATGAAAATGGTTCAGCATTTGAAAGAATTAGGCCCGCTCCAATTCTATCTAAATATCCAGTCACATTCTCACCCTTTTCTTCCCCACTGGCCAAACCACTCACTATTCTGTTCTGAACCGTCCGACCCCAACTTTCACCGTTCTTAGCAATTGGGGTGTATAATCATGGTGGAAGTGTGAATAGTTGATCATCACCATGGCCGTCAAGAAGCCCTATCCTTACTGCCGCATCGAGCCATGCATGAGCGTAATTGATTGCTCCGAAAGCGCGAACTAAATCTCCATTCTCCATAAAATGACCTGCATCAGATGTATAATCATCACACATACGCATCATATCAGCTAAACGTCTTGCCTCTAGAGTTCCTTCATTGTGCATAGGGGTTGCCTTTTTCTTCGCTTGCTTGGTGAGTGCGAGATATTTTTCAATCATATCCACAGTTACTTCCGTATTCATCCCCCTGCCTCCTTCATTGCTAAAATTCTCCTTACATCTTCTTGCCTTCCAAGTGATGCATACAATTCGACCGCGTGAGTTAGCATACCGTTTTCTTCAGCATCTCTTGCTGCTTCAAAAACAACCTGACGTTGTTCCCAATCAATCCGTTGCCTCTCTTCTGAGACCATTTTACGGAGAAGTAAGCTGCGTTTTGAAATTAGTCTGGCAGATTCCCACCAACGAATTAGTCCATCTCTAGTAGCAGTTGCCATAATGTCTGTATCGTTACTGGCTATGCATTCACCTGCAGGCCATGATGAATCGTCTGAGGGGGGTATTCTATCTAGAGAACCATCCATCGTCAACATCCACCAACCATCTCCTGTTCTCACCGACTCAAGGGGATCGACTCCGGTTTCAACCAATTGTTCAAGTGAATCCCATCCAAATGGGTTTGGCACACCTTCGTAGATACCACCCTCTACAGACTGAACAAGAATTCTACCGTTAGACATTCTGCTTGCCCATGACCATCTCCGTTCTTCGATTATGCGCTGACTATTTTCTCCAAATAAGCGAAGACATCGTAGATGTCCATCATCATCAATGATGATTAGATGCTCTCGGTCAAGCCAACCAATCAATTTCCTAATCCTGCCCGGCCTAAGTCTCCTAATACCCCTGCCGTCTCGATTAAACATGTGAATATGTTCTCCCCTATCAACTAACAACCAACCACCCCCCGGGCGAGGAATGCAATCCCTGAATCCGCCGGAAACTGCACGACCTTCACCGAGAGGGTTGCCTGTACGTAAATCTAGCAAATGGAATCCTGGCCCAGATAGTACTGCGATGTTTGAACCATCGCTCACTAAACGATATACATCAAATTGAAATGTGCGTTTCCAGACAAAGTCGCCTAAATCATTAATCATCCTTACAACCCCACCACAGGCTACTGCTACTCCTTCTTTGAGAGCAGATAGAGCGCCCACCTTACCCTCTAATTGATGGCTCCAAGAAACTCTCCAATCGCCTTCCAAATTATTCACCCCCAGAGCCGAGATTGACCAAATGATCTTTCGCTGGTGCGCTGATTCTGAATAAACGACTGCGCCCCTGTTTTCTAGCAGTTAGAATACCATTTTTGAGCAAGCGATTGAATATTTGAGACAAACGAGGGCGGCCAACTAGCAACTCTTGCTGGAGTAATTCATCGGAAGGAGATATCTCTCGTTCGATAGCTTGTTCAAGAATTAGCATCTCACCAGCATTTAGATTCATGAGTTCATTGATATCGAGAGTAACCGTTGGCTCAACGGGCGGCGCAACTCTCCTCATGTTTGAGATTGCAGCTAGTACTTCCTGTGGATCGGCCTCATCGATTATCACCTGATTCATAGATTCATCCTGTATTGGAGAAATATTCTGAGCATCGTCCTTGCTCAAGGGGATATTTACTGGCTCAGGACGTGGTTCATCCTTTGGCAGAGGGGAATCAACCCCTTCTTGTACCCAAAGTGCAACATTTCTATCATTTGTTTCAACTTGATGTAATTGATTGGGGTCCTTCTCATTTTCATTTGGCCTGGCTTCCATTGGTCCAGTTGAAGGTGCTGGAGCACCCCTTTGTGTAGCTTCTATGCCTATTGTAGCTGCTTTGTTGCGAGATCTTAGAGAACCAAACCTTCCACCACCTGAAGATGGTGCCGAGCCAGGGTGCATTTCCAACATCTCTGCACCACCTTGGATGTCACTGAATTCTTGTTTCAAATCTACAGATTTTTCATCAATAATTTCCTCAGTGTCTATTTTTTCTAGTTGTTCTGATTCATGAATAGCATGTACAGTTTCATTAATTGAGTCCCCTTCCTCTATTTCTTCTCCATTTTCATATTCTGTCCAAATATCTGCTGCTTCAGTAAAAGATGGGAAAGATGGCATTTCATCTCCATCATCTGAATCTTCAATGTCACTATTTTCATTCTTTACAGCCGATTCTCCTTCAAATGTTACTTCACTAATTTCAACATCTACCTCAGTGATAAGAGGTGCAGATTCGACAACTCTTTGGAAAGTTGAATCTTCTACTTCTGTGGGCGGATTTGAATTTAATACAAACTTCATATCGAATTTACGACCATCTGCAAGGGGCATACCTCTTGTATGATCTACGAAATCACGTAGGAATCTCATAGCCCTGCCAATGTGGCCACCACTTTCTTCCATTACCTTGTCAATAAGGGCGGTAGGGGCAGTCCAAGAAGAGTGGCTTGCTTTCTGAACCCTCTTACTGATTAAACTGATGATTTCGTCCCTTGAAAACGGTTCCAATGGGGGTGTAACATCCATTTCAGAAAGTAGCTCCTCGGAGAACCCCGATTTCTGCCCTGGTGTAAGAGAAATTAGAGTCAACGCACGAATCCTAGAAAGGACCGGCATGAGGTTTGTTAGAACTTCTGAAAGTTCAGTACCAGACAGATGTGGGTGGTCAAAAATAATGACCGGAAGTTGTCCTGAATTGCCTGCCAATTCTTCCTCTAAACGATCTATTAGGACACTATGTACTGGTGAAGTTTCAAAGTCATTCATCAAGTCACAATACATCTGGTGAAGTATTGTTGTAACATGATCCTTTTCAGGCCAAAAAACAGTATGTACATGTTCAGTTGTTGCAGCTACGGTTTGAATAAGAGATGAACGCCCTGAACCCTTTTCTCCAATCACTGCAACTACCCTTGGTGAAATAAATCGGATATTATTGGCCAATGCCTGAAACAGTTCTTCTCTACCCACCATCAATTCCATCTGCTTACGATTTAATGGCCTAATGTCAAATGGATTAGAACGGAGTGCTGGTAGATTCATTCTTTCTGTCGCATTGTATTGCATAATAGAGCCGAACTCTAAGTCCCTTTAACATATTTACGCGTCAGAGGTGTGTAAAATGATGCGTTCATAAGCGTTGAAAGCATCACCAAAGGTCCATTTTACTAATTTCAATTGTGTATTTTCGGAACAATATTTCCGCATTAACGCGTTAATAACGGTTCAAAAAATGCGTTAATACGTTAATGCCGCATAATTAACGCTTCATTAACGCTTCATTGGCGGCCATTAATATCCGATATCGCTGCATAATATGCTCGCAATGCTTTAGAGAGGGCAACAATGGGAGAATAATTGAGGGGAGCCCATGCCTGTTGAAAATAGCCGCCTGAAAGGGTTTTACAAATTGAGTGTGAAAGAGCGCCGGGAAATGATAGCGGAACTAGCCGATCTTGATGAAGAGGCTGTTGAAGCACTTGCAGCTACAGGGGAACTATCAGAATCTTCTGCTGACCGCATAATAGAGAACGTCGTGGGTACCCTTGCATTACCAGTAGGGGTAGCCACTAATTTCATAGTAGATGGTGAGCATTATCTAGTTCCATTTGCACTTGAAGAGCCATCCGTAGTTGCGGCTGCCAGCAACATGGCAAAACGATGTCACGCCAAAGGTGGATTCGTATCAAATAACACAGATCCAGTGATGATTGGGCAGATTCAAATTGTCAATTGCCAGGACCCATTTGCGGCCAAAGAATCCTTACTAAATGCGGCTGAAGAATTGATTGGAGAATGCAACGAAGTTGACCCTATTTTAGTTAAATTTGGAGGGGGTTGCAAGGACCTTGAGGTTCGAGTAATAGATACTGATTCTGGACCCATGGTAATTGTTCATATTCTTGTAGATTGCAGAGATGCAATGGGTGCAAATGCTGTCAATACCATGGCTGAAACTATCGCCCCAAAAGTGGAAGCGATTAGTGGTGGCACAGTCATATTACGTATAATTTCCAACCTTGCAATTCACCGACTAGCAAAGGTCAGTGCCACATTTACACCAGAGGAAATGGCAAACAGTGGAGAGGGTGCAAAAGAGGGTTCTGAAGTGATTGATGGCATAATCCAGGCATACCATTTTGCTGCAGCAGATCCATTCAGAGCAACAACCCATAACAAAGGCATTATGAATGCGATATCTGCTATTGCGGTGGCTTGCGGGCAAGATTGGAGAGCTATCGAATCAGGCGCCCATTCTTACGCATCACATGGGAGAACCTACGGGTCGCTCACCCATTGGGAAAAGGACTCCGATGGCAACCTAGTCGGCTCAATTGAGTTGCCAATGGCTGTTGGATTAGTGGGTGGTGCCGTTAGAGTACACCCCACTGCGAAGGCAAATGTTGCAATTATGGGTGCCAGAACTGCAGATGAGTTGGCCAAGGTAATAGCTGCCGCTGGAATCGCGCAGAATCTTGGGGCACTTCGAGCCCTGGCAACGGTAGGAATTCAAGCAGGCCATATGAAACTCCACTCAAGAAACATGGCCGTCACCGCAGGAGCAAGGGAAGACGAGGTGGAAACAGTGGTGGAAATGGTCAGATCTAGCGGAGATAGAATCACCGCTACTGCAATCGAAACAGCACTTGCGAAACTTCGCAATGAGTGAAATCAATCGATTTTTTTGACATTAATTGCATTGGGCCCCTTAGGGCCTTCGCCGATTTCAAATTCGACATTGTCCCCATCCTCTATTCTCCCATCTACTTGGGAAATGTGGACGAATAAATCGTCCCCATCTTCCTGCTCAATAAATCCGTATCCTTTACTTTGGTTAAACCACTTCACTTGGCCTTGTGCCATAGAGCCCACCCCCCAAACCATACTACTTGACCATAACCGTTGTCAGTGTTCCAATTACACGAAAAACGGAGTTTTTTCAAATTGCGAAAATAGATGAACTATTCTTCAGAAAAATTTGTTTCAACAAGTTCATCATCTAATTCTTCAACTATAGAGTGGTCTTCTTCAACTGATTCAATGATTTCTTCATCATCATCTCCAGAAAGTGCTTCGGCNAGTTGATTTCCAGTTAATCCCATCTCCTTTGCTTGATTCTTGAACCAGGATGCCACATCGCCAGTAGCCGTATGAGGGCAACCAAAATATTCTGAAAACCTCCTAGTAGTCGTCAATCTTCTAGTATTACCATCTCTACGCTTGTCAATTAATCCCAATTCACGCAAATCAGAAACGTGCTCATAAGTTACCTGTCCAACCATCTCAACTAATTTATTTTGAGCCATCGGTTGATGATAAGCTATCAGTGCAGCAGTTTTCAGTAACCTCTTTGGGATTTCAGTACGGGCAATCTGAGGTATGTGATTGGAAAGTTCTGGTTTTACCTCAAGCACCCAATAACGGTTGATTTCTGTTAATTGAATTGCACTTTGTTCCCTCTCCGAAATCGAAGATTGTAAATCTAACAAAGCCATCCTGATGGTAGTTTCAGTAATTCCAAACTGACTTGCAAGTTCGCTTTGAGGAAGAGAACGCCCGGCACCAAACAGAGTGGCCTCAAGCAGAGTGCTCAATTCAGGAGCATCGCTCAGGCACTCACCCCATTTTTGAGTTCCTCGGTAATTGCATCGAAAGACGTCATTTTGGGCCATTTATCTTGCAGGAAAATGTCTCCATTTGGATATTCAACCTGCCAGATATCTGTATATCCGCGATGAGTGAGGAATAGAGCAGACACAAATCCTACAATACCACCTTCAGCCTCGGCATCTTCTGGATCCCAGCCAGCATCAATCCCAAGTGTCTCAAGATGTTTTGCAACTGACTGGACAGTTACTGGCTCCCCAGATGGTGACAGTAACCTAATTGCGCCCCAGGTTTGACGTATCTCTTCCTCGAGATTCTCTTGATGAACTCTGCCTTTAACGTTGGCAATAGCACTTTTTACATCAAGAGCATGCTTTGCTCTAGACGCCTCCCTTAGTATTCTCTCTTCGGCTTCTTCGTGTGCTTCAGAAAGGCATGAAAGTAATTCGGCTAGTGTTACTGGCCGCCCTCCATCCCTCTTAATGCGACCATCAAATAAGGAGGGCAACGCTTCAGAGGCCTCTCCTGCTAGAACGCTATTAGTGAAAGTGAAATCATCGTCGCAAAATTCAGTTTGCCAACTAGGGACATAGTCCCATTCTTCATCCATTTCCTGGTCGGCATTCTCTGCTCTTTCCAGAAGATCTGCAGCTTGACCGTGCAATATCTGCCAAGCCATCCTAATCAGCCTACCACAAGTTGGTAAATCGACATTCTCTGCTTCTGAAAGCCTTTGGTTGAACAATTCAATGAACTTGCCTAAATCAATATTCCAAGGATCCAAGGATGAGTCCTGAAACATTTGTAAAACAAGTGCAATGCTTCTATCAAATGGATGGCTAAGTGCTTGATGTTCTGCCTCCTCCATCTCAACTAATTCCTGAATATGATCGGCATATCGACTCTTATGTAATGCAAGAGATTCATCATGACCGATCATTTCAGAAATAATGTCTTCGCGAAGAGCTAAAGAGTCAAGTTGGCTCATTGGAATCACTCCACTTCATCTGTAATTCCTTCGATGTCCAGATCTTCCATTTCCTCTTCGTCTCGGGCATCCAAAACATCTCTCTGTTCCTGTTCAATTGGAATGGCTACCTCGAGTTTTTCATTCATGTCCTCTAGAGATTCTTCTGCGCGTTCTGCGAGTGATGAAATTGTTTCACCTGAATCATCTTCCACCTCAACTTCATCCTCAGATAGAAGGTCCTCAATATCTAGCCCACCCAAACTTTCTGGGGTAGCGATTTCCGGAGGCGCTTTGGGCATTTCCGAGACTGGCGGTAATTTATCCAATTCCTTCTTTTGTTCCTGTGTCTTTTCCAGTGCCTTAAGTTCCTCAAGGGCGGCTTCACCAACCTCAATAGCCTGTTCCCTTCCGAAATCAGTTATTCTACGACTACAACCATCACCTGCATGAGTGATTCCTATGTGATGATCTGCCAATTGCAAACTAACCTTCCTCAGAGTCACCATAATGAATTGTGCTTGCTCGCTTCTGGATCTGCAAAGTGAAGCAATGTATTCAGCATTGAAGGTGTCTAGGTTCTGATCAACCTCATCAAAGTAGTAGAATGGTGATGGTTCGTAATCCTGAATTGCAAAAATCAATGCTAGAGCAGCCATGGATTTCTCTCCACCAGATAAAAGCCCCAAACCACTCTTCTTGCCCGGTGGCCTAGCCCACATCTCCAAACCTCCTTCAAATGGTTTCTTGGGATTCTCAAACCGGAGCTCGCCTGCTCCACCTGGTTGGAGATGTTCGTAAACTCTACTAAAATTCTCATTGACAATATTCAGAACAGCTGTAAGGCGGTCAGTTCTCTCTGTCTCTAGTTGCCCCTCAAGCTCAATTAGGCTCTCTCGGTGCTCTCGCAGCCTCTTAGAATCCTCACCCAGTTTGCCACTTCTATCCTGTGCTTCATCATACTGTTCAATAGCATGCATATTGACATCACCTAAGTTGCCAACCTTGCGTTCTAGTGTTCTTACACTAGCCTCGGCTTCCTGGACCGTTGGCAAAACATCATCTTCTGAAGGTGGATCAATGTTCAATTCCTTCATCTCAGCATCCAATTCTTTGAGTGCCGTCTTCTTCTGCTCAATTTGTAGCGACAGGTCGTTAATCCTCTTATTCATCGATTCTCTATCGCGGTTCTTCTGTTCAAGGCGAGTTCTCAACTTGGCTCTGTCTTCTCTTAGTGATATTCTCTTATCATCAAGTTCTTGATGTTCCTCGGTAATTTGAGAATGAGCTACTGAAACTGTGTCAAGTTCTTCTTGGTAAGTCGAGATGTCGGACTCCATTTCTTTAATGCGGCCTTCCGCCTTAGAAACTATTGATTGCTGCTCATCTATTCTACGTTGTAAGTCCTTGACTTGATTAGACAGAAGTACTGATTGAGTCTCACCTCCAGAAAGGGTTCCTTTAGCAGCAAGTTTAGCCCTTTCAGCCTCATTCCTCTGTTCTTGTGATTCCCTAAGACGACGAGAAAGATGTTCCGGACTACCTTCTTGAAGAGCATTAGATGCTGAATCCCTGGCTTCTATCGCTGCTTCATGGGCAAACTTTGCGGATTCGGCATAATTGATTGCATCTTCTTGAATTTTCTTCACTTCATCTAACTTTTTGTTGGCCACCCTTACCTTACTTTCAGCATCCTTGAAAGCTGTCTCAGCACGAGATAAATCTTCTTTCCATGCTCTGGCTTGGAAGGCGTGTTCATCATTCACCGTGTCAGAAATCCTTTGGCGTAAAGACTGTTCATTTCTTCTAAGTTCTGAAAGTGCTGCCTGTGTAGTTTCAGTTACTAACCTAATTCTCTCAACTTCACTTATCGCCTTTTCTACGGCTGAACTGCCGGCCATTTTACCGCCGAATTGTGGCCTATTGTGTCGAGTAGAACCGCCCACCATTGCGCCACTTCCTTCGACCACTGATCCTGTCCGAGTAACCATCCTTACGCCACCCATGTGACGCCTCGCTACATCCATATTTTCAACAATCAATGTATCCCTAACTACATTGACAACTGCAAGTTCTATTGAATCGTCATATTCAAGTAAATCTGATGCAAAACCAACAACCCCTGGCTGTCTTGAAACCATTACAGAACGGCCACCAGGACGCCTTGACTGGAGCCTGTTAAGGGGCAAGAAAGTCGCCCTACCTGCATTATTCTTCCTTAGCCAAGAAATACAAGATGCTGCAGTTTCATCATCACGAACCACGATGCTATTCATTCCGCCACCCATTGCATAAGCAAGGGCCTCTTCATCTCTCTTATCCTTGGGAGTACAAAGTTCAGACATTGAGCCGAGAATTCCTCGAATTTCTCCTGAATCACGTAATCCGATTACGGCCTGAACGGCCCGAGCCATTCCCGCTTTGCTACCACTGGAATTCTCGAGTTCCCCTCGAGCCCTAACTAGTGCTAGTTCCGCATCCCTTAATTGAGATTCAGCCCTTTGAACATCGTCTAGTAAGCCCCTTTCTTGGCGCTGTATTTTTGACAACTCAGCTGCCAATTTTGTACGATCTTGCTCAGGTGCATTCTCATCGAGTTCTTCTCCTTGCAGAAGTAAATCGTCCCTAGTCAATCGGGCTTCGTCGAGTGCTGTTTCGAGTTCTGCTAACCTTTCGTGAGCTAAGTTGACGTTCAATTCCTGAAGTTCTGCCTTAAGTGTGGCGTCATTTGCATCTTTCTGAGTTTTTTCAACATTCTCGGTAGATTTACCAAAGGCGCGATTTAGTTCATGAACAGCCTTGTCTCCCGAATCCAATGCCTTCCTAGCATTATCTTCTTCATTGGCTGCTTCCTTAAGAGCATCCTCCGCTTCTTTCAGAATTTTTCTCGCTGATTCAAGTGATTGTTCGTGGCTTTCCAAGGCAACTTTAGCCTCATCCCGCTCAGAAGTGAGCACCTCTGATTCGTCTTGAGCTTCCTCAATATTTTTCCCCAACTCAATAATTCTGTCCTTGCGAGTCTCAACTTCAACTTCCAACCGGCGTTGCTGCTCGGCTAATTTCTTTCCATCATCCCCTAAAACTTCATTTAATTGGCGCTGTATTTCCACCAATTCCTCATCTATGGATAGTTCTTCTTTATTTGAAGCATTGATTTCCTCACCGATCACTGATAATCGGTCAATATAATCGCCGCGCTCCTCTGTAACCAGTTCAATCTCTTCAAATCGGCTTCGGTGACGAGAATGCATCAATATTCTACGTGCTTCGTCCAATGATTTTTTCAAATCACGGTATTTCACTGCTTGCTCTCGCTCCTTCCCAAGCCTCTTCAATGACTTGTTAATTTCATCCTCAAGCAAAGTGATTTGTTCAAGATACTGTTCAACTTTATCCCTTTGACGATTGGCCTTGCGAATCTCATCATCGTAAGAGGTGACTCCTGCAACGTCTTCCAAAACCTTTCTTCTCGCCCTACTAGTCATAGTAGCGAGGTGGGTGACGTCACCTTGAAGGACAATATTGTAGCCATCACCTCTTGCACCAGCACCGGTCAAAAGTCGGCGGAATTCTGTAGCTGATGATGGCCGTTCATTGAGGTAATAGGCTGAATTTGCATTTCCTTTCCGCCCTAGCCTTATTGTCCTAGTTAGATGAACTTCGTCTGAATCGACCTTCAATCGGCGATTCCCAGATGAATCCTTAGGATTGTCAAATACTAGATTCACTTTGCAACTTTTTGCTGCTTTGCCACGATTCCCTCCATTGAAAATCAATTGAGACACGTTTTGTGCTCGGAGGCTCTTGGAACTTTTAGCTCCCAAAACAAATTGTAAAGCGTCCCCGCAATTCGATTTTCCAGAACCGTTAGGCCCAGTTATTCCAGTGAAACCCGTTTCAAAAGGTATCACCACTTCTCCTTTGAATGATTTGAAGTTCTCCATTTCTATTGCTTTCAAATGCAAGTGTCCCATCTCCCTGCTAATAGATCGCTAAATGCGACCACGAAAACGCTGGGGCCTTTCAAGGGACTATAAATGATGGTGGTTACCCTCGCGATAGAGCGCGATTTGAAGACCTCTATTTGGGAGCCGTCAAGCGTTCCATAGAATGTTGTCAAGAATTAACAAAGAATCGCGAAATTAATGAGCAATTATAAGAATTCACCCAAGAAATTGCATTGAGAACAACCCTGCCCATTACAATAATGACACTGCCGACCAACGGACATATCATCTCCAGCACTAGTACCAAGTTGGAAAATGTCCTCATACTGGTCTAACGATAGCGCTGAACGCAAATCACCCACAGTCATTACACCGGTATCCTTCTTAGCCCCTTTTCCGGTCTTCTCTAAAGAACCCCTGAAATTTCCAGAACCTGCCATTTGCCATGGTTCAGCGAATTTCTTCTTTTTCTTAGATTTCAGTCGCTTTGTGGCTTTTTTAATTAGTAAAATACCTAGCAAAATAATAGTTATTTGTATCATAAAAGCGGGGACGGGTACCCCTAATACTTCCTCCCAATTTAGTGGGTTACCGCTAGAGGTAAGTATTCCAATTGCATCAGCAACTCCAACAGATACTAAACTGGTACCAAGTAATAATCTGAGTCTGGCTAGGTTCTTCGACCATACACCCGACATCCTCAATCTACCTGCTTGCTTCAAAGCCACTAACGGCGCTGAAATTGAAGAAATAAAACCTAGACCCGCTACTACAATATCAATAGCATGATATGTGCCGATAGGAGATAGACAGTGGCTGCTTCTATGAGCAGATAATTCTTCATTGATTGCCTCCCTATCGCAACTTCCACTGAAAATCTCTGTGAGCTCCATTTTGTAATGAACCAATTCATTGGGATATTGGAAGTAGTATAGGCCTACTTCTACGTTGTAAATTACAAAAGAAAGAAGGAGGACTCCAATTACCGCGAGAATCAACGGCTTCGCCTTCGTCATCAGCACTAAGGCGAGCCTGCGACCTGATAGGATTTGTGTAAAGGAAGAGGGAGAAACGTCATCTCACATCGAATTATCATAATGCCGGGTAGTAATCTTCAATTCAGATGAGTAAGGCAGACTAACTAGGAGGGCTGTCATGGTTGATGTCACCATCGTCGGCTCAGGAATTGCCGGCCTATTCGTAGCCCTACGTTGCGCACGTGCCGGGAAAAACGTTGCATTAGTTACAAAACAGCGACTATCAGATTCATCAACTAATTATGCTCAAGGAGGAATAGCAGGAGTTCTTGATTCATCTGATATTTACGCCTTGGATGCTCACGTTAATGATACAATTTCTTCTGGGGCCGGACTTTGCAATGAGGAAATTGTTAGAATGGTTGTTAATGAAGCGGCTGAACGAATTGAAGATTTGGTTAATGAAGGAGTTAACTTCGATCGAAACGCTGTAGGCACATACAGCCTCGCTATTGAAGGGGGGCATAAAGAAAGGCGCATATTACATGCCAAAGACACTACTGGAGCGGAGATTGAAAGGGCATTAATCGCTGCTTGTCACGAAGAAAAATATTTGGCAATTCACGAAGATTGCCTTGCACTTGACTTAATTCTAGAAGATAGGCAATCAGAGCAGAGAAAGGTTGTCGGGCTTTGGTGCCTTCAATCGGATGGAACTGTATTTACTCTCCCAAGTAGGGCAATTCTACTTGCCACAGGAGGCGCTGGACAATTATGGAGACACACCACTAATCCATCAGTAGCAACTGGAGATGGTATTGCTATGGCAGCCAGAGCAGGGGCTGCTGTAAAGGACCTCGAATTTGTTCAATTTCATCCAACTGCTTACATCAATAACGTAGAGGAGCCGTTCTTAATTTCCGAAGCGGTCCGAGGAGATGGTGCTGTCTTGATGACTTCCGAGGGCCTAACAGAATGGCGCGATGCAATCAAAGAAGATCCTGCAGCAGACCCCAACGATTTCTCATTCATGCGCCACTATGATGAAAGAGGTAGCCTCGCAACTAGAGACATTGTGGCTC
>PBPH01000009.1 GCA_002725475.1 Methanobacteriota archaeon | reverse complement strand
TAAGTTGGAAATTAGATAATTGACCATGATTCATTTCAAATTCCAATGTACTGGTTAAATCAGAAAATACTCTCTTTGGGTTATGATTTGTAGAACGCCAAGGTTGTCCAGCACCATGCGGAGCAACGGAAGTTAGACCGTTGATAAGATTTTCAGCAAACGGGTGGTGGCTTGAAGAAAGACGTGATATTATCAATTCAGAATGTGACTTCAAATCCCTATAACGGGGATAACCCCCATGAATTTCATCAGCTCCTTGACCACATAAACCAACAGTCACATCAGATGCCATATTTTCAAAAAGTGGTTGGAAAAACAGAACTGAAATATCTAAATCTTCGCCATGCCATGAAAGATAAGGTAACTTTTTCCAAAATGAATCAACCTCAATTATTGAAGTGTGGTGGCCAAGATCAAGAGTCGATGCAACTTCTTCTGCAGCAATAAAATCAGGGTTATCCTCACTTTCTGCTACAGTCCAACATTCAGGCACTGGTTGTCCTGCCATTTCAGCCGCTTTATGTGCTAGCCCAGCAACCAAACTTGAATCCAATCCGCCTGAAAGAATTATTCCAAGTGGGACATCTGACATCAATCGATCTTCAACACTATTACATAATGAGTCAAGAAGTTGCTGAGCATTAATTTTAGAATCCCAGCTCATTTGTGGTGTTACTCTTTCTTGAGAATAAATCGCTACACCTGTCAGAGTTGCTCGCCCTTCACCATCTAAGCTCCATGTTTCAATTGTGCCAGGTGCAACTTGAGAAACTCCTTCAAATAACGTGGTTTCATCAAGAGGGTATTCAAATGCTAAGCGAGCTAGCATAGCTTTATCGTCAATTTTCGGTAAATATTCAGGGTGTGCACGGAAAGCCTTTGATTCGCTAGCGACTAGAAGTTCTCCTGATGGCGTAATAGTTCGTAAAAGTGGTTTGACTCCCAAAGGATCACGACAAAGTATCAATTCTTCAGACATTGAATCCCATAGAGCAAATCCCCAGATGCCATCTAGTTTAGAGACCCACCTCACATGCCTTTGTGCAGGATTATCATCGCCATCTACATTGGAAGTCCTCCTAATCCATCCAACAACTGAAGAATTTTCTACACGCTGATTGGTTTGAATTCGATTATTCGCTTTATGTGCTGCAATTATTACTTCGGAATCGCCTTTTGTACGCCAATTATATGAATGGAATTTTTTTCTTAATCTACTGAAATTGTATATTTCTCCATTTTGAACCAACCAACAGCCATGATCAGAACCTATTGGTTGATTAGAACCTATCAAATCAACTATTGAAAGTCGCGCATGGCCGAGAGAGCAAAAATCATCACTCCAAGTACCCAAACCATCAGGCCCTCTATGGGCAATGTTTGACACCATATTTTTCGCAAGATTGGTGTCATCCAAACCGAGAACTACCGCGATGCCACACATTCAAAACTGCGGCATCGTCACACGCTATCAATGCGTGTAATAAAACAGGTATTAGATTACCAATACATCACACATATAACGAAAGTCACTGCTAATGAAACTGCATACACGAATACATAGAGACTCTGTGGGGGGGCATCGTCCTGCAAAATCTGGTCTGTCATCAGAGATTCGGAGTAGCATTAGGATATTAACAATAACCCAAATAATCATTCAAAAATATTGACAAACATTACACACCTATTAAAGAAAGGAAAAGAACTACCAAAAGTGGGAATAAAACCATTGTCCCGTTATCATCAATCCAACGCAACCTTGGCCATTCCGATGCTACTTGAATTGGAGGGATTATTAAAGCGAAAAGCAATGGTGTTCCAATAAGATACCAAGATATTATCCATGCCATATATACCACAACCAATCCTGAAATAAAAACTATTTTTGGCTCTTTATCGGCCCTTCTTGTTTCACCCATTACAGGATCCCCGATAGCCAAACCTAAAATTAACGGGAAACCTAATGCTGACCCCTTTACCCCTATCAAAGGTGAAAAAATGAGGGCAGTAGCTACAGAAACCACACCCCAAAATAGGGCACTCAATTGATGCGCCTCATATTCTCGCTGGCCCACAATGGTAAAACCTATTTTCAATCTAATCAGTTCAGCTAATACAAAGATGAAAAGGACTAAAATTACAAAATCTCTAGGATTTAATCCAATAATTCCTGCTATAAATTCACCATGCCAATAATACAACCAAGGTATGAATACCATGCTTAAATGGGTCACTCTCCTGAAAATGTGACCACCCATCCCGCCTATACTATGCTTAACGTGATCAGCCACGTAAGAATCCTCATCTAGGATTATGGCTTCACCCATTAGACCACCTCAAATTTTCCTTTACCCAATCCTCAGCGTTAGAATCTTCTTTTATCAAGCCATTAATGATATCAGAAATATCATCTCTAGAAAGCAAAGCTGAATCCCAAGCAGCCAAAAGTCTTTCACGAGCCCTTGCCATTTCTGCCCCGCTCTTTACTGGGAGTGATTTAAGTTTAGAGGCGAATTCTTCAATGCCTTCACCGTTTTTCGCAGATGCCAATAGAACCGGTGGAGGTTTTCCTGAAATTTCCAATGCTGTTTGAATTTCTGAAGCAGCACGCTCTGCTCCTTCCAAGTCAGATTTGTTTACTATTATCAAATCTGCAAGCTCCATCATACCAGCCTTTTCTGCTTGAATTAAGTCACCCCTAGAGGGGGATTCAATCAAAACCACTCTGTCTGCAAATGATACTATCCTTATTTCGGC
The DNA here is from genome assembly GCA_002725475.1 of Methanobacteriota archaeon. GTDB lineage: Archaea > Thermoplasmatota > Poseidoniia > Poseidoniales > Thalassarchaeaceae > MGIIb-Q1. Next base: position 36,264 of record PBPH01000009.1, on the reverse strand, counting down.
TTGGCCCGCCCCTACAGTTTCGATTAAAACGATATCATAACCTGAATTTCTCATTAGATTTGAAGCCAAACCTACAGCAACTGGTAACCCGCCAGGTTGATTCCTAGTTGCAAAGGAACGGACAAACACATTTGGATTACTATCTGCTGATTCCATTCGAATACGATCACCCAAAAGTGCGCCGCCAGAAAGTGGCGATGATGGATCAACAGCAATTACTCCAACCTTCAAACCTTGATTGGACCAATGGGAAAGAAGTTTTTCAATTAGGCAACTTTTCCCAACACCCGGAGCCCCAGTCACTCCGATAATTGTCCCATCATCTAAATGATTCTTCAAACCAAGAGTTTCAGCATTCACATCCCCTTCTTCTACCGCAGAAAGAAGTTTTGCCAAGGCTCTTCTATTACCAGCCATGGCCTTCTGCAATAGTTCTTCATTCAAACGGTCACGCTCCGTTTTGCCAAACCCAATCTCCACCTTCTCCGACTCCGACTGGATCACCTGAATGAATTCTATTTTCTACTTCAGAAACGAAATCGGTCATTTCCTCCATCTTGGTCCCTGGGCCAAAAATAGCCCTCATCCCAACATCAAAAAGTTCTGACCTCTCATCCATAGGGATTATTCCGCCACCAAAAACGGTCACTTCTTGACAATCAGCCTCTATTAATAATTGGCAAACCCTAGGAAAAAGGAAGGCATGAGCCCCAGATAAACTTGAGAGACCTAGAAGATCAGCATCTTCATCCAACACAGTCCTTACAATTTGCTCAGGGGTTCTGCGTAAACCCGTGTAAATTACTTCATGGCCACCATCACGAAGGGCACGCGCGACAACCTTTGCACCTCGATCATGTCCATCGAGACCTGGTTTGGCTATTACAATGCGCATGGCAGCCCTCAAGTTGACGAAGTGATGCCCCCCTTTAATTCAGCGACCCATAATCTGATACAATCAGGGCAACCATTAGCCGCATAGTCTATTGGCGAGTGTTGTTACCTGCGAATTGAGCGGAATGGAAACGACCGAGGAAAGGATAGGCGATTTGCGACGTAGAAAGGCCATCGCAGAGGCTGGTGGAGGGGCTCAACGAGTTGATACACAACATGCAAAAGGCAAGTTAACTGCACGAGAAAGGTTAGAGACTTTACTTGATGACGATTCATTCCAGGAACTTGATTCCTTAGTGGAGCATCGTTGCAGAGATTTTGGAATGGATGATAATGTCATACCTGGTGATGGGGTGGTAACTGGCCACGGCACAATTGATGGAAGGCCAATTTACTGTTTTGCACAGGATTTTACAGTTTATGGCGGCAGCCTTGGAGAAATGCATGGATTGAAAATCTGTAAGGTTCTTGATATGGCAATGAAAACTGGGGCTCCTGTAATTGGACTAAACGATAGTGGTGGAGCACGGATTCAAGAGGGCGTGGCTAGTCTCGGTTCCTATGCTGAAATTTTCTTCAGGAATGTTAGAGCAAGTGGAGTAATCCCTCAGATAAGCATAATCATGGGTCCTTGTGCAGGTGGTGCTGTTTATAGTCCAGCAATTACAGATTTTGTGATCATGGTTAACAAAACTGCGCACATGTTTATCACTGGACCAGAGGTAATCAAGACCGTGACCAATGAAGAGGTTACTTTTGAAGAACTAGGGGGAGCTGGAACTCACGCATCGATGTCTGGAGTCACACATTTCACCGCTAACGATGATGAAGAAGCACTAGAAATTGCTAGAGAATTGGTATCCCACATTCCACAAAACAATTTGGAAACTACACCCAATAAATCCACAAGGGATAGTGCTGAAAGAAAATGTGAAAAACTACAAGAAATCGTTCCAGAAGATTCACAAAAACCATATGACGTAATCGAGGTAATTTCTGAGATTATTGATGATGGTGCATTTTTGGAAGTCCAAGGTGATTTTGCTAGAAACATAGTTGTTGGTTATGGGCGATTGGATGGCCATACTGTTGGAATAATTGGTAATCAACCTAATTTCTTAGCTGGTTGCCTAGATATCGATGCATCAGTAAAGGCAGCTAGATTTATTCGATTCTGTGACGCTTTTAACATCCCATTGTTGACTCTTGTAGATGTTCCTGGATTTCTTCCTGGCGCTAATCAAGAATGGGGTGGAATAATACGTCACGGAGCCAAACTTCTCTATGCATACTCGGAATCCACTGTCCCAAAAATGACTGTAGTTATGCGCAAGGCTTACGGTGGTGCTTACGATGTAATGTGCTCAAAACACATCAGAGGCGACTATAATATCGCATGGCCAACTGCTCAACTTGCTGTAATGGGAGCAGATGGAGCAGTTCAGATTATTCACAGAAATAGAATTAAAAATTCAAGAAACCCTGAAGAAGAACGGGAAAGATTAGTTGAGGAATATGGTGAACTTTTTGCTAACCCATACAAAGCAGCAGCCCTCGGTTATTTGGATGATGTTATCGAGCCAAGAGAGACTCGAGAAAAACTTTGTAAGGCACTAAAAATGTTACTGGAAAAACAAGAAGATAGGCCCGCTAGAAAGCATGGAAATATTCCATTGTGAGGTGAAAACATGGATGAAGAGTCTTACAGCAATAATCTGAATAAGATTCTGCAGACTGCAAGGGGGCCTATTTCTGAAATTGAAGATTTTGAAACTCCAAATAATTTGGAATTATCAAATATTATAGTTAAGAAAGATGCTATTTCAGATGAATCTGAATTGCGCTCAAAGATTAGAAAATTGGCTGCGGTTATGGCCGTGATTTCTATTTCTGTAGAAGATTCTAATTTAAAATCAACAATTGGGAGGCAACTAGGTAGTGCTTGGGCGCAGGACCATCGACTAACAGCAATGGGATTGCCAGGGATTGCTAATAATAGAGCAAAAAGATCTACATGGAGGTGAAATATTGGGTGAGATACGCAAAGTTACCATCAATGGAGAGATTTTTGAAGTAGAATTGGAGCCCGAGGGAAATAATTGGAAAGCAACTGTTGAGGGTGAAACTTTCATTATAGAAGTTGGGGGAGAACTACCTACCCCTAGTAAAAAAAGACGTTCGGGTAAGAAAAGAACAAAATCAGGAGTTGTTTCTAGCACCATTCCTGGAAAAATTATCACAGTAGAAGTAGAATCTGGACAGAAAGTTTCTGAAGGAGATGTTGTTCTAATTCTTGAAGCAATGAAGATGCAAAATGAGGTATTAGCACCTGTATCAGGTACTGTGATTGAAGTAAATTGTGAAGCCGGAGTATCGATTGAAGCAAACTTGCCTTTGGTAATCATTGAGCCAATAAATGAAAATGGGGATGAGTAAGACAATTATACATTAACTGTAAAGATTAAACTGGGGGGGCATTATGGTAGAAGATGGCAAAACAACAAAAGTCAAAAACCATCGATGTGATTATCCTGGTTGTGAAGTTGAAGGACATATTGTTAGTAGATTATCTCCTGAAGGTTATTTAGTTGCAACAGGTAAGAAGGCCTATTCATTCAGGGAAGCCTATCGTAGATTCTACTATTGCAAGGAACACCATGACGCATTGATGTCGGGTGTTTGGAATCGAATCAGTTCCGATTCAGACAAAGACGATGACCACGTAGCACCTACAGCAGTATAACCGCGGAATCAATTTTCAGCCCCATGAACCCTGAGCCAACATAGATTCAGCGATTTTCTCAAATCCTGCTATATTTGCACCAAATACGTAATTATCTGGTTTCCCATATTTCTTAGCTGTATCATAGGCCTTTTGGTGAATTCCAACCATTATCGCATCTAAACGAGCATCTACCTCTTCACGAACCCAAGGCATCCTGAGGCTATTTTGACTCATTTCCAGACCTGATGTGGCAACCCCGCCTGCGTTTGATGCTTTACCTGGAGCAAACTTTACTGAATTTTTTAGAAATACATCTACTGCCTCGGGGGTTGATGGCATATTTGCCCCTTCTCCTACATATTTAACACCATTATCAACCAAATGTTGCGCATCAATTCCATTCAATTCGTTTTGAGTAGCACAGGGAAGAGCAATATCTACAGGAACCTGCCAAATTGGGTTATAATCTAGTGATTTATCACGTGGAGTGTAATCTAATCCTCGGTGAGCTGCGTAATCCTTGATTCTACCTCTTTGAACGTTCTTCAAATCCATAATCCAAGTTAGTTCATCTGCATCAATACCATCAGGATCGTGAATGAAGCCACTACTATCGGATAATGTGACAACCTTACCCCCTAGTTGAGTAACCTTTTCACAAGCAAATTGAGCAACATTACCTGAGCCAGAAATAGATACTGTTTTTCCTTTTAATGAATCGCCATCAACGGCCAACATTTCTCTAACAAAATATACTAAACCATACCCCGTTGCTTCTGGACGAATTAGCGACCCCCCGTAAGAAAGACCTTTTCCTGTAAGAACTCCTGTAAACTCATTGCTGAGTTTCTTATACATCCCATACAAATATCCAATTTCTCTACTGCCTACGCCAATATCTCCGGCAGGTACGTCAGTATCAGCTCCAATGTGGCGATGTAATTCAGTCATGAATGATTGGCAGAAACTCATTACTTCATTGTCGGATTTCCCCTTAGGATCAAAATCTGAACCCCCCTTACCGCCACCCATTGGTAAGCCTGTCAAACTATTCTTGAAAATTTGTTCAAATGCTAAAAACTTCAGAATTGAAAGATTTACTGAAGGATGAAATCTTAATCCGCCCTTGTAAGGCCCAATTGAACCATTGAACTGAATTCTGAAACCTCGGTTTACCTGAATATTACCTTCATCGTCAACCCATGGAACCCTGAATTGAACCAGTCTTTCCGGCTCACAAACCCTTTGGAAAATATTTGCTTCAACCAATTCAGGCCTTGCTTCTACCACTGGGCTTAAACTCTCAAGGACCTCTAAAACAGACTGATGGAATTCCGGCTGATCAGGGTCTCTATCTACTACCTTATCATATACTTCTTGTAAATGTTGGTGCATTTTTCTCACCGTAGGAGGGCGGGACAGAGTCTCTCTGTTCCTGACCGCCGACCTGAGTGCTACTTTTCACTATTACCCAAGCAATGGCCTCTTTAAATGCAAAAATAATAGTGAAGGAATGAAAATGGCGTTTTATGGTTTAATGATTGAAGGATATGATTAAATCAGAACCCCTATTGGGTAGGTCTGGTAATCTATATGAGTGACGCACAGACATACTATGACGGACTAATTGCACAAGGGCACGCGCCTGAAGTTGCTTTACAACATACGCAACAGCACTTCCCCGGTTTTGTACCGGGTGCTGCTGCAGCCCCAGCAGCCCCTGGCATGGCGGCTAATATGGGAGCAACTGGCGCAGCAACCAACATAGGACAGGCAATGGGGGTTGCCCCTGAAGGAAAAGATTGGTTAGTTACAGTATTACTATCATTTTTCCTTGGAGGATTAGGAGTGGATAGATTTTATTTGGGATACACTGGATTGGGTGTTTTGAAATTACTAACTATTGGCGGTTGTGGAATTTGGGCTCTAATTGACTTTATTCTAATTTTAATTGGAAGCATGACTGATGCAAATGGTAACCCACTGGTTAAATAATCAAAAAAGGTTACTAACTAGTCGGCTCCAAAAGAGCCATGCGAATATTGGAATTGTTAGTGTAATCCATGCTTTGTACATCCATTTAGGAGTGTGGGGAATTTCCTTAAATTGTCCTTGAATTAAATTTCTAACTGATATGTATAGCATCCAAACAAATGCACCATATATCAACATTGATCCAGGATTGTAATCCAATGCTTCAGAAAAACGGCCATGTGTAATAGATACAAACGAGCGGGTCATACCGCAAAAGGGACATTCAAAACCAGTTAGATGAAAAACTGGACAGAGACTCAATTCCGTTACTTTACTTGGCTTTAATACCGCTGAAACTGCAAGTGCCCCCCCTGAAATCGCAGCCATTAACGCTGAAGGAGAACGAATGATATCAATATTTGATATCTCTTCAGGTTCGGGGGCCCCTCCCATGTCTCGCCTAGGGCTCAATTATTGAAAGATAATGCGCTCAGCAACTTCTGCAACAGATTCCGTTGAATTTGGTAAAGTCATAATGAACATTGCAGCTTGGCTAACTTGGCGTCTGCGTAGTGCGTCTGCAATAGGGGTGTGCTCTTGGAACCAACGTGTCTTACCGTCTCGGCCAATAATTCTAACATCGACCTGAGCCATTCTTGGCTCTGAAAGCAACAATTTCACACTCGGTACATCAATAGCAACAAATCCTTCAGGAACCTTTGCCCTTCGACAAATCTCATCCTCAATTTCTCGACGGGTTTCGCTATTTTCGGCTATTTCCACCAATCTTTTAATCTGTGAATCACTAAATTCTTCAGCCCTACGTGTGACACAAACCTTCAACAATTGACGGTATTTTAAACGCCTTAACATCTCCTTTGCAATCCCTCCGGCATCAGCTAATGCTTGCCAAATTTCAGCATCTACCATTCTTTGCATATCTACAGCATCAGGCAATTCTTCTGCGCTCCTTTCTACGGCCCTTGATAACATCATTTCAGTCACCCTAGTTACTTTATGGAAATATACTGCTGAATACATTAATCCGCGAGCCATCAACATCCCCTCTAAAGCGGGAACTCCTCCTTCCTGTACTGCAACATCACCACTATGCCTCTCTAAGCATTCTACTAATCGAAGATGATCCACTACACCATGAGCAACTCCTGTAAAGTGGGCATCCCTCAACAAATAATCGAGTTGATCGCAATCTACCGGGCCATGGATAAGATGTGCAAGGGTATGATCTTCAGTCTCAAAACTATTTTTCCCCTCAGACCAATTGAATAAATTTCTTTCAGTGCCGGCCGCATCTGCTCCATGAATCAAACCAGCAACAAAATCTGGGTCAATGTCATTTTTCTCCAATATTTCAGGTATGGTTTTTCTATTATCAAACAATGAATGTTCGTCTTCCCTAAGGATATCATAATCACCAGTAATTATTCCTTCTGTAATGTGCATATGGTCAGCACCACCACGTTCGTGAAGAATGTGCTCAAGGGTATGAGAATATGGGCCATGCCCTACATCGTGCAACATTCCAGCCACCTGAACAATAGTCTTCTCATGGTCATCGAGACCTACTGAATCTGCCATTAATCCACCAATATGTGATACTCCTAAGGAGTGCTCAAATCTAGTGTGGTGAGCCCCAGGGAATACTAAATGGGCTAATCCTAATTGCTTGATATGGCTTAATTTATTGAATTCCGGGGTTGCTAGAAGTTCCTCCCTAACACCCTTTAAGCGAAACATTCCATGAATTGAATCATTGATGACCTTGCCAGACATCTAACTCCCCAATTCATCGCTGAGCCCATTCCCTCTTTCAACTTGAGGGAAAATGAATGTGGCAGAGTGGCGTTTTATTGCTGATTTAGTGTTGCTGACCTAGGAATAACAATTCATTGTTGGCCGTATCCTTGTTGTTGATCGTATCCTTGCTGATCATATTGGCCAGCATACCACTGAGCCTGCCCCTCGGTAGGATACCAACCGCCATGTTGTTGCTGTTGCTGACCCATTTGAGCCCACCATTCAGCCTGCTGAGATATTCGCAGTTCCTCTTCAAGTTCCGCCCTTCTCTCATCGATTTTATGGCGTAGTAACATACCTTGAGAACCTGCTATCGAGCCAGAACGGAGAGATTCATCTAATTCCTCTTCGAGTTTCGCCAATCCTTGGAAACCTTCAGAAGTTTCTAACTCCCCTTCCATCCTCTCAAACAATTTACGAGATCTACTCGTTGAAGTCATAGATACACCAATAATACCTATCGAAAACAAAACCAAAAGAAGAACAGCTGCCGTAATTACTTGGCCTACACTATCTTGCAATAACGCACTACTACCTAGCTGTTCGTTTTCTGCAACATCGTCTGCCCTACCGTCATTGTCAGCATCAATTGGTACGCTATTTGGATCCAGCGGGTTAGTAACTGGATCTGAACGGACTTCATCTGTATTTGAATAACCATCACCATCAATATCCCAATCCCATGAATCTGGAATTCCGTCACCATCTAAATCTGGACAACCTAGCATGAAGGTCGTTGAATTACCCCATTTATTTGGACAATCATCAGATAAATTTGTTCCAGGTTGATCTGCAAAACCATCTTCATCTAAATCTGTCCATATCAGTCCGTTCTGTGGGAATGGATCTGAACTGTCAGAGTATCCATCTCCATCCCAATCTTCACAGCCCAATAATCCACCAACGGATGAATTGCCCCATCTGTTTGGACAATCATCTGCAGATGTACCATTTGGATTGTCACCAAATCCATCATCATCTGAATCTTTCCACTGTGTATCGTCTTGAGGGAAGGGGTCGCCTTCATCTGAATAACCATCTCCGTCTGAATCCAAACAACCATATCTGTCCTCAAATGATGTTCCGAAGTCGTCAGGGCAATCATCCACCGGATACTCACTTTCCTCAGCTTCATCGACATAACCGTCTCCATCGCGATCTGGACAGCCATTAGTAGGCAATCCAGCTACAGTAGGGCAATCGTCGTTGTCATTGGAAAGACCATCCCCATCATTGTCAGGACAGCCAAATCTGTCAATAGTGCTGTTACCTGCCCTATTAGGGCAAGCATCTACTTCAGTTCCGTTGGAGTTATCACCAAAACCATCACCATCAAAATCAGCATCTTGACTAGGGTTATCTGGCACAGCATCCTCAAGATCCGCCCAACCATCACCATCTGAATCTGGGCAACCAACTAGATTCTTCCAAGAATCGCCAGCTTCATACTCACAATCATCCCAAGGCTGGAGACTATTTTCAATTCCTTCATCCTCAAAACCGTCATTGTCCCAATCCATTGGAGATGGGTCGGGGGAATAAGCACCTGCTAACCAATCGCCTGGCCAATGTGCAGCACGTGTATTGTTCCATGTACCATCAGCCCAATTATCACCTAGGCCATCTCCATCAGCATCACCCCATTGAGTAGGCTGACTTGGGAAACGGTCATTGATGACTGATTGACCATCACCATCCAAATCTAGACAGCCGTACTGATCCCTCCAAGAATTACCCCACATCATAGGACATCCATCAGGAGTTGTGCCAGTCGGATTATTTCCAAAACCATCTCCATCAGTATCTTCCCATTGTGATGGGTCAGATGGCAAATGATCTATCGTATCAGGCCAACCATCACCATCTGAGTCAATGCAACCATAGAATCCAGCCCCGGTGGAGTTGCCAAAAATATCAGGGCAATCATCACCCATGGTGCCGCTTAGATTGTCACCAAAACCATCACCGTCCCGATCAGACCACTGAGTACGACCATTAGGGAACGCATCGGTTCCATCGCCTACGCCATCACCATCAGAATCAATCCCATATACTAGAAGCCAACCGTCAGCACCTCCTATACTACTCATTGTCATGGTGTTTGAATCATCATAGGCAGTGCTATGGAAGTACCCTCCAAAAGCAACTGTACCATTCTTTACTGCTACAGCATAAGCATAATCTGAACTACTTCCACCAAAGTGGTGAATAGTATCCCATGTCCATGAACCTTGTTGATTAACTAGAGTTGCATAGAAAGCATCGGGACTTCCAACACTTGTAATATAGGTATTACCAAACCAAGCAGTAGACGAATGATATGTTCCTGAAATAGTTAGGTTGCCAGACGAATCATCTTGGTCGATAGCATAACAGTCGTCTGAACTACTGCCTCCTACATTTTGAGCCCAAATCGGAGAACCCTGCGCGTTGTATTGGGCAACAAAACAATCCCAATTACTACTCTGTTGATATGAATAAATCCATGTTCCAGAAAATTGCATCCTGTAGTTGAATCTGCCAACTATTGATACAATACCACTGTTATCAATCGCTACATCTTCCCCATAGGCATAGTATGAACTTTCATAACCAGCCCATTTTGCCCAAACACAATTGCCATTAGTAGTGTATTTTGCAACAAATACACGATAGTAAGAAGACGATTGATAACCCGGTGATAACTGGCCACAACTACCCCCTGTTCCATCAGGAGTCAACCAATAACTAAACTCTCCCGTTACAGCAATCTCGCCATTATCATTTACATCAATTCCTTTGCCCCTCTGGTAATAACTACCATACATACGATGCGCCCATTGAACTTGGCCAGCTGAATTTATCTTACCAATAAAGCCGTCATCATATGAATATTGAGAGATTGTTTGAGAACCAAAATATACTGTTCCTGAAGAATAGAAATATCCTGTAACATAGACGTTCCCATTATTGTCTATTGCTACTCCTTCCCCCCAATCATTGCTATTGCCTCCACCTTTGATTGCCCACTGCCATGTACCATTGGTATCCAACTTAGCCACGAAAAAATCGTAACTACCTTGTGAAGACAAATAAGTAGAACCGAAGGTTGCCTGACTGTAGAAGTGTCCTACAATTGAGATGTTGCCGCCACTATCAACATCAATATCTTTACATTGATCTGATGAACTTCCACCTAGTGATTTAGCCCAAAGCCAATTTCCGGATGGGCCTATTTTGCCCACATAACCATCTGTGCTACCCATTGAATTCAAATTGATGTTACCAAATCTAGCCATATTGTAGTAATAGCCACAAACGTAAGTGTTTCCATAATCGTCCATTTCAATAGATTCAACTGAGTCAGTACTACTGCTACCAGCAACATGTTGAGACCAAAGTAGCGTATTCTGAGAAGATGTGTCATATCTTTCCAACTCGGGCCCTAATTCTCCTTCTGGCGCCATCATTGAAAACAACGAAAACATAAACAAAGAGACTAAAATCAAAGATTTCAATACCCCTGCGCCACTGTTACCTAGTCCATTACTCATATTATCTCCTCGCGCGCACACGAGGTAGTACGAATAGAACCTTTCTGCGTAATTAATAGACAATTATTCGCTTGGATTGATTGTCAGATATGATTCCAACCTAGACATTAGGCGCTCGTCATCGAAGTTTTCTATCATTGTTCTAACCGCCTCTTCTACAAGCGCATGTTCGTCAGGTTGCAATGCCATTGCTCTTCTCAGACAGTCTAACATTGACATCTCATCTTCAGTAATTACATCGTCATCTAATGCAGCTATAAGTGCGGACTGATAACATGTGGCATCACCAATATGGCGACTCATCCACTCTTCCTCTTGAGCCGATGTGATTGGCGAGGGTTCAGTGCCATCCAATATAGAATTAGCATAAATCATATTTTCATCCCTCAAACCTAAACAATTGGCTAGAATATTGAGAATACTCATCTCATCATCTGTAACCATTCCATCATCCATTGCTACACTTAGGGTCTTCAAGTAAATCATCAAACCGCGGCTGGCACCCTTAGACATGTCATTCGCCAAACATCACCTCTATTTGACGCTGACCTCTTGAATCAAAAGATGTTGAGGACAATTATCACAATAAAACATGAAATCCATATAATACAATACCCCTTTGGACTAAACGAAGGGGGGTTGTATCTGAGTAGAAACATACCCCCCGACGTTCTTTCTGCAGCAGGACAACCTAATAGTGTAGCCCAAGTAGTTGCAACCCTTTCTTCCAACCAATCACTAAGTATCAAACAGTTATCTAGAAAATCTGGATTGCCTCAAAGCCAGGTGGCGAGCGGTTTGAAACAATGTCGATATCGTGGTTGGGTAATTTCAACCCAAGGTGAATCAAAAGGAAAAGGCAGACCAAGGCACCTTTGGGAATTAGGTGTCTCGCCATTAGAGATCATTAGAGAATTAGAAGTTGAAGCAAGGGCAAAACATACGATTCTAGCTAATGCTGTAAAAAGGCTACACAAAGAATTGAATTCCTGACAATCTAACGATCTATTTGACCTGAGAAATATTTTTTCTTTGGTGTATTACGATTTTTCTAATATTCCATGATTTTTAGCATTAAACGTAGTACTGCATTGCAATACTGATAAATTTCATCGTATTACATTGAATTAAATTCGTACTACAAGATAATATACTAAACCCCCAGTGGAAGGGTTGGAAGTGAGCGGATGAGTGGGCCAACCCAGATGATTTCAGTGCGCTTAACTGAGGAAGAGGTGTTCCTCCTCGATAGCCTGGTTGGGATGGACGGGATGCGCAATAGAAGTGATGTTCTTCGCCGTGGAATGAACAGGATTAACGAAGAGAACGCTCCTGAAAATTTTGGACGAAGGATGAATATCAGAATAAGTCCAGGAGTAACTCAGGATTTGAAATTACTAGCAAATATGCGAGAAATTGATGCCAGTTCTGCTATTGCTCTTGGAGTCGGACTATTACTTGAGCAAGAGACTGAGAGAATGAAGTCAAGAAGAGAAGCTGCGTTTGCAGTTCTCAAGGATGTTGAAGATCAAGGTCCCCACGAGGACCATACTGAGTAAAAGGGTGAGTAAAGTGAGCGATGGGATGCACACAAAGAAGAACAATCAGGGGGGGTGTAAAAACCCCCCCGCCCCCACTCTTGGAATCTTCAATCTCCGCCTACGTGCTCGAACATCTGTAAAAGAAAATGCTAATTCAAACAATACCCCCGTTCCCACATACGTGGGAACACCCCTTCACGACGAACTTTGAGTCGTCACCCCCGCCCCTTCGGGGGCAACCCCCAATCGTACAATAGCCGAGAGGCTACATATTTACCCAAACCCAACCTTATTGAGCGGCCGAATCACGGGTTAAAATTCGTGGCGGCGATGGACACTAGAATCCCTGGTTATCTCGCGCATGATGAACTACGCCCCGGGCAGTCTGAAATGATTGATTTGGCATACAATTCATTGAGCAAGGGGGGTTATCACCTAGCGTGCGCCCCCACTGGAATAGGTAAAACAGCAGCATCGCTATCCTCAGCGCTTGATGTTGCCTTTGAAAGCGAAGAAGAAAGGACTATTTTTTTCCTTACAGGCAGACAATCCCAGCACCGAATAGTTGTCGAAACGGTTAGAAGAATTAACAATAGAAAGAGAGAGGGTGAAAAAAAAATTCGCCTCATAGATATGATTGGGCAACAATCGATGTGCATTGATGAGATTAGGCACGAATTCTCATCACTATTTTCTAAATTATGTGCAGATAAAAGAAAGAATAGACACTGCTCTGCATACCTCCAAGAAGTTGATGGGATTAGATTAAAAGTTCTAGAAGAACCATTGCATGTTAATGAGTTGATTGATATATCTCGCACTCATAATGAAGGAGGTAAAGGAAAGCCAATTTGCCCTTGGAAAGTAGCAAGAGAATCTGCTAGTCAGGCGGATGTGGTTGTTTGCGACTATAATCACTTATTCAATGAACGCGTTAGGTCAGCTTCACTAGATGCGATGGGAATAAATCTTGAAAATGTCATAATCATAGTAGATGAAGCACATAATCTACCGAATCGAATCACTCAAGGAATGAAGAGGATTCTGAATGAGGATTTGCTTTTGACTGCACGACTAGAACTCGAAGAGCATATAGAAACAATTGAACAAAAAGAAAAAGATGGTTTGATAGATGTCCCCCCGGGAACTTATTCTAATCTCAGAAGAGTAAAGGCGGCTCTTGAGAGAATAAAAAATGACTTACTAGGATTCTTTAGGGTTCAGTCACAAGGACTCTATAAAGATGAATCTGATGAATGTAGAGTTGAGAATCAAAAAATAATTGAAATAATCAAAGGGGCACTAGAATCAGATATTAGTGGAGGGGACATCACTCTAAATCAAATTTCAAGCCATCTTTCGAAAGTAGAAGTCGAATTGGATCCAGATTTAGAAGACGGAAAGGAAACGGCAAGCGAAAGATTGTCTGAATTATTCTCTTTGTTAGATGAAATTGGAAACAATTCTGCCCTCGCATTTGTCTACTCCCACGGCAAGGGGGATGCACCTAGAATCACGACCTACCTCCTAGATCCAGGAATTGTTTCCGGACCGGTATTCGAGCAGTCTGCGGGAGCACTTCTAATGTCAGGGACCCTAAACCCACCGGAAATGTATGGTGAATTACTCGCACTACCTAAGTCAAGAATATTGACCAAAGAGGAATATCCTTCGCCATTCCTTTCTGACAAACGACCTGTTGCCATAGGCGCTGGCGTCACAACAAAATACAACAAACGTGGAGAGGATAATACAAATAAAATCAGATCATATATCAGAGGTATTGCTTCTGAAACACCCGGCCATATTGCAGTTTTCACGCCATCATATGCTATGCTGAATGAAATTATTGGAGATGAAATTTGGCACGGCAGAAGAGTAATGATAGAAGAATCTGGTTGGTCCAAGCAAAGGATTGATTCACTGTTAAGGGACTTGGAAATGTCTCGCTCGGCTGGGGAAAAAATACTGCTTGGAGGGGTCTTTTCAGCCAAATTAGGAGAAGGAATTGATTACAAAAGAAACTTACTCGATGCCGTGGTTTGTATTGGATTGCCTTTACCACCCCCCTCTGTTGAATTAAATGCTCGTAAAGATTACTACGAAGAGAGATTTGGTAAGGCGCGTTCTTATCGCTGGGCTGTTCAACAACCAGCTGTAAATTCACTAATGCAAGCCATGGGAAGACCCATTCGAAAAATGGGAGACCGGGCATTCATATTATTGCTTGAAGAACGTTTGTTATTACCACAGTTCAAAAGACTGCTACCCAGTAACATGAATGTTCTTACATTAGCAAATGAAGAAACTACAAAAAGGCACGTTAGGAGGTTCTTTGAGCGCCATCCTGAGCCCGCAGCAGGAGATGATTAGACACGAAGCCTTCAATGAGGGTGGGCGTAACCGGATGACCGAGGTGGAGACATGGAATGGCAACCAATCAATATCGTATTGGGCAATAATATGGCTGGAAAAGTCGAAAATAAGGGACCAAGTGAAGGATTAAGTGCTAGTCCAGAATCACTACACCATGATTTTCTATCAGATCTTGGACATCTTCAGGAAATCCATGAAAAACACCAAACCGTTATGGATACAAATTTTTCTAATATTGAGAAAAATTTTGATATGGTTTCCGGAGTTCTCAGCACCCAAGCAATGCTAGATAGATTTGATGGCAAATTTGATAATCAAAAAATAATGCTTCCACTACATGGATGTGAATTATCTGGTATCGAACTAAATACTTGTGAAATTAATAGTGGCACTATTGTCCAACTAAATATCACCGATATTAATGGCTTGGAACTCAAGCATCGATTTGGCCTGCCCGTGGGTAGCAAGTTAGCACACGCCTCATGGGATAATGGCGAATTACACCTAACCCTGTCCAAATAATTTGGGCATTGGGGGATTTGAATTTAGCGCATTGGTACTTCTGCAAGGTTCTCAATTTCCCCTAGCACCCTTCCTAGGGCGTCTTGAGCCTGAGTCTTATGAGCTTCACCCATTTCGTGTCTTGAGTACCTCGCTTCTTCGAATACACTATCGAGTGCAACAATTGCATCCTCATTGATAGGCAAGGCTTTACGAATTGCCATTTCAAATTCCCTGACAGTTTCGAAATCCCTTCTTAGGAATCGGTGCCTCATCAATATTGCACAAAGACTCTCGTAGCAATTGAAAATAGCTTCTCTAGTCTCATCCCCTGCTGCTAGAAGTTCTGCTGTGTAAGCAAAAACATCAGCCAACTCAGAGAGTGCAGATTGTTTCCTATAGCGCCAATATACAGCGAATGCTAAGATTGACAAAATAGCTGCAATAAATCCACCATAAATCCAGTTCTTAGCGCCATCATCAATTGTTTCGGCTGAAAGAACTGTAACTTCAATTGTAGTTTCTAGACGAGCACGATCATCTTCCGCCACCTTCTGGTCTGTGGAATTAATTTGCACATAGAGAGAACCATATGTAGATCCATCCCCATAAGGAGCCATTGGTGGAACCGAAATAAACTCGAACCAGAATGAACCATTAGCACCTGTCCTACCAGTCATTGTACGACTCAATTCCTTTGATTCATTGAAAAGAACGGCCGTCACTGCGATATCTGACGCTGGGAGTTGGGTGTCCTTAGCCGTAGCCTCCACCCATGCCACAACACGGTCTCCATTGTATGGAACTGTCTCAACTCCAACTTCAAAATCAACTGGTATGACAACGAAAATAGTTGTATTAATTTGCCCTTCATTGAAGTATCTAGATTCGTTTTCAAGTGCCCTTAATGTTAGAGTAATGTCACCAGAGGTCATGAATTGAGGTGCTGTAAGTTCTATCCTAAAACTACCGTCTTCCATCCAAACAACACGATTCGATATCCCTAAATCACTCTGATTCCAGTATAGAATCAAGTCGAGAATATCCACTGGATTTTCACTTCCACCCACCTCAATAATTCTACCTTCAATTATTATCGGGTGAGCGGCAGATGAACGGATGATAATATTGTCATTTTCAACCAATTGCCAGTCAATATCAGACCAAGTGACCAACAAGTGGCTTTCGTTTGTTGCAAGCCATGATGGCTCGCCCGCATAATGAGCTGTTAAAGTGTGATTCCCACGTGATGAAACCATACTAACCGGCACTAACAACTCAAACTCACCAAATGAGTCGGTTGTAATAGTATCAACAAACACCCCATCAAGTAAAATGTCAATACTACGGCCGGAAATTCCCGGTAATCCAACAGCATCGGAATCATACAAACGACCACTCACATTCCAAAATGTTCCGCGTGTTGCTTCACCATTATCTTCACTAGTCAAAATTATTGATGCATGATGAGCAACCCAAATTGTACCATTAGCAGTGGCTTCACGGTACCATCCTTGTGCGGGAGAATATACTTCTATATCGTGAGAACCAAGGCCAATGTTGTTGGGAATTGTCCAATCAATAAACCAATTTCCATTCTCATCAGAATAAGCGGTACCAAGTAAAGTTCCATTGAATCTTACTTCCACAGAGTGATTGAAAATCCACCCCTCGGGTAGATTATCTCTTACAGTACCTTGAATTGTAATGTCATCGTTGATTGCTATTTCCTGAGGAATTAGCATGTCTAAATTAACTGCACTATACACATCCCATGTAGTGTTTGAAGATGATGGAAGATAGAATGTAGAACCTGTAAATCTAATTTCCATTGTCTGTGGTCCGAGTGGAGAATCTTGAGGCACAGGGTAGAAGATTTGGAAATCCCCTTGACTATCTGTAGAAACGTTAGTTAGCCAATTGTTATCAAACCAGACCTCCAATGTTTGATTATCAAGTCTATTATCAACTATATCGAAAAGGGTCCCGTCGATGATTAGCAAACCTTCACGATCCACATCGCCACCACCCCCAAGGAGAACAATCTTCGTGGGCACGCTAATGTTCACTAACTGGTCGGTAGATGAATTGAGATAATATTCAGGATTTGTTGAATCTCCCTGGCCTATTGGATCCACCCACATAAAACCGCCGCGGAAGAAGATTGTTGCTAGGTGGCTGCCGGCAGTAGTATCTGCTGGAACTGTGTACATCAAAGCGTAACTACCTGTTGTGGCGTTAGATTCAACAAATTCCCCTGTATCTATACCGTCAATTGAGAGCCTGAGTACGCCGCCGCTTGGAACCCCGCCTGATTGAAGAACTGCGCCCCATTCATCTAGTAGAGTACCATTAATCCAAATCTCCTGACCTGCAACGAATTCACCTTCTACAGAATCGATTGTAATTACTGTTGGAGCTAATATCACAATCATGATNCTGTCTTGATCTCCAATAACNCCAGTAGAACCNGGCATCCCTGAGTAACTAGCATTNACTGANAGGGGGCCNGGGCTTGTGTTTGATGGCACAGTAAGTAATCCCCATGCAGTACCATTTGCATCAGTAGTCACAATTGTTGAAATATTCAAGGTTGGGAATTCAATGGTTACAGTCGCATTAGAAATAGAAGCTAGAGCATTGTCTTGTAACTGAATCTGCACACTAACATTTCCACCTCTTACCGTCCTAGAATCGGGATGCAAATCTTCAGGATTGAGAATAGTGAGTACAGAAAAACCACGACTATCGAATGTATTGTTTCCACTTGAACCAAGATAGAAATTAACGGTTGGAGTATAGCTTGCAGACAATAGGTGAGCGCCCCTTGGGAAATCATTGTCTAAAGTTACCACAGCTGTCCAATTTCCATTCGGTTGAGCAATTGCATTAGAAACTTGGAAATTATTAGTAAATCCATCAATATTGATTTGAACCTGTGGGAATAATCCAGCCCCACTACGAGCAATAATCCCAGAACCATTATCGGAAACCAAACTACCTGTGACATCGAAGGAGCCGCCAGAAATTGGATTAGCAGTTATGTTATCAACCACGAGAATTGTGATTGACTGAATGCTAATGGTATTGATTTGATGAGACGTTGGGTGTAATTCCCAAACATTAGTAGCATTGTAAAGCAGGGTTACTGTTATCTGGCCAAGTGGCTGTGTATTTGGAACCTGATATACCCAATTAGCAGAACCATTGACATCAGTCAATATTTCAGGCATCCAAGTTTCATGGAACTGAGCTATCACCGGAGTGAAATTTAGTGCTCTAGGTTGCCCATTAACTGTAGTATCTGATGACTCGATTAAACTGCCACCAAAGGTTATGTTCTCCCCTCTAACTACTGTCTGTGGAATCAGCATTGTTGAATTAACAACAAAATCGGTAACGCCTATTACCAATAATAGGGTACTTGCACTACCAGTCAAGTAAAATGGATTCGTGCCATTTAACACTGAAACTACCAATGTCTTGTTCCCACTAGTAATTCCATCGTTTAGCGGATCTGTTGGAACTGTTACGTTGAAAGTGCCATTTGCTGCAGTTGGGTGGCTCGCAACTAATGTTTCAGATTGATCTCCAAGGAAGAATACTTCAATAGAAATAGGGCCATCGAATGGACGATTCGGATCATTTGCATCACTAATGTTTCCTTGCAATTGGAAACTAGTTCCTGCAGTAACGTTCAGCGGTGCGGAAATTATTGATACATCTGAAGGAACTTGAACTGTAACGTTGATGAAAGTCTGATTGCCCCACCATCGGTTAGAACCTGTGGTTAATGGATCACTTGTATCATTGTCCATCCAAATACGCACATCATAGTAACCTGGATCCATTGACCCAGGAACCGCCCAATTCAGTATTGCCTCCCCATTTATGCCCGTAACAACTTGGCCTATTGAGGTGTTAGTGTTGCCCCAATCCCAAGTAAAATTCACTGTTTGACCAAAAACAGGTGATGAATCGGCAACATCTGTGACTGTAATATTGTATGAAATGCTATTTCCTGCTTCCACAATTACAACCGAAGTATTGCTGTTCAAAACAAGCTCACTCTCTATTCCAATTAGTGCTGCAGGTGGATTCATCATTGAATAATATACACTTTGGCCACCGCCACCAAATTGGGCGAAATCAAGTACTGAGGTAAGGTTGTAAGCGCCTGATGGAAGATAATTCGGAAGAGTAACAACAACCGAATACTGGCCATTGGTTTGATTCGATGGAGAATTTCCTAGCGGAATAAAGTCAGGTGCCGGTGGCTCGCCATTAGGTCCGCTTGGACCCGAACCAGGTAGTGCAATTGAGAAAATTACATCAGATGTATTCCACAAAATTGGAGTTCCTAGAACATCATCTGTAATGTTTCCAGTGATAATGGTTGTACCACCTAAGTGAGTCCATTCATCTTGCAAATTAATCGTAAGAGTAGCGGTACCCATTACTAGCAACAGACCACTTGAAAATGCAGGTTTATACCACTCACTTCCCGGGTTACCACTTAGATATCCATCGTAAGAAATATTCCAGTAATAATCGCCTGCTGCAAGATTAGCAGCAGGGGTAAATTCACTTGTAATCCACACATCATTTGGATCGGTCGTGGAATTAACTAAGGTTCCATCAAATGTCATATCGAAGGTACCCATGAAAGGAACGTCGTTAGAGTCAGTATGGTCCGATAAAGATATCATAACAGATGTCAAATCTCCTCGTTGCACCGAGATTAGATTGTAACTCATTGTCACTTCACTTCTCAATCCAAATCCAATGAAGTTATCCTGATCAGTAGCACCTGGAATTCCTTGAGCGAATAACAGCTGAAGGTCAAGATATCCAGGGCCGATTGGCACCAAAGACGCATTCATATTCCAAGAAATACTGAATGCCCCATTGGTAACTGGCCATGTAGTGATATTAGTTAGACTAGTATTTGAGCCATTACGCCTCAAAAATAGAGTAATATATCCATCCATAGGTACTGGGGAATTACCGACAGAAAGTACGGTCCCATTTACGTAAATATTCTCGTTAATCACCAATAATGAATTGTTGGCTCCCGGACCCTCTACTGTTGCGGTCATGTTTGGGGCTGCTGAAACATTCATGACAAAAGTCAGAGAACCTGGGCGCGCATGATAAACTGGAGAAGCACCTAGGTGCAAATTACCTTCATGCCAACCATCGAACGAGATTATTGCATTTCTGAGACCGGGTGTTTCAAGTTCTGAAAGATTGACATCGAAAGAGAATACACCACCAGCCCAAATAGGGGCCTGTATTGTCACATTCGCATTTGATACCGTTGAAAAATAAGTCAAATTCACTGTGAAATTACCCTTTAGTGAAGGATCATCTTGTGGCACCGAATCCCATAACATCACTCCTGCTATAGTCGTAAAAGAGCCAGCTCCAACGATGGGCGAGCCTACTGGTTCTGGGCTTGTAAGAGTGATATTTACATCATCTGTAACATTGAGAACGACAGAATACACATGTGAATGTGATGGGACATAACCTCCTTGCCTTGACACAACTACAATTTTACCATACCCGGGGGCAGGCAACATGCCAAAAGAGCCGTTCACAGAGAAATTGCCATTGCTATCAGTTGTAACACCTCGAATAAGAGTCTCCATGTTCAATGCAGCTGGATTGAGTGGGTTAGAATCATTTGCTTCAATTAGATATGCATCAATCAAAGCGTTAGATGCACCAGTACTATTGTTTGAAAACTGGAGAGTCCCATTGACATAAATTGAACCAGTAGATAAATCTCTTTCAAATGTGAGTGGTGTAACTGATTCATTGAGGAACTGAACATCTTCTGCTGGCGGGCAGGGGTTGATTGGTATCCAACCCATATCTAATCCAGTAGAACCTTCCAAATGGACCTCTGACCAAGAATTCCAGTGAGAGCCCATTACCATGTATCCAGTGCCATGCCAAATTCCACCACTGTAACCATTGGCAACTCTTGCTGGAATACCAGCAATTCTTGCCATTGTAGTGAATATTGTAACATATTCAGCACAAGAACCCTCTCTGGCATCATCTAAAATAAATCTAACTGCATCTTCTATCATAGGTACTCCAGAACCGTCAAAGTTCAACTTGAAATCGATATCTGTTGTATTAGTATCCTCCTCTGCAAGATATTTCCTTATGGCCTCAATCTTATCCCATGCTGTTGTAGCAGAAGCATCAGAAATGACTCCAAAAGTTATGTCCCTAACTGATGATTCTGCTGCAGTATTATCCATGAAATAATCCGGAACATCAGTTGCGTAAGGAGACGGGAAAGGTATTGCCCCTTGTAACTCTGCATCAGTGTAGAAAACTTCTGGCGCAGCAACCATCATAGCCATAACAGAACCTGCTGAAATTACTATGTCACCAGTATGATTTGTCATATTTAGTTCAGCCATTGACTCAGCCCACATCATATACTCAGTTGTGTAAGCTGGCTGAGGTAAATCGCTACCAGGCATTATCGGCTGTATGTAAGAAATATCCCAAGTTTCGGTAGAGTTCCAATATGAATTATTGGGCAACTGATAGGTAATTTGTTCGGAAGGAGAAAGTTGGTGCAGGGATACCAAAGAGGTATTAATTCCATAACTAGCACCAGTATAGTAATCATATGTTCTTACGCTCCAACGATGAATTTGTTCTGTATCAACTCCAATGCCAGTGCTAGTGGTATTATTTGCAAAGAAGATGACATTGTTAGGATTGATGTCGTCAGTAGGGTCCCATGGATTTTGAGGACTTAGAGAACAATCTTGCCAATACATTGGTGGGCACTCTTCGTAATCAGTCATACCGCCGCCATCTGTATCCGGATTGCGCCAATCAGTACCAGTTTGGTTCTCAATTAAATCAGGAATTCCGTCCCCATCTGTATCAGCAGGATTCATATCATCAGTCGGATCATTTTGTGGGTTAGTTCCATCCAAATATTCCTGTGAATCAAAAACTCCACCATTGTCGGTGTCGGTATCAAGATAATCTGTTACGTAAGTATCTGTAGAACCATTTCCTACACCCATGCCAGGAATATAGGATAGGTCACATCCGGTATTATTCTCAAAGTAATCATTTAGCAAATCGCCATCTGTATCAAGAGTATTATCACATGGTTCCATCGGATCAGTGAAATTCAAAATCTCATCTAAATCACTTTGCCCATCACCATCAGAATCCCAAAGAGTCTCAAGAGAAAACCAACCCCAAATCGATAATGTCTCTTCCCAATTAGCAAGTCCGTCACCATCGGTATCTTGGTAATCATCATCACAATAAGAATGGCCATCGGAATGACACCAACTACCATTGTTAGAAATCACTTCTACTGTATTTACAGGAGGTGGAACTGTTACTCCAAGAAGAATATTATTGGAAATGTCTGTGTATGTGAAAGAGGTTAATGCACCATTGGAATCATTGTAATAACCAACAGCGCCAGATTGGGTTCTCCAATCAAAGGGAGAGGGGTTGAAACCTGATGCATTTGTAAGGTAAAGTCTCTGAAGTCCTGCATTGTATCCGGTTGGTTCAGTTGATGTATCAAGGGTTGTGTTGAAATTAACCATTGAAAGACAAGGGTCGGTTGAATGAGTTAAATTCATTTCATCCCCATCACCCACACCGCCTGAATCGGTGTCATATACATCCCAAGAAGTACAGGATAGATTTTCTAGCCAATTATCAATCCCGTCATTATCGAAATCACCAGAGTCTTCTTGACGGGTTGGATCTGTCTCATTAGCACCAACAACTCCGTCTCCATTTTTGTCTTCATCCCCATCATCGAATTGATCCCCATCAGTGTTGTTGTTCCTGGGGTCACTATTCAATGGAGGGTCGCCATAAGCAGAGAAATTAGCTTCTATACCATCAAGGATTCCATCGCCATCAGTATCATCAGAAGTTGGGTCAGTTAGAATATTCAATGCTTCCCAACCATCTTCTAATCCATCGTTATCTGTGTCGTTATCCCAAGGGTCTGTATCTGTATCCTGATCTACTGAAGCAGTCTGGCTTAGACAACCCATCAATGGATTACAAGGATTTACATTTTCAGTTGTCTGTTGAGTTTGGGGGTTTCCGGACATAAAGTACGGGGCACCGTTAGACATAGTGGTCCATGATGGATTTACATATTCCTGTACATTCACTAATCCATCGCCGTCTGGGTCACCCATCATACCATCAATCCCTGTGGGGTTTGTTGCATTGAGGCCATTCGCCACTTCCCATCCATCAGGCAATCCATCTCCATCAGTATCCCATCCATCAGGGTCCTCATCAGAAATGCCGTCTCCATCGTCATCGTTCGAACCGCATACCTGATCACCGTCTTTATCCGGATCTGCATTATCAACAACGCCATCTCGGTCATTATCTATGCCATCGTTACAAATGTCACCAAGCGGGTCTTCATCACAGAGAATTACATTTGAACCGTTTCCATCACTTCCAGTAGAACCGCAAGCTGGTTGATTGACCTGCATTGCACCCTCTTCATTCCAGTTCCTAACCGGCACAGTGCCATTCCACCATACACCATTATCCAATACATTTGGTGTTGCAGGATCATCCCAAAATATTGGGGTCAGGTAAGAATATTCTTGCATATTAGACATAGAATCGCCATCTTGGTCGCCTGATGCACCATTCACTGTCAAAGATGAACCATCATTAGGGTCCAAACCATACTTCCATTCCCATCCATCAGGCAAACCATCATTATCGGAATCCCAATCTTGGCACTGAGTTTGAAGAAGGAACTCTGTTCCGCAAGTAAGTCCATCGCCATCTTGGTCAGTAGAAGCTTCTGCCTCCCATGCAGCAAATTCGAGCGCAGCTATACTAGTTATCAGCATGATTGTAACTAGAAAAATTGCCTTCGTTCTCATCTTTTTTTGAAGCCTTAAAACCGCATTGATATTCAAATGACCTTGCATCACCATGTCTCAACCCATATACTAACCGTATCCGTTGATTCTTAATACAGTTGGAGCACAGTTCGTACACGCGCGAGGGGAATAAGAAGAAGAACATTAGATATAAATGATTGAAAAATAAAATAAAAAAATATTTTAGTACTCTTTAATCACCAAAAATCATTGAAAATATTCTTTTCAATATCCCCTTCTTTTCACGCATTAATTTTTCAGACTTCGAGGCTTTATTTGAACGAGTAATCATGAAATCATCCCTAACAATATCATCATATGGAATTTCAAAACGAAAGTTCATGAATTTTACTAAATTGTCCATATTTGTGAAAACTGCGTTGATTTTTTTGTCATATTTATCTTTGAACCGGTGACCTACTTCAGCATAATTTGCAGGGTATTCTAATTCAGCAAAAAATGGCAAACTATCAGCTACGATTTTTGGTAATTCGTGTGCTGAAACTCTTAATTTATCTAAGTCATTTTCGCCTAATGCATTCTTGAATTTGTTAAGAGGGATTCTGGTCTTTTGCTTTCTATTCTTAGTTAGCCTCACGTTAATCGGTTGCCCATTTACGAGTTCAACATCCAACTCATTTCCCATCAACTCTTTCAATTGCTCGTGAAAAGGTCGATTCTTTCGGATATTCATTGCCTCCATCAAGGCTTTCCTATTAGAAAAATCGTGAGATAATTTGTTGCCAACTAATTTAGTAATTTCAGATGCAAGCATGCCACAATTTACCGGCCCCTTTGATAACCGATTTCGGACTACTTCCCTAAAAACAAATCTGCATCTTTTAGATGAAAATTTGTTATTAGACTTGGCTTCACTAATTTTTCCTTTCTTTTTCTTAACTGGAACCGAAGTTTTGTTTGATTTGTCATTCGTTTCTAATTTATTTTTTCCAGCATCGCCTTTTACATTCTTTGGAGGTTCTGGAAGTTCGAATGTAGGATTTGCAAAGAAATCATCTCCAACAAAGGTGTAAGAAATAACCCTTTTATCACGCCATTTGAAAAATGCTTCTTCATCATCTCCTGGATATTTCTCCACATGGTCTTTCATCCTATCATTGGTAACTACATAAGCGTCTTTCTGCCAAGCAAACTGCAACCAATAATCGTCATCATGATCTTGGGATGGTACAGAGGCAACCAAACCATCATCTCTCAATTTACGAATTATTGATGGATTATCTACGCCCCTCTTACCTGCATTATCATTTAGAAAATGACGAGGGACGAATGCATGAACATCATATCCCAAATTTGCATAATGTAATACTGATGCAGCAATCCCTTTAGCAGACGCTGGCCACTTATTTGCAGAATGACTCATTCCCACGTTTGGGCCGTCAATCACTATCAATACTCTCGTCTCGTCCTCTTTTTGTGCCAATTAGCAGCCCCTCCCGGGGTTGGCTAGATGCCTAAACATCATCGAAGCAACATGGAAGTCTGAAAAGATCCGCCACCAACATCAATGGGTCCGGCTCATGCCTAGTATGGATGCGATGGCCATCTGTTTTTAAACCTCTTAATTGGAATAAATGAGAAAATTAATCTAAAATAAATCAATCTACTAATTCAATTTCATCTAGAAAATCTTCATCTTCATCAAATTCTTCTTCATCTGAATCTGAGTCTTTGACAGCTTCGGGAAGATCAAACTCATCTTCATAATCATCCTCAAATTCATCTTCTTCTTCATCCCATTGATCCGCGTTTCTTCGGCGACCGGCGATTGCTGCAACAATTAGGATAACAAAACCTGCTAGCATCATCATCGTTGATGCTCTCATGTTACTCAATTCATTTGTAATCCTAGTGACTGGATCATTAATTTCAACCCTTATATCAACATCACTTTCGGTATTGAATGTATCAGAGAAACCTGTTGTAAATGATTGTGGCTTACCAGTAACGGTAATTGTGTGGAAGTCACCATGCCTTGCATCTGCTGCCGAAGTGACCTGAAGAGTAAATGTGATTTCATCAAATGCAGGAACTAAAACGAGAGATGATTGAGTATCAGGATTTTGTGCTATTGCTGTCCAGCCATCCGGGGAAGTGGCGCTCAATACCACCTGCATGTCAGTATTACCTTCATTCTTCAATCTCATTGTATAATCTGTAGTATCCCCAGGAATCATTGGCTGATTTGCAGACACCTGAACTATCTTCAATTCAGGATCACCTTCTCCAACTTCAATACTGATGGGTAAGTCGAAGAAGCGCTGAGAATCAGGGTCATTATCGTCTGCGTCTTCAATCCTTAGGAAAATTGTATGGTTGTCAGCCAAAACCTGATTTGTTAAGTGGATTTCTAGCCAAAACTCCACAGATTCCCCTGAGGTTGTTTGGAATAGTGGCATTGGGTCATTATTCAAATCCGTAATGAAATAGTCCCAAAGAGTGTATCTACCATCTTCAGCCTCAGCGTTTCTTTCGTAATCACCAGGGTTTACTATTCTCCAACTATCAAGCGTTTGATCACCGGAAGTTTGAGTTGCTTTAATTCTCATTCTAACATCTATGTATTCATCTGTATCATCGTTAATACAATTCTTATATTCTATATGGCCAAGACCATTTCCTGCGCCATCACAATCGAATTCAACTACTGCTTGCATACCATTTGTTCTATGTGGAGTAAATTGAACAATTGCAGATAGGGTTGAGTTCCCCGCAGAAGAGAATTCAACTTCCATCAAACCATAATCCGGATCATCTGGCTCAGAAGAGGGATTGATGTACATTGCCAACGTGAATGTCGAATGGCGAGGGAGAGTTGGAGTATGCCACAAACCATCTGAAGTATCTTGATTAATGATTTGTCCTGTTTGATTGTCTGTGAAGTAGAATACTGTGCCCCTAGGTTTCTGAGTAACTTCAAAGCGGAATGAATCTGAATCAAATCCGGTGTTAAATAATTCAATAAAAAATGGAGTAGGTGGGCTCAAATCATCAACGAACTGTGGTATTGTTTGGTCGAAAACTTCTGGATTTTCAAGTTCGATTGTTGAGTTAAAAATCTGATTCTCCTGTTCTGTATCCCAAAGTGAAAGCATAGGTGGCGCATATACTCCAATCTTCTGTAGTTCAATCTGAATTGTAGTATAAGCTACTTCTGCCCCACTTGAGTTGTACGCTCTCACTGAGATATCTAACCTAGGTGGGGAGTTATCTAATTCAGATGGTGCCTGTAATGTAAGTATCGCAGTTACTTCACTACCCCCATCAGAAAGTGTATATCCTTCGGGGCGGTCAAATTGTGCCAACCAACTAGAATCAAGGCTAGTCTGGACAGCTAATTCTACATCTATTGATGACCCGTCATCACCTATATGTCGTAATACTAGACTAATTGGAGTAGTTTGGCCTGGGGCGATATATTCAGTGTTTCTACCCATTGCATTACGCACATCTACTCCATATCTCTCAACTATAACATCTTCATGTTCAAATACAAATGGATTTGGGCCTTGCACATCAAGTACAGAAAGAGTAAGTGCATACACACCAGATTGAATACCTGATGGATAAGACCAAACAAAACTACCAACCAAGCCTCCGTCATCCGTACTTAATTCAGCATTATTGAATGTGTGATCCACAGGATAAGTTCCATCTGGAGCCCTCAACTGAACACTTACTTGAGTGATATCTTCTCTACCCAAAGCATTGATTACATTAATCTTGAATTCCATTGACCTGCAGGCATTTTGACAATCGTCAGACAAAGCATTTGGGTACCATTCCAATGTTTCTGGATCAGTCCAAAGCGCCCCCTCGGTGAAAATTTTAACTTCACTACCTGATGCTGCATTAGACCAAAATTCCATCATTGAATAATCATCCGAGTCATCGGGGTCGCCCCACATAACCTCGGCATCACAACCCCCCCCCCGAATGGGTTACTACTCTGACCCTCACAAGTAGATTCAGCAGAAATTGACAAAGTTAGAGCGCCTCCACTTGGAATTGTTTTGTATTGCGCTCCAATCCATTCCATCCTTACAATTTCTTGATTCCAACCACATCCAAAAAGATCTGAACAGGCACTTTGTTCCTTCTGAGCAGTAGAAATGGTTTCCGAACTTCCACTTTCGTCCTCAATTCTCAAAGTGAATGTGTATGTTGCAGTATTTCCTTGACTGCCTGCAGTAGCTCTAAGATATATTGAAACTGGAATTTCCCAATTATCTCCTCCGCCGCCTGATGCCTGCCTGCCGCCTACTGGCATGTCGCTTAGCAGATTTCTAGTTCTAAATTCAAGAGTTTCAGTTAGGGCAGATTCATTGCTCTGATCCCCATTTGGAGTCTTTGTTGTAAGGTATCCATCACCGCCAGCAGTGGAATTTCTTTTATCGATGTAAATGTTGTATAGTTTGACTGGAATGTCATCGGTATGGAAAATTGTAGATTCTTCTAGAAGTTCACTCTGTCTATAATTTTCTGGAAGGCTAGCAAACAGAGATGAAAACATTACAAGAACGAGAAAAAGTGAGACTATTGTTGCATTCCTAGCAACTCTAGAGGGGGTTGGTGATTGTTCCACGGCTACGCCGTGTCGTCGGTCCGTTAAAGGGTTCTCCGTTGCGAGTACTCAACTTGCATCATTATGAATCAACTAAAAGAAAGCCATTTTGTTAAACGCCACCTTCATGCAGTATGGCTATCACGGAAGGCCGCGGGGGTTGCCAAGCCTGGTCAACGGCGCCGGACTTAAGCTCCGGTCCCAAGCGGTTCGTGGGTTCAAATCCCACCCCCCGCATTATTGATTAATTATGAATAATCTTCTTTAATTCTAATCATTCTGCAACCGATTTGGCTTTCATCAGAATAAACATCTAGTTTCGTTGCAGTTGCGCTGCAAGCAATTACTTCATTGGGAATTAGCAATGTATCCAACAAGTCAGCAACTAATGACTCTAGGAGGTTAATTCTCTCTTTAGTTACTTTATTCGATATTGAAGACCTAATAAAATCATAATCAAGTACTTGATCAATTTCATCCTCACTGGGTTTAGATGCTCCAGCAATAAAAATATCTACATCAAATCTAATTCTTTGTTTGACTCCTTGCTCTTTCTCAAGAACACCAATCTCAAAATCAACGATATAATTCCTCAATTGCAAACTAGTAATTGCGAATCCCAACCTATCAATAAGGTGCATCTCGAGTTCAACATTATCCAATTAATTACCCCCATCATATAGAATATCTTTATCTCTAGGAATTAATCTCTCCCCACCATCTACAAAAATGAGTTGTCCCGTAACTGCCCTAGCCGAAACCAAAAATAATACTGCATCACCAATATCCTCTGCAGTAGAACCCCTTCGTAAAGGGGTATTATCATGAACTTCTTCAAATGATTTGATTGAAGCATGAGGTGATGGCATAGTCAATCCTGGAGCAATTCCATTCACCCTTACTGAAGAAGGTGCTAGCCCCATTGCAAGTGATTCAATAATTCCTGCTATTGCAGTTTTTGAAATTGTATATGATAAATAATCAGGATTTGGATTTACTAATTTTTGATCGAGGATATTTATCAAAACCCCACCTGTGTCTGGAACTTGATTTGCAAAGTCTCTACTTAGAATAATTGGGGCCATGGTGTTTATTGCTATAGAACGATTGAAATAGTCTAAATTGAATGATTTAATATTGTCATATTCAAAGTAACAAGCATTGTTAATCAATATGTCAATGGGGCCAAAAAATTCAATCGATTTTGATAACAAGTTGGTTGATTCATCTTGAACCCCTAAATCTGCTTTAACAGTCGCCACTTCGGTAAATTCACCAAGTTCTTTTGCAAGAGAGTCGGCTTCTGATTTTGATGAATTGTAGTGAATAATTACTTTGTGACCAGCATTTGCTAGAGAGCGGCAAATTTGAGCACCTATTCTGCACGCACCCCCTGTAACCAATGCAACCCCCATTCCTACCACCTTCATGATATCCGAACTAATATGTTCTATTGAGTCTGTCGCGTTGAGTTCCTGCCATTTGTTATCAAAGCCTTAACTTAAAGCACCCCTTCGCTAGTCTCGGAGATTAAGTTGGCTGACCGTAACCTACCCCTATCAGAATCCTCTGATTCAATAACAGGGGGCTGCGGCGGCGCTGCTAGAATGACTGTGGAGATGCGCAGAAAATCACAAAGAAAGAGACTGCCAGAATGGTTCCGAACCACTTTACCAGTTGGAGATGAGCAAATAATTTTCAATGAAACCAAATCTCGTGTCAAAGAAAATAATCTTAACACAGTATGCGAAGAGGCTAGGTGCCCTAATGTTCATGATTGTTGGGGGAGGGGAACAGCTACATTCATGATTGCTGGGCAAGAGTGTACTCGCTCTTGTAGGTTCTGTGCTGTTGGCACAATTAAAACCCCTCCACCCCTAGATGATGAAGAACCTATGAAGTTGGCTGAAGCAGTTATTAAAATGGGGATCTCTCATGCTGTAATTACTGTAGTAAACAGAGATGACTTGGAGGACGGGGGTGCTGAACACTACAAAAAATGCATTGAAGAAGTCAAGAAAAGAGCTCCAGAAGTGACAATAGAATTTCTTTGTTCGGATTTAGATGGCAATATGTCAGCACTTACTCACTTGTTGCAAGATAGCCCATTATCTGTATTCTCGCACAATGTAGAATGCGTCCCCAGATTAGATAAAATCGTTCGCGACTCTCGGGCTTCATTCAGTCAATCATTGTCAATTCTTAAACAAGCAAAGAAAATTAGACCAGACATCTTAACAAAAAGTAGTTTGATGGTTGGTGTTGGAGAGACCGATGAAGAAGTTGAAGAAGCAATGAATTTGCTTCGAAAGGCAGATGTTGATATCATTACAATAGGTCAGTACCTTCAACCCAGTTGGAAACATTTGCCTATTGATCGATTTCCAAATCCACAACAATTCTCTATTTGGGATAAAGTTGCTAGAAAAATTGGCTTCAAAGCAGTTGCAAGTGGGCCATTGGTTCGTTCTTCTTATCGTGCTGGTATGCTATTAACAGAAGCAAGTCAATAGAAAGATGGTTATTTCTAACATCATAATCTAAAATAATTAAATTTTACATATCCCATCTAAAGATGGGCATGATGAAAATCATCATAGTCGTAGCACCAAGAGGAGAATACATGTCAGAGGGGCAGCAGGACGAAAGAACGGATGGGTTCACCGTCCCCGAAGCACCTTGTAGGCCAGGAGAAAGATCTAATTTTGAACCTTGGGATTATCATCCAGAAGACTTGAAAAAACCAAATCCAAACACCTGTACTTTTGAAGATACAATTGAACACGCTTCTGGTTTGGTGCGTGTCCTAGATGATGAAGGTGTGGCTAGTGGTGAATGGGATCCAAAACTTAGTGCAGAAGATCTACGCCTCGGACTAGAACATATGTGTAGATTGAGAATCTTCGATGACAGGATGATGAAAATGCAGAGGACTGGGAAACTTTCATTTTACATGAGATCTTTAGGTGAGGAAGCTATTGCAATCGCACAAACAATGGCTCTAGAGGAACAAGATTGGCTTTTCCCAACATATAGGCAACCAGGATGTCAATTTGTTCGAGGCAGGAGCATGGTCAGCATGATTAACCACTGCATTGGAAATGTAGAAGATAATGTGAAAGGGCGGCAGATGCCAGTACATTATACATATCGGGATGGGCATTATATATCCGTTTCTAGCCCAGTAGGGACACAATTCCCACAAGCAGTAGGAGTGGCAATGGCAAGTGCCTACAAAGGAGATGACCAAGTCACAATTACTTGGATTGGAGATGGAGCAAGTGCTGAGGGAGATTATCACTATGCTGTCAATTTTGCTAGTGTTTTCAAACCCCCCGTAATCCTATGTGTTGTGAATAATCAGTGGGCGATATCAACTCACAGAAATTTCGCGTCTGGCATTGAAAATTTTGCGGCACGTGGTATCCCATACGGAATACCATCATTCAGAGTAGATGGTAATGATTTCCTAGCTTTATATTCAATAACAAAATGGGCCAGGGAAAGAGCAGCCTCAGGAATGGGAGCCACTCATATTGAAATTCTAACTTATAGAACGGGGGCACACAGTAGTAGTGATGACCCTAGCAGATATCGTCCGGCAGATGACCATGAATATTGGCCTGGTGGTGACCCCATTGAAAGGCTTAAAACACATTTAATTTCGATTGGTGAATGGAGTGAAGAGCAGCATTTAGATCTAGAACAAAAACTCGACGAGGAAGTAGTTGCAGCATACAAAGAAGCAGTTACACACGGCGATCTAGCAAATGGCCCGTGGCCGCCTGCTAGCACAATATTTACTGAAGTTTACGAAGAAATACCATGGCATATTCAAGAGCAAAGAGAGGAGTTAGGAAAGTAGGTGTTATGATGGTTGAAATGAACATGATACAATCATTAAATAGTGCCCTTGACAACATGTTGGAATCTGATGATAATGTTCTAATTTTTGGAGAAGATGTAGGCTACTTTGGTGGAGTTTTCCGAGTTACAGATGGTTTGCAAGAAAAATATGGCAAAAAGCGTGTATTTGATTCTCCCCTCTCTGAAGGAGGGATTGCGGCAATCGCTTTTGGCATGGGTCTAAACGGACTACGCCCTGTAATGGAAATTCAATTTGCAGATTATATATTCCCAGCATATGACCAAATTGTAAACGAGATGGCCAAACTTCGACACCGAAGTGGAGGGGAATTTAGTACTCCTGTGACTATTAGAACTCCGGCTGGCGGAGGAATAAAGGGCGGCCATCATCACTCACAGTCACCTGAATCACAATTCACACACACACCAGGAATTAAAGTGTTATACTGTTCTAACCCATACAATGCAAAGGGTCTCCTAATTAGCGCAATTGAGTGCAATGATCCGGTAGTTTTCTTTGAGCCTAAAAGATGCTATCGAGGGCCTTTCTATGGAGATCCACATAACGTTCCGACTTGGAAAGGGCACCAGTACTCCGATGTTCCAGAAGAACATTACACTGTCCCAATAGGGCAAGCAAATTTAGTAATGGAAGGTGATGAATGTACAGTGATTGCTTGGGGTGCAATGGTTCATGTGGCAGAGCAAGGAATTAGAGATTCTGGAATCTCATGTGATTTAATAGACCTGCAATCTTTGGTACCTTGGGATCGTGAAGCAGTAGTAAATTCAGTCAAAAAAACTGGGCGATGTGTGATAGTTCATGAAGCCCCAAAAACTAGTGGCTTCGGTGCTGAAATGTCTGCTAGTATCCAAGAGAGATGTTTCTATCACCTAGAAAATCCAATCGAGAGAGTAACTGGTTGGGATACGCCTTTCCCACACAGTACTGAATGGGATTATTTACCAAGCCCCGATAGAATCTCTGAAGCAATTAAAAGAACACAGGAGGATTAATTATGGGAGTTTATGCATTCAGATTACCCGATATTGGGGAAGGAGTTGTTGAAGGGGAAGTCGTCCAATGGCATGTTGAAGTAGGCTCAGAAGTTTCCGAAGATGATGCCCTAATCGATGTAATGACCGATAAAGCAACGGTTACTATCCCAAGTCCTGTTTCTGGAAAGGTTCTCTCAACAGTAGGAAAGGCTGGAGAAATAATTGCAGTAGGTTCTGTTTGTATTGAGTTTGAAGTAAGTGGTGATGGAAATGCTCCAAAAAGTTCTGAAAAAACAGAGGAAAGTCCTTCACCAGAACCCATAGCTGTTCAATCTGATGAATCAAATCAAGATTTGAAAACAACTCAAAGTAACGTTCCAGAAAATAAAGAAGCAATCGTTGATTCAAAATCTGTTGATTCACCTAAAGGTGGGGGTTTGAGTGGAAGAGTCTTGGCATCACCCGCAGTTAGAAAGAGGGCGAAAGAAGAAGGAATAGAGTTGAGTTTGGTTTCTGGCAGTGGCCCCGGTGGTAGAGTTAGTCATTCTGATTTAGATAACCACCAAGAAGCAGGAGTTTCGGGAGGTGGAATTCAATTCACACAACCAGGAGAGCCAGCGGAAGGGACTACAGAAATTCCAATTGTAGGGCTTCGGCGAAAAATAGCAGAACAAATGACCGAGTCATATACAAAAATTCCTCATTTCTCATACTTTGAAGAAGTTGATGTAACTGATTTAGAAGCTCTTCGTCAGTGGCTAAATGCGAATAGAACCGAGGGGCAGCAAAAACTCACTTACTTACCCTTCATTATGCAAGCATTGGTTAAACTATTCAGAGAAGGGCATCAAGGATGTAATGGCCATTATGATGATAATAAGGAAGTACTTGTGTTACACAACGCAGTAAATATTGGAATAGCAACTACGACAGATCGTGGCCTATATGTTCCAGTTGTAAAAAATTGTGAGGCAAGAAACATTTGGGAACTAGGTGAAGAATTGAGAAGAGTTGCGGGCTCGGCTAGAGATGGAACTGCAACACTTTCAGACCTAACAGGCTCTACATTTACAATCACCTCCCTTGGTAGGGATGGTGGAATAGGTGCAACTCCAATAATTAACACCCCAGAAGTTGGAATTCTTGGAGTTCATAAAGCAATAGAAAGACCTGTTGTTGTGGACGGAAAAATAACAATCAGAAGAATGATGAATCTTTCTTCATCTTGGGACCATCGAGTAGTAGATGGGGCTGACGGGGCTGCTTTAGTTCAAGGTTTGAAATATCTTCTTGAACACCCAACACAGATACTTTGAGGTGAATTGTATGGAACAAATTTCTTGCCAAGTATTGGTTGTTGGTGCGGGCCCCGGCGGTTATGTTGCAGCAATACGTGCCGCCCAACTTGGACTAGATACAGTAATTGTTGAAGGAGACAAAGCTGGAGGTACTTGCTTGATAAGAGGGTGTATCCCCTCAAAAGCTATTATTCATGCCGCAGAGAAATTTGAGGCTCTTAAATCACATCATGAAGGCCATATGGGTTTGAAAATTGATGGCGATGTTTCTATAAATATGTCTGATTTGGTTGATTGGAAGAATAACATTGTTCAAAAACTGAACAAAGGAGTTGAGGCCCTACTAAAAGGAAATGGAGCTAGATTAGTGAAAGGATGGGCAAATTTTCTGGATGGCAAAACTTGTAATGTTACCGATTCTAATGGAAATAAAGTAGCACATATTACAACTGAAAATGTAATTCTAGCTACTGGCTCTAAACCAATTGAATTACCATTTATGCCATTTGATGAAAAATATGTAATTTCATCTACAGGGGCTCTTGATTTAGATGAATTACCAGATAAAATTGCAGTAATTGGGGGCGGATATATAGGGCTTGAACTCGGATGTGCTCTGCGAAAACTGGGTGTGGAAATCACTGTAATTGAAGGACTCGAAAACATAGCATCTATTTTTGATGATGAACTTAGAAGGCCGCTTGAAAGATGGTTAAAGAAGAATTCAGTAAAGGTCCTAACAAATTGCCTTGCAAAGGGTGTAGAAATTATTGAAGAGGGGGTTGAATTGTCTTGGACAAATGTAGATGGGGAAGATAAATCCGAAATATTCGATAAAGTACTTGTCACAGTTGGAAGAAAACCCAATGTCAAAGGTTGGGGAATTGAAGAAATGGGAATTAAATTTGATGATGAGGGCAGATTTGTTGCAGTTGATTCAAAATGCCGCACAAATATGAGAGGCGTTTATGCAATTGGGGACCTTGTTGGAGAGCCAATGCTCGCCCACAAGGCAAGCGCTCAGGGTGAAATGGTAGCCGAAATTATTTCAGGACAAAAACGTGATTTTGAACCTGTAGCAATTCCTGCAATTGTATTTACTGAGCCTGAAATTATCACAGTAGGTATGACTCAATTAGAAGCTGAATCTGAAGGAGAAAAAGTCATTGTAGGAAAATTTCCACTTGCAGCAAATGGTAGGGCCCTGACACTAGAGG
>PBPH01000008.1 GCA_002725475.1 Methanobacteriota archaeon | reverse complement strand
CTAGATGACCCTGTGGGCCAAAGTATTGAGGCCTATCGAAAAACTAGAGATGCTATTGAGCAACAAGTCAGAAATTTGCTCTGAATCACTCTTCAGAATCTTCAGGCATCTCGCCAATTCCTTCTAGTAGAATTTTTATTGATGAAAGAACTCTAATTGAGCCTTCAACTTCAATTTCCTCTGTGCTAATTTCTACTCCATTGTTAACCATTTCTTCTGGTAACAATCCAGCAATCTTACCGTTTCTGCGGCGGCAAATTTCAGCTGCATCGATAGCGGTTCTCATTGCATTCCCTCTAGCAATTATTTCTACCTCTCGGTCACCATCCTGCATTGCTCTCAATACCGCTGCCACATATGAATGGACTGGCTTTCTGCCGACATAAATTGTTCGCATATATACAACTCCCTCACATGCCGGAGGGTGGTCTATGACTTGAAGGAATTGCCTATATTGATACTCAACAACTGTTTGATGCTCGATTCGGGAATTTGAAAACATAGCGGTTATAGTTGAGAGGCTGTTCGGGAGGCCGAAAGCGAGCGTAGTGTAGTGGTTATCACCGGGCGTTGCCAACGCCTGAACCCGGATTCAAATTCCGGCGCTCGCACTTTCCCGCATCTTTCCGGATTACGGAAATAATCTACGATAAACTCCAAAATCTACCAAGCGCCATGAACGTATGGCTTTCCGTGATCTGGGTCCTCTTCATTCGCTATATCCCACAATCTCTCAAACTTGTGGATGCCGCTGCTGCAACCTTGAGACCACTCAAAGGCCAGCGCATAACGACCAACCGTCTTAACTGAAGGTTTTTCAGAACGAAATGATTTGATTAATTCACGCAACTCGTTCGCTCTACCCTCTTCATCTCTACTAGGGGAACATCTAGCACAAGGGCAGTAGTATCTAATTTCCTTCCAAGGAACTGTGTGTTCACTACCATCACCCCATCGTAGAATGGCAGTTTTTTCTGTGCGCTCTAATTCAATTAATTTTGGAATTTCACTCAAAAAAACACCTCAAATGATGTTTATTCCTGGTTCGTCTTCTTCTGACAGCTGTTCAGACAGGGCTTCAACTACCTTGGCGAAAGCCAATGCACTTTCTCCTTCTGGGTCTGCAACTATCCTATGTACGCCATCATCACCGCCCCTTACTACTCCTGGATCAAAAGGTAGTGCCCCAAGAAACGGCACTTCCAGTTCCTCTGCTGTATCCTTACCCCCGCCCTGCTTGAAGATATCAAGGGTGGCAGACCATTGGCCGTCCTCGTCAGAAATTGTTTCAACATTCTTACCACCTGGTGCCTGCAATTCTACCTTAGTGTTGGGTTCTACCTTACCACGTACTGTGAATCCGCTCATATTCTCAACTACACCAAGCACTGGAACATTGAGGGTTTTTGCAAATGAAATTGACTTACGACTATCTAGCAAAGCGACGTCTTGGGGCGTTGTGACAATTACAATTCCATCAATATCAGGAAGACTTTGGGTGACCGTGAGTGGTTCGTCACTAGTTCCAGGTGGAAAATCAAGAATCAAGTAATCAAGTTCGCCCCATTCAACATCTGCTATGAATTGTTGAATTGCTCCGAGTTTAATTGGCCCCCTCCAAACGACTGGAGTGTCTTCATCCTCAAGCAAGAATGCCATGGAAATTACCTTGACCCCTAGGTGGCCGACTGTTGGGTGAATTAATCCATCCTCTACATGTAGCCCTTGACCGCCTAAACCCATCATCTTGGGAACATTTGGGCCTGTAATATCGATATCTAGCAAACCTACCTTGTGCCCTTGTTGTGCCAAGGATAATGCCAGCCCAGTTGCAACTGTTGACTTGCCAACTCCACCCTTCCCAGAGAGTACCATTATCTTGTGTCTAATCTTCTCAGAAAGTTGGGTCATTCTTAATTTTCTACGCATTTGGGCGTAGGCTTGCTCCATTTGCGCGTTCTGCTCATCAGATGCCTTTTCAGGTCCTTTATCTGACGGAATACCGCTGTGATGAGATACTGGTGAATCACTCATAATGNGGNGAACTTGCAATCATTCTTCAATCATTGTATTGTTAAATTATCAGTNATATGAGAATNGGAACGGCGATAGAGTATCGTTTCAAGCGTAATTGCCAAAGCCAACANGTCAGAAGCAGNGTTCAGGAGAGGGGTGGCATCTGATGGTGGGAACTGGCGTCTACGTAACATGGGTTACCGGTTCATTGCTTGGTGGGATTTTGTTGATGCCCCTCTTTAGACCACAAGGAAAGCGCGTGACTTTGGCTGGCTTTGTAGATATGTTCCGTCGATATTGGGCACATATCGCACTCGTTTTCAGCATCTATGTATGGAAAGATCTCCTGGATGGTCTAGATCGCACTCTAATGGCAAATACTCATCTCGATATGACGCCGTTTATTTATGCGATTGAAGGCGATTTGGTATTATTTATTCAACAAGCCCTTCTCAATGACATACTCACCTTTGTTTTGACACATTACTATGTTGCAGGGTATATGTTGTTAGTATATACCGCATCTTTTTACTTCACTTATTTCGATGATAGATGGATGGCTGATAGGCTATTATTGGCGATGTTCTTTGTATACGCTTTTGCTGTTCCATTCTATCTATTCTTCAATGTTCGAGTTACAGGCGACCATATTCCTGCAATGGAAACTCTCGCATACCACCTTACACCTGAAATTCAAACATGGTTCACTAGAATTGATCCTTTCACAAATGGAATGCCGAGCCTACACATTGGGGTTCCATTTGCCATTTGGATGGGAATCCATAGGTGGGATCACGATAATAGATGGCAAAATTATAGGATTTTTGTAGGATGGTTTACCATTGTTACTGGATTTGCAATCATCTATCTAGGAATTCACTGGTTCCTCGATATTATTGGAGGCATGATTGTAGCATATGTTGCAATTAGAGCGGCTGATAAATGCCATAACTGGTTATGGTATCGATTTGATGAACGTACTTTCAATGCTAGATTGGCTTGGCTTCTTGCAGACCTTGGCCATCCTAAACGTGTGATTTCTGGATGGAGTACAAGAGCATGGAATTGGATAAAGCAGCCATCAGCAACACAAACCGGTGTTGTTGTAATTCTCTTGATGGTTGCAACTGGTGGCGTTTTACTTTACGACGCTGCTCATCAACACATTCCTGCTGAAGGAGTTAGCCACCCATCACAAGCTGCTGCTGCAGATGGTTGGTTGGTTGCAGTTGATGCAGATGAGAATGGGAACCTCAGTGCTGTTATCATGGACATAGAGAGTGGTGAGACATTCACTAAAGATTTAGATTTGAATGAAGATGGAAATCAATCTGATTTGGGGATTATGAATACCAAAACAGAAGTACTGATTTCAAAGAATCACGCAGTAATTTGGCAAGGATACAAAATTATCACATTGAGATTTGACCAACCAAATTCGAATCCGAATGAAGATTTGACTGTTGCACTATATGATGACCTAGTTCTATTGGATTCAGCAGAGGGGGCTAATGGCACAATTTTTGCTTTGGACAATGGGACTGTATTGGATATCTCAAACTCACAATTCGAATCTGTTGTGGAAACTGCTGCTGATGTGATTCTAATTGACGGTGAAGAAACTAGCCTTGCATGGGTAACTGATAGTTCTCCTTTGACAGCTAATATCATCACCCTTGACAGCATACAAAATACACTATCAGTTGAAATAAAGGCCACTGTTGATCCAGCAATGGACGAACAAGTTTTGGCACTCACAGGAACGATGGTTGACTACACAAATGCCAGTATTACTGGAATCTCATTTGACAATGATTACTTAGTGGCAGAGGTCAATTTA
Source organism: Methanobacteriota archaeon (assembly GCA_002725475.1). GTDB lineage: Archaea > Thermoplasmatota > Poseidoniia > Poseidoniales > Thalassarchaeaceae > MGIIb-Q1. Next base: position 2,184 of record PBPH01000008.1, on the reverse strand, counting down.
AGCGCTGTTAATCGCCTAATCATGGTTAATTTAGAAACTGGAGAACAAAGAATCCTTGGAGATCCGCTTTTCCCGGTGGCGAACCCTAGCATTGGACATGGCCATGTAGCATGGCAACACCAACAATTCCTCAATTCATTGAATCCAGAAGATGAACATCTGGACTGGGATGTATCGTATCATGTGATTTCTGAAAATCGGTCATATCCTTTACATGTAAAGGACCAAACAAATCAAACCTCACCTCAAGTAATGGAAAGTCATATCGCGTGGCTTCAGGAAGGAGAAAAGGATGGGGATGCGCCAGAAGTGCGGATATTTTCATTGGAAGAAACCTTTGAACCATATTCATCAACTACGATGCAAGTTGCAACGATATTACTCATCCCCATGCTAACAATTTGGATGATACAACGACAAAAAGAAAATGAAAGAAAATATTCAACTTCTGAAGAAGAATGAGCTTCAAGCAACTATTGATAGCATTCTATTCAGAGCAAGAATGGCCTCATCCGCTATTTGTGATGGTACTACAATCCTATTCGCTACTTGACCTTCTACCAAACTCTCAAGCAAATCAGCAAGGAATGCTGGATGGATCATATACATTGTAGAGCAGGGACAAACTCCCGGATCAAGACATATCACCTTCTTATCGGAATAATTGGAATCCAATCTCTTGACTAAATGGATCTCTGTCCCTACCCCAATTACAGACCCACTTGGGGCATCTTCTACATATCTGCGAATCATTTCGGTTGAACCTGAAGCATCTGCAGCGTCTACCACCTCTCTATCACATTCTGGGTGTGCTATTACCAAGGCACCGGGATAATCTTCTCTAAAATCATTGATTTGATCTACCGTGAATCGCTGATGAACGGAACAATAGCCATGCCAAAGTACGAATGTAGATGCATTGAGTGATTCCCAATCTGGAACCATCATAGGGTTCCAAACGGCCAAATCTTGTTCTTCATAACCCATTGCCAATGCTGTATTTCTTCCTAAATGTTGATCAGGGAAGAAAAGTACCTTGCCACCCTCACCTGCTCTTTCAAGAGCCCATTCAAGAACACCTGCGGCATTAGAAGAAGTACAAACTATTCCGCCATGATGTCCGACAAACGCCTTCAAATCTGCACTACTATTCATGTAAGTTACTGGAACAAGATAGGATTGTCCGTGCTCTGCGGGTAGTTCTGCATTCTCTCTTGAAGCAGGATCTGACAAATTACAGTTTTCTAGCAACTCGTTCCAACATGCTTCAACATCTGGAAGATCTGCCATGTCAGCCATCGAGCAACCTGCACGAATGTTAGGCATCATGACAATTTGGTTATCATCAGTCAATATATCAGCAGATTCTGCCATGAAATGCACGCCGCAAAATACGATTAATTCTGCTTCCGAATCTGCAGCCTTGCGGGCTAAAAGAAATGAATCGCCTGTTTCATCAGCGTGCTCAATTATCGAGTCTCTTTGGTAATGGTGTCCCAAAATCATCAACTTATCTCCAAGTTGCTCCTTAGCATCGGTTATACGCTGACGAAGTTGTTCTGAATCAGCATCAGAATCAATGTCACCAATAGAACAAGACGGGAGCGAAGGAAGTTGCATCCAATCACCTCTTCGATGGTACGGCGTGCCGCCACCGCTTTCAATGCATCCATTCTCCGGAAACCCGCCCAAAGGGCGGTGGTGAGGGTTTGAGAGCATGGAAAGAGGACGAACTTATCCATGTAGGGGCCGAGGCTGCCGTCTCAAGTGGCCAATTTCTTGGGCTACCCGCTGTTAGAAAAGTCAGGCGCCCACGTACGTATCGAAATCCAAAACTTGATCAACGTTTAACCAAGCATCGAATGACTACTGAAGCCCGGCTACTAACTAGACTTGCTGAATATGATTTGCCAACCCCTCGACTTCTAGCATTTGAAGAAAGTGGTGGTGTATTAATTCAAACCTTGATGCCTGGACAACAATTAGCTAACTTATTACGCCTAGGGGAAGGGAATCCTGAAGAGATGCTGAAAAGAAGTGGTGAAATGATTCGCAAGTTGCACTCATTGGGCGCAGTACACGGTGATTTGACTACCAATAACATTCTGTGGGATGATGGGGCTGGAATTTCTCTAATTGATTTCGGCCTATCTATGTGGACTACAGAAGTCGAGAGGATGGGAC
>PBPH01000007.1 GCA_002725475.1 Methanobacteriota archaeon | reverse complement strand
TTCCACTCTGCTAGGAACATCGTTCTTCAAGGTAATAATAATACAACCCACCTTGCAAAATTTACTCTTTTGAGAGAAAATATTTTTCATGTAAATTCAGAGCAAGCCCCTGTATCCTCTGATTGATTTATGCCTAAACAGAGGATCCAGAGTGTTGTACAAAATACGCAAAGGGTATGCGCAATGACTGCCCTCTCATTCATTTTCTAACTTCAATTTGTCATCAATGAATGCTCGCATATATTCTGGAAATTCTCCATTAAGGAAGATTACATCCTTAACTTCTTCCAATTTCATCAAAGAATAATAGATTTGCATAGCAGTCATCGGTGTAGCACTACAACCAGTACAACCACCTTCAAGTGAAATAGAGATGATTCCACCTTCTGTAGATACCACATTGACTTCTCCATCGTGAGCGTCAAGAACTGCTTGAACAGGCCCGACTGAAGCTAGAATCATCTCCCGGTCAACTTCCGTCATTTTTCGCCCTCAAAACTCCTGAACATGTCACTATCTATGAACCATCGCTTTTCAAGTGTTAATCTCACTCCCATTTCCATGGCCCGGGGTCTTAGGGTGGTCTTGCTCGACCTTCTAGTCGAGAGGGCAGAGTTTGGTCATGGTGGGAATATAGAGGTCCTGACCCCATTAGTTTCACTAGCACCTTCTCTTGAGGTCTGGCTTCTTACTCCTCAGTTTCAGTCTGAAAGTGTAGGCGAGAGGGCTTGTTCTAGCCTTGAACCATTAATTCTTGACAAGGATGATGTTCCTACATGGGACGATGAATTTCCGTTTGTTTCTGAGAAGAAAACCACCGAGTTCAATGATGTAATATTGAGACGCGTAGCTCTTCCAAACGCAGACGACCAACTAATTTCTGAATGGTTGTTAGAAAATTCAGTAGATGTAGTCATTTGTTCAGGAAGTCGCCGCAATGTCTCGATGTGGGAGCCTTGGATGAATTCATCTGCAGCCCTTCTACGTAGCGCAGTCGATCTTGAATTGCCATCTCTAGGAATTTGTTTTGGTCATCAATTACTTTGCAAGGCACTTGGAGGAGATGTAATTAGGTCTTCAAAGAGAACAGATTCTGTAGCGGAACTAGAACTAAATGAGATTGGACTTAATGATCAAATTTATTCAGGCCTACCCTCACCAATTTGTCTATTTACTCATCAAGATCATGTTGTGAAAATTCCAGAAAGAGTGGTTGTTTTGGGGGCAGCCCCTCACAATTCATTGGCCACCGTTCGTGTGCTTAGAAAAGATGGTTCGCCACTTCCAGTTTGGGGCTTACAATTTCATCCCGAAGCTGCCCGCAAAAGAATAGAACGCTCGGTAAAACTAGGTCATATTAGTGCCGAAGAAGCGATGGCCTTTGAGAGAGATCATGATGGTGCCCAAGTTCTCGCAAATTTCGCACAAGAGGCAGTAAAAAATCGGTATTCACAATAAAGTGGAACCAATGGCATATTCTCTAAGAGCAAACAAACGAGAAAATAGGTGGATATCGCTTATATGGGGACCTCAGGTCGGCGAGCCAACCAATCAGGTGATATGATGGATGGAACAGATGTAGGAATGATCGGTATCGGAGCCGGAATTGTAGGTTTGCTAATTGCAGCAATGTTGTACAAAAAAGTAGATTCAATTGAGATAAAGAATGAGACAGTAGCTAAGATTACTAGTAGGATTCAGGATGGTGCTATGGCCTTCCTGTTTGCTGAATATCGTATGTTGTCGGTTTTCATAGTTGTAGTAGCCGCTCTACTCTTTATTGGCGGTTCATACAATGACGATCTTGGAATGAATACAATGATTGCATTCATTATCGGTGCTCTTTGTAGCGTCGCTGCAGGATTTAGCGGTATGAAATCCGCAACTTCTGCAAATGGTAGAACTGCGCAAGCAGCAGCAGACGGTGGTCAAGCAGCTGCACTACAGACATCCTACAATGGTGGTGCTGTAATGGGTCTTGCAGTAGGTGGTCTTGGCCTAGCCGGTATCTCCTTGATGTACTACTTTACAGAAACTAATTTCCTAACAGTGGGTAATGTCGCAGGGTTTGGAATGGGTGCCTCAAGCATCGCGCTCTTCGCACGTGTGGGTGGTGGAATATACACCAAAGCAGCCGATGTCGGTGCTGACTTAGTTGGTAAGGTAGAAGCAGGGATTCCTGAGGATGACCCTCGTAACCCTGGTGTAATTGCAGACAATGTCGGTGACAATGTTGGCGATGTTGCAGGAATGGGCGCTGATATCTTTGAGTCCTTTGTAGGCTCAATTATTGCGGCTATGGTAATTGCTGCAGCAAGCGCACAACTTGGATCTGATTACCTAATGATTCCAATCGTTCTTGCAGCTGTTGGTTATATTGCATCAATTATTGGAGTATTCTCCATGTCTGCTATGAAGAACATGGATGCAGCAGCAGCTCTGCGAAATACAACTTTTATCGCAGCAATTCTTTTCTTAGTTGGCGGATACTACATGCTGGATTATCTTGGCCTACCAACAACCCCAATTTGGGCTGTTGCAATAGGTTCTGTGGTTGGAATCTTAATTGGGCTAGTAACCGAGTACTACACTGGTATTGATCCCGTGTTCGGAATTCAAGTCAAAGCAATTCCTTACATCGGAGAAGCATCTAAGACAGGCAGTGCGACAAATGCAATTGCTGGTCTAGCTGTTGGAATGCAATCGGTCTTCTTCCCAGTCTTGTTGATGGCCGGTGGAATATTTTTTGCTAACCAAGCAATGGGTGGTGGAGATGCTGGTTTGTACGGGATCGCAATGGCTGCTATGGGGATGCTCGGAACTGTAGGTGTAACCATGACAGTAGATGCATATGGGCCAGTTGCAGATAATGCAGGTGGAATTTCAGAAATGTCGGGTCTTGGAAAAGATGTTCGTGACATTACAGATGGTCTTGACTCAATAGGAAATACAACTGCAGCAATCGGTAAGGGATTCGCAATTGGTAGTGCGGCTCTAACCGCTCTTGCTCTATTNGCTGCTTTCCAAACCAGTGCTGGATTANNNACNGCAGANCTTTCTCTTTCTGAGCCAATGGTAGTAATTGGTCTCTTGATTGGNGGNGCTCTTCCATTCGTNGTCGCTTCTATGACTATGAAATCTGTAGGCAGGGCTGCTGAAGAAATGATTAAGGAAATTCGCCGTCAATTCAAGGAAATCGACGGTCTTCTTGAAGGCAAAGAAGGTGTTGAACCAGACAGTGCTACATGCGTAGACATTTCTACTAAAGCAGCGCTTCGCGAGATGGTTGCTCCAGGGGTTGTAGCCATTGCTAGTCCAGTAATGGTTGGATTCCTTCTTGGTGCTCCAGCACTTGGTGGAATGCTAGCGGGTGCAACAGCAACTGGTGTTCTAATGGCTCTATTCATGGCTAATGCTGGCGGTGCATGGGACAACGCCAAGAAAGCAATTGAACAAGGCGAGATTAGTGGTGCAGAGAAGGGAGATGAAGCACATGGTGCAGCAGTCGTAGGTGATACAATTGGTGATCCTTTCAAGGATACTAGCGGACCATCTCTTAACATCCTAATCAAGTTGATGAGCATAGTTAGCGTAGTCATTGCAGGAATGCTTGGCTCAGGCTGGCTTAATGGTCTCTTTTGATTACCTCTAATTTGCGATTTAATCGGCAATGCGGAGGCCTCATGAGAGAGAAGCGGTTACGGTTTAGTTGAGTATGATGCGAATCCAACCAGCAATTCTTCTCGTTTTATTGATGCTTGCATCTACCATGTCCGGTTGTTTGGGTGGTGGTAGTGATGGTGATTCGAATAGCGAAAATGCTCCTTTTAATGTCCCCACATGGGAGATTGGTGATTGGTGGCTATACACATTCACAACACCTGAATTTAGTGATGATACTGCAAGACTTGTAGTGGCTGAAAACGACACAGAAGGAGGAACTGCTTACAATTTGGCAATATCCAACCATGTTGAGGCTAGAAGACATGCTGCCCTGAACCACAATCCATTTCTTGGTAGAATAACACATGATAATTTGAGTGCATATGAAAATGGCGTCCCTCAACCAATTTTCCGTTTCCCATTTCAAAAGGGCGATTCATGGGAATTCACATTATTTGCAATTGAATGGGATGCTGATGTATTAGAAGTCCATGTACAGAGTGATGGCGTTACAAGTTTTCGAACAGCAGTGATTACTGCATCGGCTGATGATGGCTCAACATTGTCCTATATATTCGATGAAAGTGCTGGTTTTCTTCGCTCATTAATTTGGAAGGATTCTCAAGGTGTGGAACATTTAAACATGCAATTGTCAAATTTCGGAACAAACTATGAAGGTGATGTTTGGTTTATTCGAGCAACCGATTTGTATTCAGGTTCTTGGGATCATGATAGTGGAATGCCAGATGTTGAAATACGTGACACGTTCTTTGTTGGAGATCACCCAAGTGGTGAAGAATATGATGAGATGATTTACTATCTTGATGCAAGAATGGGCGGGGGTACAGGTTCGCTGACATTACGAGATCATACCTCTGCAAGTGCTCTTGAAAGAGCTTGGCAACCAGGTGAATCAGAAGAGGGACAACTTGGAGAAATAAATGCACCTTCTCAAGATTATACCTTGACAATTACTCAGAGTGGTGACTCTGAGATATCGATAATAATTGCAGGTGGAATAACATTCTCATGGACTCTTTAGGTGGTCCAAATGGCTGGCCATCTAGTAATGTTACATGGGATGACTGGCACATCTGAAATGATTAGGCCATTTGCTGATAGAATCTGTCCCAACGGCTGGGGCGTATGTGATATTGATGCACCCTTCAAACACCCCAAGCGCGGGTTTGCTTGGTGGATGAGGGATGATCCTCCTGAAGCACCTCTAGATTATGAGACCTTAGAACAGGTGAAACTGTCTATTGCCCATGTTCTATCTTCAGTTCCCAAAGATGGCCCATTAATTGTTGGAGGATTCAGTCAAGGAGCAGCAATAGCTCAGGAATTACTGCTAACTGAAGTGAGTGATAGGATAGAAGGTGTTGTAGTAATTGGTAGCAAAGCAATTCGCCCATTATTGCTGATGGAGAGGTTAATTGAACATGCTCCTAAGCATATGCTGTCTATGCATGGAGAAAGGGATCACATACTACCAATGCAGCAAGCTGATGAATGCGCAAAACTGTACGAAGAATCCGGTTGGGAAGTAACCAAAATCCGTCATCCGAAGGGTCACGTGATTGACATGTCTAATGTCGAGGCAATAGAAAAATGGATTGAAAATTGTTATTGACGAAGATAAATTTCTAATTTATCGCTGCCACCTACAAATACAGGTTCATCTCCTCTAACATCCCAAATTGCAGGAACGGTTCTATGTCCCGTCATTGTAACTACCTCTGTTTGAAGATCTGGTGATTTGCTGACGTTATGTTCATCGTATGAAAGTCCCTTAGCATTTAGCATGTTCTTGGCTCTGTGGCAATAAGGGCAAACATTGGTTGAGAACATCACGAAGTCGTTTTCGCTGGCCTCAAGTATATCGGTAACTGACATGTGCTTTTCTCACCCTCTTCTCCTTTCAATCTTTGTTTTCAGCAACATTTTCATTCTGATATAATAAAAATGACCCATCTTCTTGCATCCACCATTTACTCCCATCTGGTAATATGTACCAAGTTGTACCAGTTGAAGAATCATAACTACCTCCTGGTGGCAATTCTTGATGGCTTGTTACATGGGTGATTTGCATTGTTAATGGTTCTTGGATTGAAATGGCAGCCCCTCCCTCTACTTCTTCCTCATCTTCGTCATCTTCCCCTGAAGAGTTCTGCCTGAAGATTAGATAAATTCCAGCACCTAGCATAGCAGCAACCACTAGGGCAATCAGAACGATTGCTGCAACTCCCATAGTTGAGGGCCCACCAGAACTTTCTACATCAGTTCCGGAATTATCGCCACTAGGATGATTTGGATTTGCAGGGGGGTCGATGGTGATATTTTCAACAACCAGCATTCCTACGTTATCTGTGGCTCGAACATAAAGGGCAATTTCACTCCAATTCGACCAAATTATTGTATTTCCAGCAGGCATTTCCTGCCAAGTTTCGTTGTTCCATGACCATTCTAGAGATGATATTCCACTTCCATCCCCATCACTTACTTCGACATCTAGTTGGAGAACTGGAGGTCCAGCATATTGAGCACTCAATTGTTCAACATCTAGTGTGGGTGAAGTTCGATCAACCCTAATCCACATGGCATCTGCAGAAGACGGGTTTCCTGCATTATCGATTGCTCGAACTTCTAGTGAATGACGCCCATCATTTAGCATTGAGATATTCATGTTGGTTGTGGTTGTATTTACATCAGACCAGAGTCCTCCAGCCCACCGAATTTGGTAATGTGATAATCCTGACTCCCCATTATCTTCCACACTGCTCCAACTTACCTCGACATTATTGCCACCATACCATTCATCCATTGGCTCGAAAAGAGGTTTCCCAGGGGGTGCTAAATCTGGCATTTCATTAGCATCCACAGTGACAATCTTAAGGACATAAGAACCACCACTTGAAATAGCCTCTTTGCTAATTTTTATGTGATATATTCTAGAGGTGTTGGCATCATCTTCATTGGTTAGAATCAGGTCAATTCTCAATGATTCTTCGGACAAGGAACCATTGTCCATGTCGATAGTTCCATTGAACAAAATAATGTCCAAGGCATGACCATCATTCTCAATTGAAACACCTAGTCGCTTACCACCATGAAGCATTACTGCATACCAATCTTCGTTATCTATGTCCATTAGACATCCTTGTATAGTCATAGATTCTACATCTAATCCGAGTTGTGTGGCTGATGCTCGTGAGCCAGCAGCATCACTATTGTTTCCATCAGTAGTGGGGTCTGCACAGCCTCCTGAATTCTCACTCACAGGCTCAGGTGCATCTGCACTCACTACGAGTTGATTTGCTGAGGAAACCATGTTGTTTCCTTCATCATCTTCAGAGTGAATGTCAGTTGAATCTACAACAAGAATAAGCCACCATGTTCCATCATCAGAATCTGCTAGTTGATATGAAATTTGATCTGTTGTTGATGTACCTCCTGCCAAGTTCAGAACTGATACGCCTGCAATCTTATTGTCTGAATTGTCAGCAATTTTGTCCTGAGATAACAATATATCAATATCGAAAGATTTCCCTTCTGCACCAAGATTCTGTATTTCCCATTGAATAGAAACAGTTTGTCCAGGTTCTGCAGATGTAGGGCCAGTAATCCATTTAGCCATCAAATCGTTAGTTGGTGAAGTGACCTCAAATGAAGCACCATTTTCTTCATTATCAGATTCATCAGATTCAGCAATAACTCCTAGATAGTCAATTACTGCAAGGACACGATAAGTTCCAGCAGGTGATGTTGGAAGTTGTACAGTTCTCGTAATTACGACATTAGAGTTTGCACCTAGTGAAGTGATGTTAATTTCTTCAACGAAAATATCAGCATATCCATTTGGTTGCATCACTTCAAAACTAATTCCTAATTGATGCTTACCAGCACTTGCCCCACCTGAATTTTCTACATTGACTGATAGTTCAATTGATTGCCCTAAGGTCGATGGCCCCGGGCTGCTGACGGAAACAATTCTTAGATTAGGTTGTAAAATACAGACCTGATTTGCAGCTAGGGAATTATCATTTTCGTTTTGCTCAATGATTACATCAGTAGTATCCACAATTATGCCGTAATACCAACACCCGGAATTAACATTTGAAGGAACTGTGACACTCAATGTGTTGCTAACACTAGTACTGGCTCCTAAGGTAATAGAGTCTGCTCCAAGATGAGTATCACTGGTTGTAATTGTAGAATCTGAAGATAGGAACATATCAACAGGGAAGTT
>PBPH01000006.1 GCA_002725475.1 Methanobacteriota archaeon | reverse complement strand
TTCATTCTTCGGGAATATCAAGCCCATCTAGAATTGATGAAAAAGAACCAGTTATTCTATCAGCAGCTTCTGTATGCCTTAGAGAAGTTAAACGTTCTTCGATTTCATTGGTGACATCCTCTCGAATATTTAATGCTGCAACAGTCTCATCATCAACAATTCCGCTTTGGAATATTTTAGTCATACGTTGAAACTCTCTAACTGCAGTATCGGTTTGGTTACCAAATATCCCATCTTCTATTATTTCAGAACCATGCTTGTTGAGTAGTTTTTGAAGTTCAAGTACATCATCCCCTTTCATTCCATTTTTTAGAACCCTATCTCCAAATGCCTTCATCTGATCTGAGATATAGATAGGATTCCTTAATTTCTTGGTACCTTCAATTATCACACCAAGCAGTGGTATCGCACCCATAGGAATTAAACCAAAAATGTATGGAAAAATTTTCCACCAGTTCATATCCCATGAACCCCAAGGCAATAGTGTCCACGTATTCGGCAAACAGTATAGCCATAATGCAGCCCAAATTGATGCAAAAGGAATACCCCCCAAAATCAACCATCCAGTTTCATTTTTCCATTGTACAGTTACTTCTTTACCTCGCCAATTTAATGTTAGATATGCTAATCCAAGAGGTGTTAGTGCGATTGAGGTTAGTAAGATGGCTAATAGAGACCACCATTCAGACCCAGGTGTCCCGTTGATAGATTCTGACCAAAACCATGGCAATTCCCAAACATACCAAGCGAACGCTAACCACCCTAGACCAAATGGACTTAGCCAGCCAATGATCTTGTCATCAACTCTAGTTCTATCATCTGAAATATGGTTAGTTGCTGATGAAAAGAAATCCATGTATCTTCCAAAACTTTCAGGGATAAAGTGATTTGCATAATACAATCAATCATCAAATACTTCAACTTCAGCCCATTTTTTCACAAACTCAGTAAATTTTGATGTAAATCTTGTAGCTCTTACGGTGTGATTGTCAACCCAGTGATAATTACCCCCTCGAGGTTTGTTGTATAGGACTCCGTGATATCGAAATCCATGTTTATCAAGCCATCTCTCTGTAACATCTGCATGTTCGTCAGTTCGACTTGTGAAGAAGGTCACGATATGTCCATCATCATACCAGCCATTGATGACCTCAACAACGCCATCAAACAATTCAGCATCTTCCATTCTTTCAGGCTGTTCATTTGGTACATCTTCGCAAATAGTTCCATCGATATCTATCAGGAAATTTTTGCATTCATCAGGCAGGCTAGGGCTCATTGCTAGCCCTCGTCCATCAACTTGGTCGACTAGGTCTGTCATGGCCGTGCCGCACCGCGGTCACTTCATGAAGTAGCCGTTTTCATATCCTCTAGAAAACGTCTTTCACCAGGAGCAATTAGCATTACCCAAATTATTCCTGTAAGAACTTGGCCGACAGCAAAAATCTGTACTAATTCACGGAGTCCTATTGTTGAATATTCCAAAATACTACTGGCTAATAATGTGGATAAACCATTGACCGTTGTTAGGAGAAGGAAGTCTGTGGAAAACATTCTACCTCGCCATTCATCCTTGCTTCTTTCTTGTAGAAGAACTGTAGAAATTACCCAATTAGCGCCGCTTGCAGCATGTGAGAATATTACGGCAATAGCAACCCACCAACCCCAGCTTAGCCAACCAATTGCAATATATCCAGCACCACATATGGATACTAACCAACCTAGGATTAGTGGCCATTTTGTTCTATTTGTTAGCCCGTATCTAGCAATGATTGGACCAAGTCCAGTACCAATCCCCCGGGCAGCAAACATCAATCCTATTCCAGTAGCAACTTCACCAAAACCAATTTCAGTACCTAGGAGTACAAGCATGTAGACTAGTCCCCCACCGAAAATTCCCCACAACGCCTTTGCAGTAATGATTCGATAAATTCGAGGTGTTGTTCTTATGATTCTGAATCCCTCCCATACTTGAGCCAGGCTTGTCGCAATGAACGAACCATCATCCTCTAACTTCTTTTGTGGAATTTCAATTGTCAATATCATTATGCCAGCAATAATAAAGGCAATTGCGTTGACAATAAAGGCGACATCAACCCCATACTGCGCAACGACAATACCCCCTATTGCTGAGCCAAGTGCTAGAGAGGCTGACCAGGTTGCAGAATTCATTGCATTTGCAGTCAGTAGTTCATTGTCCTCTGTGATATTAGGCATTGCTGCATTTTCTGCAGGCACATATACCGAATGGAATAACATCAATAATGCCGATAGGAAATAAATTAGCCAAACGTCATTTTTGTCATTAACCAACAAAAAGCAGGAAACCGTAACAGCAGCTCCAAAATTAGCTACAACCATCAACCATTTCCTACTGAAACGGTCGGCTAACATTCCAGTGAATACTTGAGGGAATGCTAGTGAAAACATTCGAATCATGAACAGTAATCCAATAGCAAGTTCAGAACCTGTTAACTCATCTAGAAGCACGAAAAGAGCTACTGTATTGAACCACTCCCCAAGCATTGAAATGGAATTACCAACCCAATATCTTCGGAATTTAGGATTCACGCGCAGGAGTTCGATAAAGCCGACTTCACGTTCCTCCATGACAATCGCTAACGGACCATCTCTATCATTCTGTGGATGATTATAGTGCCAACCCTCATGAACAGCCTCGTCCGCCGATGGTAAATGGCAAGCGATAACCTAGTCTGGATTGACTGCGAATTTACAGGACTTGACCCCGACGAAAATCGCATCATAGAGATTGCAACAATTATTACTGATTCAGAGTTAAACATCATAGCAGAAGGGCCCAGTATCGAGATTAATCAACCGGATGAATTACTTGATTCAATGGATGAGTGGAATACTACCCACCACACTCAAAGTGGCTTGATAGAGAAAGTAAGGACAAGTGAAGTGGATGATAAGGAAGCCGAGAGAATCACGCTGGAATTTGTTAGACTACACACGGAACCAGGCCAATCTCCCCTTTGTGGTAACACAATATCACAAGATCGCAGGTTTCTTCGTCGCTATATGCCAGAATTACACGACCATTTTCACTATCGTAGTATTGATGTTTCAACAATCAAGGAGTTGGCTAAGCGTTGGAATCCCGATCTTCCCCCTATGGTAAAGACAGGTGGTCATAGGGCGCTAGATGATATCAGAGAATCAGTGTCTGAGTTGCAATATTACCGAAAACACATATTTCAGTAGTATCAAAAACACCATTAAAGGGTTCCTCTCTTTGAGAATTATGAGAAGGTATTGGATACTGGTAGTTTTATGTTTGGTTACATCATTGATGTCCACAGCATCGGCAGATAGAAGCGATGCTATGGAATATGAGGCAATCCTTGAGGAAACTAGTTTTGAGAGCGTAGATCTTTGGACTGAAGTGGGGACTCCTGTTGAGGTGTGGGTGGAAGGTATAGGAAACGATACATCATCACACCCAATTGATGTTTACATCACTACATGGGATGCCTATCTAATGAACCATGTTTGCGAAGAAATCAACTGGAACGAAGATAACTCTTTCCAGCCATTATATCATAAAGAGGAACTGAGTCCAAACGAGTTACCGTTCCACTTTTCATGGACTCCAGAAATTGAAGATGATTATGTGTTATTTTTCGATAATTGTGACAATAATCGTGATTCCGACTATTATGTAGATCAATCTCAAATTATTATAAAATACGCAGTAGATGACCAAACCGATGAAGTTGCAGAAGGATTTCTAGCGGTCTTGGGAGGATCAATGTTGCTCTGTTGCGGGGGTCCTGTTTGTTTGCTAATTGTGATAATAGTGGCCGTTGTTATGCTGACAAGAAAGAAGCCCCCACAGAATGCCATGGGTTACCAAGCCCCTGGTATGATGCCTGTACAACAAGGCATGCCAGCGCCTCAACAAGCATATCAGGCACCGGCACCGGCACCGACACCGGCCCCTGCTCCGGCCCCAACTCAACAATACGCTCCACCTGCTGGGGGAGTAATACCTCCACTAGGCGGGCAACCCCCTCAGGGTGGACAAGGTGGTTTCTAGTCCCATCAGTTGTTGATTTCGAAAGGCCAACCGTAAGGTAGGTTATCATCATCTACGAATATCACATTAATCCCAGCACCTGATTTGTGGAATGAAATTAGTTCCAAACCATGAATTCGATGTCCTGTAGGGGCAATACCTAACACTGGTCTTTCAGAACGATTTTTCCATCTGCCCCAACCACGTTTTTCTTTTACAGGAGCGACATTCTCGGGTTGTAGTTGTCTCCTCAATCCTTCAGCATCTTCGTACCAAGGTAGTGGTCCAGATGGTGAAAACTGAACTCCAAGAATCATATCCACTCCTAGGGTGTATTGCGCCGCTTCGGCGTCTTGTTTTGAAGGAATAGCAACGGCATTTGGATGGGTGTGAAGCCAATGAATGAAACGCCCCCCTCTAGGCCCCCTACTTTCTGTGAATATTCCATCTGTCCATTCTTCTGGAACATGGTGCACAGAAAATGAATCTCCTCGATTAACTATTGTTGCATCTCCAAGAACATAACCCTCACCAGCAAACTTTCCAGCCTCATGTTCATGACCTTGGAATGCATGATCTACTTCAGGTAAATGGGGTCGTTTATTGTCTGCATCAAGTCCAATTAATATCTCATCTGGAAGAGATTCAAGAGTCCAATGAATAATTTGTTCTAATGTCGCCCCAGGGATTTGAATTATACCCCGATACCCATCTTTATTCACTAGTGAATCGGCATTGTATGCCGACATCGCGTCTAACAACCAAGCATCAACCACATTTACTCTCTGGGGCGAATCCCTTAACAGGCTTGGCCTTACATCACCATCAAAGGTGATGTCAATGGCACGCAAGAAGAAAGGTCTCGGCGGATTTTTGGGAAGCCTTGCAGGCACTCCTTATGATCGATTGAGTAGGCACATTGAGAAGACCGAAGAAGGGACTGAAATCGATGAGCTAGGAAGGGAGTTGAACAAAATTGCCAAGATTGTTCGTCGTGAATACGAACAAGAGAACATAGATGAAGAGGAACATGACCTTTTGATAGAAGCGATCGAAGAAGTTCACCCTGATGGTCGAAGCTTCTCTAAGTTACAATCGGATTCAGAAGAAGAATATGATGCGGATAACATGCCTGATGCACCTGAACCAGAATTAGGAGGCCCAGTAAATCTTGATGAATTAATGCGCTCTAGAAGCGATTCATTCCAAGGTTCATGGGGCTCTAATGAATACGATGACTACAAGAGACAAATGGCTGAAGAATTTTACAAAGATAGTGATGAAGCAGTTGCTTCTGGAGATCACGATCAAATGCAATCTCAAGACCCTGTAGCCGGTCGTGTCTTTCATGATGTTGAAGATACTGCTGACGAGGTCAAGAAAAATATACTGCGAGAACAGGGCGAAGATGTTGAAGAAGTAGAAGAATCTGATGATGAAGATTACTATGTCGATGATGAAAACGTTGAATGGTGGCGTGATGATGATGGCCAGTGGTGGTACCGCACACCTGGAAATGATGACTGGTATCCTAGCGATTAGTTTTCGCCCCAAATTTCTAGGTTCGCAATGTTAAATTTGGTAATTGCGAAGTCAGCCCCAGCATCTAGCATGGCTTGGTTGGCAAATCCTGCCGAACTAATTCCAATAATGGTTTGAGGGCGAATTAATTCGCCTTTTTCAACACCTAGAATGATTTCTCTAAGAACATCAAGTCCTTTCATCGGGGGCATGAAATGGTCAAGTAGCAATATATCCGGTTTGAATTCTTTAATCATTTCAATAGCATCTTTAGAATCCCATTTTTGCTCAATAGTTAATCGATTAGTGTCAACATTTCCAGAACTTAACAATGATTCAATATCGTAGGAATCTTCGAATGCTAGAACTCGCATTATAATGTTCCACCGGCCAATTCCCAGTAATCTATTATTTGTTCACTATCATCCAAACCTCCTTTGTGAAGGCTTGTAATTTCACCGTTTGAATTGACGAAAACTACTGTAGGTCTCGAGGTAATCTTAATTTCCTCAGCAACATCTATTCCTTTAACAAACGGAAAATCAAGTGTCTGACCAATATCATCATCCTCGTCATCGTGAGCATCAGCTCTTTTATGCCAATCTTCTAGCGAAATTCCTTGAGGATTTTCTGCTGGATCTGTACTCATTACAATAATTGGTGGGCCATTTAATGTGGTGTTAATGGTGTGCATTGTAGAGTGGCAAGGGGCGTCACACCATTCTGCAGAGAATATCACTACGTAAGGTTCCCCATCAAACTTTTCGTTGGAATAATTTTGACCATCGTCAGCAACTGAGTTGAATTGTGGGAATGATTCGAAACTAGAATCAGCATTATCCGAGTTAAATATACATCCAGAAAATAGAATCGAAAAAGAAACTAGAAGAGCCAAATATCGATTGCCAATTAATGTCATTCTGTCATAGTGGGCGGGGCGCACCTTATTCGATGTTTCTGAATAAAATGAGTTAAGATTTGATAAACAAATATCATTTGGGGTGATTTGATGAACAGAATCAAGCGGCTAGTTTCATTTCTATTTATCTTGATGCTAATGGTGGTAATTATACAGCAAGAAAATGAGGTTTCTGAATTGCAGCTTGCTGTATTTTTTGCTGATTCAGACGGGGATGGACATGATGATGAAGTCGATGATTATCCAGATAATCCAGATGCTTGGTCTGATTCGGATGGCGATGGTTTTTCAGATCAACCCGGCCTAAATATTTCTGATGATTGTCCTAATACAAATGGAACATCTTACCGTCATATGAAGGGCTGCATAGATACAGATGGCGATGGAAAACCAGATATTTTGGATGATGATATAGATAACGATGGAATATCTAATGATTTGGAGTTGGCAGCATCAACAGCAACCCAACAATTCGATATTTTTGATCCAAATTCAGTCCCTCCAGACAATGATTGGGATACAATCCCAGATGTGCTTGATGAAGATGATGATAACGATGGTTGGTCTGATCAAATTGAGTTAGAAAGAGGGAGTAATACGACTGATGAAGACAGCACCCCATTTACGATGTACGGTGGCAATACTGGTTGGTTTTTTGTTTCTGGTGAAGGCTTTGTCACAGAATACAATGATTATGGTACCGAATTTTCTCTTTCTTGGTTACTCACAGCCCTATCTTCGGAATTAATCATCCCTATTGCATTGATTCCAATATATCTTGGAATATGGTATTACAGGCATAGAACATTTGAGAGATTCGATAAGGAATTAACCGAAATCACAAACATTAACGATTTGAGGAGATTTGAGAAAACAGTAAATGAAGCCATGAGGAGAAGAAAGTTGCAGGCTCACCATGGTGTAATATTGAGAAATACAATTGAGACAAAAGAAGATGAAATTGACGTATCTTGGTTTTCCAAGTATTCTAAAGACTCAGAAGAATGATTACTCTTCTTCATCCATCACCGGAGTACAAGTTGAAATTCCGAAGAGAGAGTATGTCGGACAAGTTCCTGTTAAACCAGTTCCTAATAGCCAAATGGCCATAGCAAGTGCAAATAATTCGACATAACGTTCAATCCCCCCCAAAAATCCAGTCAGTTCTGCAAATGCAATACCACCACCTGCCAAAGCTCTAGCAATNCTATCGAATGAACCCACGTTGTTTGCCATTTATTCACCACTCTCCATATTCAATTGAGGNACAANAAACCAGTTATGATGTCCGTTGGGCCTAGAAATTAAAGGCAGTCCCAACACACTGCTCTCGTCTAGAGANACCCCAATTCCTGTTGCAGCACACGGGGAAGGCAAGTAATCCTCTCCAGACTCNGTTAATTCGACTCTAATGGAATGTCCAGCTGGCAAATAAACATCCANTGGATTAAANTCCATCAACATAACATAAGTTTGTCCAGGTAGAACGGCCTTGGCTTCGTATCCTCCATCTCTATATCGTAAATCCATAGTTGCATGTCCGAGCCTCAAACCGGTCTCATCATCATACATTGTGGCGAATACTTGTCCTCCATTGCAAGGAATGAGAGGAGTTTGAACTGAGAGATGCAGGGTAGGTAATCCAGAAATAACCACATCGTCTTCAAAACTAGGTAAAATGAAAGAAGCATCTGCGTTGGCCGAAACCCAACCTCCTGTAGAATCAGCATTTTCTAGGGTAATTAAATCCCAAATTGTATCTTCAGCAGGCCATTTTTCTTCCTCATGCCAATGGCCATTATTTGTTTGAACTTGTGCAATTGCCGCAGGTTCTTCCCCTATATCTTTGAGATAGTAATTGAACCAGTTGTACAATTCGATAGCCCAGTCCATACGACTCATATTGGGAAATGCTTCAGACCCGTATCCACTTTCTAAATCGTCATGTCTGCCAGGTTGATCAGGATAATTATGTGCCCATTGTCCGACAATAGCACGTGTGTGAATTCCAGCGTCATTTAGCATATTGAATGTTGGAAATGCGTGATATGGATCTACATTCCAATCTTGGAATCCCCAAACGAGATAAACACTACCTTGATAATTGTCAAGAACATCTTGTAGGTGGTAGCGCTCATCCCAATAATCGTTCCATTCATCTCCACCTAATCCAGCACCAGCCCAAGTAGTAAAAGGTGAAACAGGTCCAATAATATCATCACTACACATACGCATATCATCTTCGGTAGCATCTGCAGTTGCGCCTTCGTACAACACATCGTAAAGCATGGCGCGTGCCTCACTACTTCCGTTGCGATAGAACATTTGTTGAACCCCTATTGAGCCTGAAATTGGAACAATTGTCTTGAGGTGCTCAGATGGGTTTTGCGCTGCTTCCCAATTTGTGGTTCCAGCATATGATTTGCCCATTAATCCAACGTTTCCGTTACTCCATTCTTGTTCTCCCAGCCAATGGACCGCTGCTTGAATTCCAATTTGTTCTCCGAGCCCTTTCACATCTTGGCAATGGGTTGATTTTCCTGTACCAAAAGTGGATATTTGTGCTAGAGCGTAACCATATGGGACAAACTGATCTAAAACCCAAGCACCAACACCACCATCTGGTACAGTATTTGGGTTTGAGTCGTCACCAGCACCAGGCAAACCATTGCCACCAAAATCGTAGTATGGATGAACAGTGGCAATGACTGGCACCTTAGTTCCATTTGGTACGTTAGGCATCCACAATGCCACGTGCATCAAGGCTGGTTCTGGATATCCTGCATCTTGTTCGGAAGCAGGCAGATCAACTTCAACAAAATATTCTGTTGGTCCAGTCCAATTGTATGGCCCCGGTTCAGGAAGTACAGACCTCTCTCCACTTACGTTTAGTCCCATGGTGTGTCGCTGTTCCAAAGGAACTTCCCACCATTCCCATTGTCCTTGGGGGCCATATCCTCCTCTATATGTGGAGATGGTTCCCCAAAAAGATGCTAAAATCATGAAAATTACGATAACAATTGCAGTTGCACCGATTGCCATATTCAATTGCATCTTTTCTTGAGATGCAGAATCTTCAAGGCCACTATTTTCAGCAACCAACTCGGCCTCAAGTGGCTCGCTCATACACGTCCCACAACAGTCTACAACATGAGGATGACGGATTATGGAGCATTGGTGGATTTTATCATCTAATATGTATATCTAGGACACAATGTCTTATGTGTGGGGAATACCATTTTACCTTAACTAAATGGACCAATTCTAACTTCCTGCTTTCCATTATTGAAAGTTGTTTTACAATAGAATCCGCCCATTCTTTTTCATTCCCCCCTGGAGCATTCCCGTGCAAGTGCAACCACCCCCCCTCGGGTTTTAGTGCTGCTAATGCAAGAGCCCAACCATTTTCTGATGAAGGAAGTAATCCAAGCATAACGCGGTCACATGAACCAAGCACTTCAGCAGCAGACCCACTATCAACAACAGCGAGTCGGTTGTCTCCAGCATGAACCGTACAGCGTTCAGCTACATTGTTCGCCTTAAGATTGTACTTTAGCGCATGAATAGCATCCTCTGACCATTCGCATGCGTGTACATGTTTAGCACCCCCACGAACTAAGAGAGGTAGTGTATAGTATCCGATTCCTGCATAGAGATCAAGGATAGTTTCTCCACTGCAATCAAAATCGCCGATTCTACCTCTTTCAGGTAAATTACCTGCAGAAAACATAGATTTAGTAACATCAAATGAATAATTTATTCCATGTTCTCGATGTGTCACCCAACTAGATTCTCCTAACAATAGTTTGGTATTTGGCCTTCTTTCAGGACCAGAAATCTCTCCTTTAATTGCCAATCTTTGACCACCTAGGGATTTAGCAACTATAGTCCAAAGTTCGGGCCCAAAATAATCTATCCATTCTTCGAAAGAATTCGTGGGGAGGACAATCAAGTCACCATGTTTTTCCCACTTTTTTGGTAGAGAATTCAATAAAGACAAATCTCCACTATTTTTTTCCAGATAATTTTCAAGATTTTTCTCCAAACGCAGACTGGGAGCATGAGATTGATCTTTTTCAGTCACGACAGGCCCCTCCTTGTTACACTCGTGTTAGGGGAACCAAATTAAATGAACAGAGAGCAACTATGGATTTAGTGAGGGGGGGTTAGATGTCTGCACATGTTGAGTACAAATCGCGCACTAAGATAGTGTTGGTGTTAATGATAGTCCCTTTACTGAGTTCAATTCCCGCTTTAGCGGAACCCCCTCCAGGGACTCCAGAGGTAACCAATACTTTCTGCTCAACATGGAATAATGGTACAGGTATTTGTGACGATTATAATTTCGCCCATGACTTGACTGCAGCGGACGAATGGGTTCGTTCTCAATACACCTTTGAGATGCATAATACAAGCGCAATTACAATGACTTTAGAATGGGAGATGCATGAATTCAACCGTTCAGTAATTGGTCTAGAATCCATGGATTTAGGTGGCTCATTTGATTCTAATAGTGGAGCACCTGTAGATTATATTCGAAATTATTTAGGATATACAACGCCCCAAGGAATAGAAGTACGACAAATGATTCTGAATGAATTTTCTTCTGCGGTTGAAGAATTGGTTTCCAATACATACAATGCCACTGCAGAGGTGGAAAGTACAATCGCAAATCAAGTAAACATAGAGGGGCAGAATATCGAATGTAGCGACGATATGAATTCAGATTCAATTGATGAAGTATGGGGGCTTTCCAACAATGCATTCCAACCCCCTCTTTGTCTTCGTTCGGTAGCACAAATCGAAATTGATTCAGGTTTGCTAGATTTTTCATCAACTACGCTAGATGTTGAGAGGGCTTTCCAAGGGCTCCTAACAATGGGTGCTGAGGTGACTTCCGATTTCACCTTGGTTTCTAGAGCTGGACACCGCTCAACCTTTGAGTTAATTCCGCCAAGTTATGCAACTTTTTCAGAAATTGGAAACAATGGTACATTGACGCCCCATCAACAGGGTTCAATACAGTATAACACTGCATCTTGGCTGACAGATGGATTTGATTTACAGGGGGGCGACTCTGTCTTTTCTGATGCTTCAATAACCAGTATATTCCGTAATTCCTCAACCCGTTCCGTAACCCTAGATCCATCCAACGATCATGGGGTTTCCATATACATGAATGTAGATTTACGTGACGAGGTTAACAGCATTTTGGATGCAGAAATGGATGTACATTACCTGCCTCAATCAGTTCTTGCAGATTGGGGATTTTCGTTGGGAGATAATATTGAGATTCCATGGATTACCAGTGACGGAATTCGTATGGCACATGAGTACGGTTTGCTCGACCTTGATGAATTCTCAAACATGATTCCGATTGAAGATGTAGAATCTGCAATTTTAGATGTGACTGAGATTGAAATTGCAATGAATGATGTTCATTGGAAGGAACCGGATTCATCGGGGGGGCTAAATTTTACGCATGTCCCAACCCAAACTTGTTCTGAACTTGTAGTAGTTACACATTGCTTGACCGGCGCGAATGCAATGAACGGTACATTCCCAGTAACTTTGACAGCATCCAGTCAACCATTTGCTGCCTCCCCCCTTGAAATACTGTCAGATTTGATTTCTGAACAACCAGGTTTTGAAAATTTCTCAGGTATTTCTGAAGAAGATGTTGCTGCAATGCTGTCAATTCTAGTCTTTGAGAGAGATATTGATACCACATTTATTGTTGATAATTTGCCAGACTGGCTTCCCCCTACTGAGGTTGAAATTAACATTCTATTACCTGATTGGATTGCTTCCAATATTGGTGATTCTAGAACAATAACACTTCGAGTCTCGACACAAGGTGACGAGGAACAAACTATTGCAATCACAGGACCAAATCCGTATCATAGTCGTTGGGATGATATAATTTGTAGTGGTGGTGGGGTTTGCACAGAATCGAGTTTAGATTTGGTTTGTACAAGTACTCAAAGAACTTGCATCAATATACATGCTCAACTTGATTTGCCCGAATTCAAGATTCATGAATGGTCTCAAGAGATTGAACTTACTGTAGAGGGAGAAGTTTCTGTAGAACTTTACAGGGTAGGGGTGCCTGCAGTATTATTGGAGGATACAGGGTTATCAATTGAGGCAATTCCTTCAGATATAATACGACATGTGATTTCATATGGAGATGAACAGGAAGGTGGCTTGAATGGGCTCTTTGGAAAAACTATTGATGTTCCACTTGGCGATAACGACCATCAATTGGAATTGTCAAATAATGGCCTTCAGGAGTTCGCGGATTCTCTTGCTGATATGTTGAATGATGAAGTTTCAGATGTAGAACAGTCAGATGAAATGATGACAGTGGATCTCTCTGGTATTCATTTCTCAGCATCAATTGATAGAATGCTGAGGCCTTACGATGGTATCATAGATGATGATAACCCTCTAATTTTCACTTTGAAATTAGATAGGACTGTAGTATCTGCAAGATATCATGATGGGGGAATTAATGTTGAGACAGAACGAGGAGTGGGTGCAATTACCCCCCTCTTCAGTAATCTATTTTCAGTTTTTGATTTTAGAGCGGCTAGTGAATCTGATGGAATAGTCACATTGCCTCCTGAGCCTCTTGTTGTTGACGTAGAACCAGCAATAATCGTTGAAGATGTAGATGACTCAAAAGATACCGATGAAGATGGCAACACGTTTAATGACCAAGATTTGGATGTAAGGCCATCCATCTTGCTCGAATTATCTATGCCGCGTGGATTGGAGGTAGAAATTACATCTTCAATGGGTAGAGCAGAGGAGTACGTCATCGATGGGGATAGGAAGAAAATCGTCTATCACGCACCATTATGTGTTGAGCAGGATCCAGATGATTGTGACCTTCAAGATGATGAGCTGAGTATCCAATTCACTGTTGGATATGCTTTCCTTTTGCAAGAATTGATGCCTTACCTAATTGGTTTACTCGTCATTATTTTCTTACTATTCTATCTCCGCTCTCGTAGGAAGAAGAGAAAGAGAGAAAAATTGGAAATTAAGCAGACGCAAAGTCGTGCAGTATCTGTTAACACATATGAAGTCGAGCGAGATTTACTCGGTTTAGGTTCTCAGGGAACGCCAATTGGTGATGGTTCAGACTGGTTTGCAGGTTTAGACTTAGATGAAGAAGATTGGTGATTTTACAATCTCATGAATTCGTGCAATCTGTTTTGTAATTGGATGTATGCGCTAGCACATTCAGCCATTCTGAATCTATGCAGCGCTTCTTGCCAGCATTTTACACGCTGGCTTTTGTCTATCACTCCACGCCAGTACCAGTGTAAAGCAGATAACCTTCTTGCTGTTGTAGTTCCAAGGTCTGATGGGTGATTAATACTGGCCAATAGGTTTGCAATGTCCTTGCTTTCTTTTTCGTGTGCATGTTTGACAAGCAGAAGACCTAGAGCACATCTTCGAAGAGGATTGGAGGTTCTAGAAATCAGACTTCGTACTCTTTGCGGGTCATCTCCAATAATTAGGGCGGCGCGAGCCGCCATTTCCTCAATTATAGGGTCATCATGCGATGCAGTTGTTGCAAGATCAGTACGTATTTTTGCAGCAGTTTCAGCATCATTAGTTGCTAATGCGAGTGAATGTCTTATCGAAGCGATGGTTACTAGTGCCGCTTTTTTATTTTCTGATTTGAGGGTTGAAAGGTCGATATTTTTCAATGCATTTTCAGCATTTTCCCTAATTTCATCACTTAATGACTGAGGCAAACGATCTTCGATGCTTAGAACCAGTCGATTCAACTGAATTTTTGTCGCTCGTTCAGGTTCAGCAATTTCAATTATCGATTTTTCATCTTGATTTGCTTCATCAAATTTACCATCCAATCTTTTGACTCTTGCACTAAGCAATCTCCAATCAATCTCTTGTTGCAATTTTTCATTGCATTTGTCAAGCGCCTTTTCAGCGATATCTCCCTCTCCTCTTTCTATTGCAACACGTGCAGATAGCAGATTCAATCGTTGAGCGTCAGGTAGGATTTTGATTGAATCTTGAATAATAGCAGCCGCAGCAGCCGAGTCAATTGACAGCATTTTTTCAATACTTTTTTCCAAACGTTCGGCCAACTCATTAGCGTTATCTGAATTTGCTGCTTGAACTCTATGATGTGTTTCGTGAATGATAGCCGATGGCTCAATTCGATTGGACCAATGTTCAGCAGCAATAGAGTGAATTTCCTTTGCTTCTTCATCACTCCACATCGTTCTGCGAACGTTTCTAACTAGGTGTTGCAGCTCTATCGATTCAACAATCCAACGTAATAATGCAGTATCGTCAAGCAGATTTATTCCATCATTGTTTGAAAGTTGATCAACTAATATTGGCAAAGGCGATGCAGCCAATTCATCCATTGTTGCCAACTCCTCTTTAGCCAGTTTTTCTACAACATCTGTGCGAATGAATTCTTGAATCCGGTCATCTGCTTCTGGTAAAGTATGGCCGGGTTGCCAAAGTTTGAGTGCAAGGGGGTGACCTCCAAGTGCATCGACCACTTGCTGCGAAGTTTCATCATCGAGATTTTCGGGTAGAAGTTTTTGAGCTTCTTTTTTACTAATTTCATCTACTTTGATTATTTCCCCAATATCAATTGGAGACGGAGCTCTACTACCGATTACAATTTTCACATTTTCATTTTCAGCGAGTGCTGTTAATAGAGCACGGATTTCGGGCAAGTGTCTTTCATGAATTGCTTGGAGTTCATCGATAACAAACAGAGTATTATCACTTACATCTTCAAGTGTAGATGTTGCGGCTTCTACATCTTTAGGCCCATCTTCCTTACTTAGTAATTCAGCAGTCAATTTCCCTACATCGTGATGGGAATGAATCGTAGCCCAGCGAATATCCTTACCTTGGGAAACCATTTCCTCAGCAATCACTCTCAATAGCGAGGTCTTACCAATCCCTGGTATGCCAATAATTTGAACACATGAAGCATCTCCTAATTTTCTCAATATATCTTCAAAAAGTTCGTTTCTACCATGTAAGAATACAAGTTGTGGAAGATTTCCAATCAATTCTCCAGTAGAATCAATTTCTTCATGGCTACCCAAATCTTCAGCAATCCCCCTCCCTTTTTTTGTCAGGTGAACAACAGTTCTTTTCCGATGCCCTCCGCCAATCACGTGAGTTTGTCTAGTTTTTACAAGCCCACCTTTTTCAAGAGATTTGATGGGCGGGTTTAGTGCTGAGCGAACTAGTCCAAGATGCTCCGCTAGACCGGGCAATGAGAGGCTACGAGGGACATCCCATGCCTTTTCCAAACTCTCTGGAAAAGTGGCTAAAAGCCGCAGCAACCTCGCTTCAGAGTCTGTAAGCACAAAGCGTGAGGGGAGGCGTGGGTTCATTTCCCTTCACCTTGCCCGTTTGTGTAATGCCGGTTGATGCATCAGGCCTACATCTGCCGGAAGAACCTGGAGTTTATCTCTTCAAAAACAGTGATGGGCGAGTTCTATATGTTGGTAAAGCGACAGTTCTCAAAGAGAGAGTACGTTCCTATTTTGCAAAAAATCCAGACCGCGCCATGATTCCTAGGCTAGTCTCAGAAGCAGACATAGTCGATTGCATGGTAACCCCTAATCCACGTGAAGCATTAACACTAGAGAGGGAACTGATACGTAGTCACAAACCAAAATTCAATTCTTTGATGACCGATGATAAGTCATATCCCTTCATCGCCCTAACTTCAGAGGATGCTCCAAGAATACTCTACACGCGGCACCCACCAACAGATGCCACATTGTGGGGGCCCTTTCCTGATGCAGGTGCGGCTAAGAGAATGATTCAACTTTTAAGGCGGCAATTTGGGGTTAGAGATTGTCCAACGTTGCTTCCTCAAGGCTGCTTATCTATGCACATTGGGCTTTGCGCTGCTCCATGCATAACTATGGATGGGTACGAACAGAGAGTTGAGGCTGTTAAACAGGTGATGAGCGGCAAAGCTGATGATTTTCTCTCTGCTCTGCAAGAAGATATGGATGTGGCTAGTGAGCAACTTGAGTATGAGGTGGCCGCTCAAAGGCGTGACTTGATTGCAGCGGTTCAGAGAACTCTCTCCCAGCAAGTAGTATCAAGCCGCTTCTATCAAGATGTGGATGCGATAGGATTTGCTAGCAGAGGGGATATCGGCGCAGTAGTTTTTCTACACGCAAAAAATGGAGTAGTTACTGGGCAAACGCATTACCCCTTACTTCATAGGGGGGATATTGCAGAATCAGTCAGCCTCTTGATTACTGAGCATTATCAATCTAGAAGACCCCCTCGCACGATTCTCACTCCGACACCTATCAACGAACATTTAGGTGAGTGGCTCAAAGAAATTCGTGAAGGTGCCATAGAAATCAAAACACCCCTAAGGGGCGAACTTGCGACATTACGGGGCCTCGCTGACCAAAATGCCGAGATGCAGGCTCAAAGGGCATTCGACAAGCGCTCATCAGGAAATCTAGAACAAAAATCAGCAATTGAGTGTTCAAATTATTTGCAAATGGAATCCCTTGATACAGTTGTATGTTTTGACATGGCACAACTTCAGGGCGAAGAGAAGGTTGGTGCCTGCATAACTTTGCGAAATGGACGGCCAGACAAGAAGAGTTACCGCACATACAAGGTTAAACAGGACGTCTTCGATGATTTACGAATGATGAGGGAAGTCGTTGATAGATGGCTCAAAAAACAAGATGAGTGGCCCGACCTACTCTTACTAGATGGGGGCGAAACTCACCTCTCCACAATATTAGGGTTGCTTGAGGAAAATGGGCTGCATGATAGGATTCAACTTGCGGCACTCGCCAAAAAAGAAGAGACATTGTTTAGGCCTAATAGAGATCCATTGATTCTTGATCGAAGAGGCAGGATTCTTGTATTCGCTAGAGATGAGGCGCACCGATTTGTTAACGCCTTTCATAGAAAGAGGAGGGGCAGATCGGCGCTACACGACCCTTTGGAAGAGATTGAAGGTCTCGGCGCAAAGAAACTGCAAGCTTTGCTTCGTCATTTTGGTGGCCGTAAAGGAATAGGAGAGGCATCCATCAAAGAACTTCAACAAGTTCCAGGGATAGGGTATTCCTTGGCTAGCAGAATCCACGACTACTTACACAACTGATATTGGGCGGATTACCCTGAGCAGTGCATGGAAGAGGCATCATCTGACGACACTACCCCAAGCGTCGATACTCATTCGAGCGAATTAGAACCTTCCACATTTGGTAGGGCAATTGCTGTTCGCTGGAAGGCTATTGCAGTGGTAGCAATCTTACTTCTAGCAGGGGGTATGCTATACCGCCAAATGTCACCATACTACTCAAACCCCGACCCTGATTTGTCTATCGAAGGACACATTGTAGAGCAGGTGGCGGAAGGTCTCGGTAGCCCCTCTTGCCTACACTGGGTCGATTCATCGTGGTTGCTCGTTTGTGACAGAGGCG
>PBPH01000005.1 GCA_002725475.1 Methanobacteriota archaeon | reverse complement strand
AATCTGTTAATTGTAGCGATTGTCGAAGAGTTCGTTTTTCGAGGTTTCTTACAAAACCAATTTGAGAAAGTATTGCCCAAATGGCAATCGCTTGCTTTGGCATCAATCCTATTTGGGTTGATGCATCTACCAATCGCCATTATTTTCTATGAAATGGAAGGTTTGTGGCTAGTATACATTTTAATTGAATGGATTGGGATGGGGATGATTTTCGGCTATGCATATCAAATTTCTAGAAATATTTGGGTGTGTATTTTCTGGCATGGTTTGCATAATGTGTTATTGGGTACATTCACTTGGCGTTTTGTAGAATTTGAGAAAGTACCTTCTGAGATGGTTACGTTCTCAGTCATGACCCTAGGCATAATTGTTTACTTTACCACCACGATGTTGCTGCTCTACATCTCAAGAAACAAATTCAAAAAAGTCGAGCTTTACAGCATCTAGTCAAACAACAGAGGGTGTTACCATAACACCCTCGCGCTCACAATTCGTTTGGTACTGGTGTTTGATCCATGTGCAGGAAAGCAAAGACTGCCCACCATGTAACAATATCCCAAGAATGCGCAAGATTCGCAACCCCTGTGGCGCTGTCCGTCACCATATATTCCTCCAAGGTCTCCAATTTGTCACATGTTTTGTGGTAGCAGGGGAATCCATCAACCACACCATTCCAACCAAGGGTGGCTACCCCTATGTCTTGGAAGGAATCGTGATCACTTCGAGCGGTGGGGGATTCGTAAATGGCTACTGTATCTTCGTACTCGATTTGCCACAATGGGTCCTCGCCACCAGCAGCCCACTCTGCAGCCCCGCGCTCCATCTGGTACGCAAGGTCAAGAGCATCGGCACCAATCCATTCTGCGAGATGGAACATCCCAGGCTGGTCGACAACATCATCACTGCCATCTGGGCCCAAATACACCGATAGCGCGTAGTCTCCTGGATAATTCACTCCTGCCATATCCAGATTGAGATAATTGCTCACAGTGACGCCTGAGGGGATATCTCCAGCAAATGCACGAGAGCCCCACAACCCCTCTTCTTCACTAGACCACAAGCAGAAAACCATGGTTCTCCGGGCATCGAAATCCGCCAATGCCCCAGCAGTAGTTAGTACCATTGCTGAACCTGCTGAGTTGTCATACGCTCCAGTTCTCGTTCCATATCCTGTTTGTTCTAACCCCGGAATCAATGATGTTGGGGTTGCATAAGGGGCGATGTCAAAATGCCCCCCAAAAACCAGCCATTCGTCAGGGAATGTCGTTCCATCTTTGTAGCCACAAACATTCGCCGCCCAAACTGTACCTGTCCAGTAGCGATGAACTTCAGCTCGTAATCCAAAACCGGTCATTACGCCTTCAAAATAATCTATTGCCTCCTCATAAGATGGGTTTTGATTTCCAACCCAGCGGTCCAAATATCCGACAGCGCCATCCGTGCCACAAGTAACCACATCCGGACAGGGTGTTTCATCGGTCATAAACTCAACCCATTCGTAAACAGATCGACCATCCACCCAACCTGCTGAAGCATCGACTCCATCATCCATTGTCAAATCGGAGCGTTGGGGCCGAACCGTATCAAACGATTTGATGGCTGCTGGACCTCCATCGGAATCGTGTGCAGTTAACCAATTCCATGTTCCATTGTCACCATTCCCCGTTATCTTCACGGCCCCACCATTCGACGGATCTTCAATCCAATCCTGCCATGATTCATTGGCAGCCCGAACCGGCCATTCAGTGCGCCCATAATCACCCAACATTACCATGGCGCTGGGGTTTCTGGGTGGAAGTAGCCAATCGACCGTTTTACTGGTTCCAGATTTGAGGTCTAGTACAGTTCCGTTTTGAGCTCGAAAACTACCGGGGTCGACCACGAAATACGGAATGTAGACGCTCAAGTCTGTTTTTGCAACCAGTGTCACCTTACTCCAATCCCCTGCAACATATGAACCCTCGATGCTCAAATCTTTTGCACTTGGTGGCGATGAATCACTGTTACCAAAGCATCCAGACAAAGGCGTCCCTAGAAGGAGTAAAACCATCAGGAAGACAGTCGGCGCCCGTGAACGCATAGGTCTCCGATTATGAAGGTCTATCTGAATGAATCGGCCTGCCGAATCCGTGACCTGCGCGGTGTCCATTCTAGTCACTGCCAACAATGCGATAATCATCTGACAGTGGAGTGGCTCCTGTTTCTATTGATACGATTTGGCCATCCTTGAATTTCATGAAAAAAAGTACGGCTTCAGAAGTGGATCCATTGGCAAAGTGAACAACCGAATGAGACACTCCAACATCATTATTTTCGAAAAGAACTCGGTTACCTTCAGAGGTTGTGGAAGCCGCCGCTGCAAATCCTAGAGCATCGGATTTTCCCATTGTTACGCCACCAACATGTGGATTAAACACGAATTCGTCATGTAAAATCGCCGCAAGTGCGTCTACGTCTGCGTTATCCCATGCCTCATTGTAAGCTTCTATGATTGACATATTTTTCCGAAAACCATTCAGTGTTTGAACATTCTCATTCTATTTCCGAGTCATTGAAACTCCTGTTATTCAATAGTAACAATGCAATCAATAGTTAGGCTATGAAACGAGAGTTCCAATGATTGCCGTTCCTGCTAGATATGCCCCTATTGATGATCCAACATTGGCAAGTGCAGTGACGAGAAGAACTCGTCCAACTCTGTTGCTCCAGAACAGGCTGAACTCATCTAGTTTCAAGAAATCCTGCAAGTCTCCAGCAGTAGGTTTTGCCACTTTCATTTGAACTGCTCCAGCAAACCAACCTGCTGCTAAAGTGGGATTAAGTGATGTGATTGGTGAGGCCAATGCTGCGGTAATTATCGAAAGCACGTGCCCTCTAGCTAATAGGGCCCCAAGCGCTGCAAGGAAGGCATTCAAAGCAAGCCATGTGTATGCAACATCCAAAAGTTGATTGTAATCTCCCTGCATCAAAAGGTATGTGAAAAGTCCTATGACTGCCATAGGGAAACCCCATTTCATAATTTTCCAAACGGGGTTTGGCGCAGGTAATGATTTCAGTTCATCCCATTCGTTTTGAGTGACTTTCTTTCCCTTATGTAATCGTCCAGAGACGCCATCTAGGTGACCCGCTCCGATAATAGCTAGCACCCTTCCTTTACCTCTTAATTCATCTATTGATCCAGCTAAGTAGTCATCTCTTTCATCTACAAGCACAGATCCAGCACCAGGGGCACTTTCACGTAATTCATTCATCAGTTGAGTGATTAAATCTCCATCTTTAAGCAAACTTTCAACATCAACATTTTCTTCATCAGGTTCATCCCCTAATAGTGAGTATAGAATTCTCCACTTCTCCAGCAGTTTCATCCTTTTCCAAGCCCTTTTTAGAGTAATTTGGATATCTCGATCTACTAATTCAACTGGGATGTTGAATTCTTCCGCGGTTTCGATTGCTGCAAGGAGGTCGACGCCCACCTGCTCTCCTACTTCGATTCCCATTTTCCTCTGTTCTACTGCCAATAAACTCTGGAAAAGAACTAGTGTTGTTCTTCCTGTTTTGATTACTTTTGATAATGCTTCCGCGTCAAAAGCCTCCGGGTTTCTAAGTGCTCTAAGACGACCTTCATCTAATTCTACAGCAACTACGTCAGGTTTCCAATCGACGATATTTTGCCTCACAACATCTGCGCTACTGCGACTAATATGGGCCGTGCCAATTATTCGCAATTTTTCATCTATATCTATGATTGGTACATCACTCATTTTCCAATGCCTCCAATTGGGTTATGACTTTCAATAAATCATTATGCTCGGCAACATCATGCACTCTTAGTATGTCAATTCCTTTACGATAGGCATAAGCGGCGACTCCAAGTGTTCCTGAAAGCCGATTTTCTGACTTCTCCCTATTCAATAAATCATCAAAAAGCGATTTCCTACTTACTCCCCAAAGTATCGGAAACCTGCCGAGACTACCTAAATTTGATGAATTTGACAACAATTCTAGATTCTGCTTCAAATTTTTTCCGAATCCAATCCCGGGGTCGAGAATGATTAGTTCTGGTGGGTGGCCTTCCCGAATAAGTCTGTCCGCAGTGCCCAATAAGTTTTGACTAACTTCAGAAACAACGTCTTCGTAATGTGGATTATTTTGCATATTTCCAGGCTCTCCCTGCATATGCATGATGCATACAGGGCTTACTGAATGAATCACCAAATCAAACATTTCCTTATTCCTAAGTCCAGAAACATCGTTAATCATATCTGCACCGGCTTCAAGGGCAGCTGAAGCAACTTCAACTCTGCGAGTATCAACAGAAATCAAACCAAACGGTTTTGCCTCTCGAAGAGCCTTGATTACTGGAACAACTCTCTCCATTTCCTCATTTACATCTACAGGTTTGGAACCTGGACGAGTTGATTCCCCTCCAATATCTACCCAATCTGCACCATCTTCCCACATTAGAATAGCGCGCTGCACAGCATCTTCTATCGAAGAAACTCTAGAATTTGCGTGAAACGAATCCGGAGTCACATTTACAATGCCCATTAAACGCGGCCGCCCATCATTCCGGCATTTCAAGAAAGGTGCCAAGTCACGCATGTCTAACCCGCCCTCGGGGCAATCGTTTATCATCCCACGCAGTGACCAAGCCCTCCGTGGTTGAAGTGGGAGCATCGTCTGAAGGTGGGGATGAGATTGCGGATTCTAGGTTGGAAGTGACTGATAGCGATGCAAATTTGCCACACCCAGACAACCTTGAACTTGCCAACAGTGTGTTGAATAGGCTACAGCCAAAAGACCATCATGAAATGGGTCAGATGATTCACAGTCGTTCAGTAATGGGGGGCATTCTATTCGCAACGATTGGAATATTTTGGTGGCTAACAGTTTCAGTCATTGGGAACTCATTGGGGGATTCCGATCCTGAACTACCTACTTCAATGATCATGGACCTTGAATTTATTCATGTATCATATTTAATCCCTATTTTCGTCCTAATTGCTACAGTTTTGCTAATGCATAGCCGAGAAAGAAATAATTGGCAGTCAGGTGCCCTTGGTGGTGTATTATTGATAATCGCTCTGTATTTTACTTTGGAACCCGTTGGTTGGCTCATTTTTACAGAACAAGGCCAATACTCATTGGTTCTCCAATCACTCAGAATTGGTGCTTTAGCAATCATGGTTCATTTTGCTACAAATATGATTCTAGACTCTATTTTACTTACTTGGGTTCAAAAAATGTTACAATCTTTCCCAATTGAAATGACCCCCCTGGATGAGCCACTTTTGTTGGGGGCTGGTGAATTTGGTAATGATGAAGAGGAAGTCCCCTCCGCGTGAGTACGTAGATGGGTGTTCCATGTCCGACATCAGAATTATCAGATTGAGCCATAGAGCTGGCAGAGATCCAAGAATGTCAACACATCTTGGACTTACCGCAAGGGTATTTGGAGCCTCTGAATATATTTTGTGCGGCGATAATGATCAAGCAATTCTAGACACATTAAATGACGTTAAAGAGAGATTCGGAGGTAAAATGATTGCAAGGCACGAACAATCCCCTCTAGGGTTTCTTCGTAATTTCATTGCAAAAGGTGGCACTGCAGTCCATCTCACTATGTACGGGGTGCCCTATCAAGATGCGATTTTGGAACTTCCAAAGGATATGCCAATTGCAATAGTGGTTGGTGGAGCTAAGGTGTCTAGGGAATATTATGAGATGTGCCAATATAATGTTGCTGTGGGTAACCAACCACACAGTGAAATCGCTGCTTTAGCAGCATTTCTAGAGAGATTAAATGACGGCGTCTCATCTCCAGAAGAATTCACTGATGGTAAATTAAGAATCAACCCTTCAGAACGAGGGAAAGATATGATCGAAGAAGAATGAAATTCCAAATTTTTGACCTATCGATTCGCAAATTAAATGATAAATCGCGTCTCAATGATTATGAACGGATTGCAAGCACGATTCTAAGGTGCGAAGGTGACATCGACACGCGGCTTTAGTCCCGGAGAAGGCCAACCCGGTGTTTTGAGCCCATTTTGCGGGATTGACGCCGCTGATACCCTACTTCCCTCGTCTTCCCCTGATGATTTGGTTGCCAGTGGCCGAGGAGTACTACTTCTTGCAGACGGTTCCCGATTTGAAGGGGAATTATTTGGCTCAGCCACTATCGGTGAAGGGGAGCTTGTCTTTACCACGGGGATGACGGGATTTCAGGAATCTCTTACAGACCCATCTTTTGCAGGCCAAGTTCTAACATTCACTTGGCCACTTTTGGGTAATTATGGAATTTCAGCAGGTGCTTCAGAATCTGCAGGTGTCTGGCCTCGTGGAGTGGTTTGTAGGGAGTGGATAGAATTTCCAGATCATAGGGAATGTATAGGTTCGGTACATGATTTCTTACTGGCACATGGAGTTCCTGGGATTTCATCAGTTGACACTCGTGCCCTAACAAAAAGGGTCAGGGAACACGGTGTGATTCTTTGTCAATTCGGCCCAATTGAGATGGAAGAAGAGATGGTTAAAAGGCTAGAAGTAATGACATCTCCAGATTTAGATGATTTAGTAGATGAAGTGAGTAGGAACGATGCAGTCCTAATCAATGAGGGGGTAATTGATGAGAATGGGATTCCGAAACCTAGAATTGCAGCATTGGATTGTGGAATTAAATACAATATTTTGAGGCAATTAAGCAATCGATTTGAAGTTTTGTGGTGCCCTCCGGACATCAGTTTTGATTCATTAATTGTAGATTGGCAGATTGACGCCCTGTTCTGTTCAAATGGTCCAGGGGACCCTGCTCATTCTGGAAAAGCAATGATGGCTAGAGAAACAATAGCTGCTGGGTTGGAAGAGAAGATGCCTGTCATGGGGATTTGTCTTGGGCACCAATTGTTAGGTTTAGCGACAGGTCTTGAAACTTACAAGTTGCGTTATGGGCATAGGGGAGCAAATCAGCCAGTTGTCGATTTGGTAACTGGTAAGGTGAGCATCACCAGTCAAAATCATGGTTTTGCAGTTAATCCAAGAGGTGAGGAGCCTCTAGCGCCTCATCCAATTTGGAATAGTGTGGGCTCACCTTCTGCTCTTTCAGAGGCAGAAACCAAGGTCCGCTTTGTTAATGCCAATGATAGAACTGTTGAGGGTTTGGATGTTGTGGGTCGTCCAGCATTCAGTGTCCAATATCACCCTGAGGCGTGCCCAGGTCCGCATGACGCAGCACCTTTGTTTGACAACTTTTCACAAATTGTTTCCAAGGTGATGGATGGTGGGCTACCGCTCTCCAAAAGAGGTGTTTCTTGATGCCTAGGAGAAATGATATTCAAAGGATTATGATTCTAGGCTCAGGCCCAATAAAAATTGGTCAGGCTGCCGAATTTGATTTCTCAGGATCACAGGCATGTAGGGCGCTCAGAGCCGATGGATACGAAGTAATTCTAGTCAATAGTAATCCGGCGACAATCCAAAATGACCCCGAGATGGCCGACCAAATTTACATTGAACCTCTATTGCCAGATGTAGTTCGTAGAATCCTTGAGATAGAGAAGCCAGATGCACTATTGGCTGGCATGGGTGGCCAGACTGCCCTAAATCTTGCTTCGAATTTATCCCACGATGGTTCTCTTGCAAAATTAGGAGTTGAATTAATCGGATGTGATTTAGTTTCTATTGACGAAGCAGAAGATCGAGACTTATTCAATCAAGTTTGTCAAGAAGTAAACCTCCCAATTTGTGAAGCCCATGCTTGTAATTCTATTAATGAAGTATTAGATGCCGCCGAAAAAATTGGAAAGTACCCACTTTTAGTCCGGCCTGCTTTTACTCTTGGAGGGCTTGGTGGGGGGACTGCATGGAATAAGGGCCAATTAGTGGAAATAGCAAGTCAAGGTATCCTCCATTCACAAATAGGGCAAGTTCTAATCGAGGAGAGTATTCTAGGATGGCAAGAACATGAATATGAAGTTATGAGAGATGCTTCTGACAACTGCATAATAGTCTGTACAATGGAAAATATTGATCCAATGGGTGTTCATACCGGCGAATCTGTGGTGGTTGCGCCGCAGCAAACGCTTTCTGACCGGGACCATCAGATGTTACGAGATGCCGCATTACGACTAATTCGCAGACTCGATATCAAAGGTGGATGTAATGTGCAGTTTGCATTTAATCAGGATACGGGGGATTATCGGGTAATTGAAGTAAATCCTAGGGTTTCTCGTTCATCAGCATTAGCTAGCAAGGCGACAGGTTACCCTATTGCTAGGATGGCTGCTTTGATTGCAGTGGGATATACTCTAGATGAATTACCCAATCCAATCACTGGAGAGGGGACCACTGCAGCATTTGAGCCAACACTAGACTATTGTGTAGTTAAGATACCACGTTGGCCATTTGACAAATTCAGAACTGCAGACAGAACTTTAGGGACCTCTATGAAATCAACGGGGGAAGTGATGGCAATTGGAAGATCTTTTCAAGAAGCCTTCCTAAAAGCTTGGGCATCTCTTGAATATGGACAACCACACCCCAGGCCTCTTACAATGGCAGATATATCTGAAGGGGAAGGAATGGGGGATAGAGCAACAGAACCATTGCCCGATGAATTATTAGAAGATTGGTTGAGAATTGCCACAGATCGTAGAATGGGAGCACTCTATGAAGCATTTAGAAGAGGTTGGTCTGTTGATAAGGTTGAAGAAATTACATCAATCACCCGTTGGTTCCTTCACCAATTTGAGAGAATGGCTAAGATTGATTTTTCTGTAGTTGAGGCTGGAAATAAAGGAGACGCAGAGTCAATAAGTTCGGAATTGATGAGGTTTTGGAAATCTAACGGAATGACTGATGCACATATTTCTGATGCAATGGCAGGTTACCCAAGTACTGGATGGCGGATTAAGAAAAACGGATTTTCAGAATTCGATATAATGGCTAGAAGGCATAAGCTTGGCGTGCATCCTGTCTATAGAATGGTCGATAGCTGTGCTGCAGAGTTTTCAGCAGTTACTCCATATTACTACTCGACATACGAGCCAAATTGCGAAAATGGTATTGATAGAGTACCTCATGAAAGGAAATTTTCTGCTGAGGGAGAAGAATCTAGAAGGTTGGTCGTTATAGGTTCTGGGCCTATTAGAATAGGACAAGGCATTGAGTTTGATTATGGTGCTGTGCACGCAGTTCAAGCAATTAGAGAAGTCGGGCATGAAGCAATTTTAATCAATAATAATCCTGAAACAGTATCTACTGACTTTGACACATCAGACAGACTCTATTTCGATCCCCTGACACTTGAATGCGTGTCAGAAATTCTTCTAAGAGAAGGTGCTGATGGGATACTTCTCCAATTTGGTGGTCAAACTGCAATTAATCTGGCGTTGCCTCTGGATAATTTGAATACACACCTGTCTGACATGGGTCTGAATCTGAGACTTGAAGGTACATCTCCTGATGCAGTTGATGAAGCTAGTGATAGGGAGAGATTCGAGGCGTTTGCTAAAAGAGCCAAACTGAAAATGCCCCATGGATTAACTGGCAGCACTCCTGAAGAGGTTAGAAGTGCAGTAAAAGAGATAGGATTCCCGGTTCTTATTAGGCCATCTTACGTTCTTGGTGGAAGGGGTATGGAAATACTGACTAACGATTCTCAATTGGAGGCCTATATGTCTGAAGCATATATCGCTCCGGATAAGCCATTATTAGCAGATGAATATCTTGGCCATGCTATTGAACTAGATGTGGATGCAGTTTCAGATGGACAACAAGTTCTAATTGGGGCAATAATGGAACATTTGGAGGAAGCGGGAATTCATTCCGGTGATTCTACTTGCTTTATTCCTCCCCAGAATGTTTCAGATGATATACTTCAAAAGGTCGAGGATTGGACAGAAAGAATAGGAATTGGATTGAATATAATTGGTTGTTTCAATATTCAATTTGCCATATGTGATAATGAATTATATGTTTTGGAGGTCAATCCAAGAGGCTCTCGCACCTTCCCATTTGTGGCCAAATCAACTGGCATACCACTTGCTAGAATCGCTGCTAGGGTGACCATAGGAGCAAAATTAGAAGATCTTGAAATTCCCAAAAGAACTACCGATTTGGTGTGTGTTAAAGCACCAGTATTTCCTTTCATTAAACTAAGAGGTCTAGACCCTGCCCCTGGCCCTGAAATGAAATCTACTGGGGAAGTAATGGGTAGTGATAAAAATCCAGCCAGAGCATATCTCAAAGCGAGACTTGCTACTGAATTACCAGTTCCAACCTCTGGTGGAGTTTATCTCACCGTAAAGGATGAAGACAAGGAATCAATAGTTCCTGTAGCAAGAAACCTATCTGAAATGGGTTTTACCATTTATGCTACAACAGGAACTGCAAATGCCCTGAAGAATAGTGGGGTTCCAGTTGAAAGAGTTTATCGAATTGCAGAACATCATTCACCTGACGCACTGGATTTAATGAGGCAAGGAAAAATAAATCTGGTAATAAATACACCTAGTAAGAGTGGGGGCGCAGTTCTAGATGGGAATATGATGCGTCGTTTGGCAGTAGAATTGAACATTCCTTTCGTAACTACGATGTCTGGTGCAAGAATGGAAGTTCAAGCGATAGATGCCGCGAAGGATGGGATGCCTGAGCCAAGACTATTGCAAGTCGATTATCTCTGATATTAATATCAGCAAGAATCGAATGCTTCTATGATATAGCGGGTCGATGGGCTTGTCCAAGCTAATTCACTAAGTCCTTCCTCGCCTTCATCAGCGTAAATCCTAACGACATCTTGAACCCGTACGTTACCATCACTAGAGCGAGCCAAGATTGTCTTAGGTTTGAGGGCTTTACCAGTCCCGTGAGGGTCATATATTGTGTCTAATGCTTCAGCAAGGAACCAATCCACCTTGTCCTTTGGATCGCCTTCAAATTTCTTAGTAACCTTAGGTCCCCCTCCAAAGAGCCCTGCTGCTCCTCCAGGC
Organism: Methanobacteriota archaeon; assembly: GCA_002725475.1. Taxonomy (GTDB): domain Archaea; phylum Thermoplasmatota; class Poseidoniia; order Poseidoniales; family Thalassarchaeaceae; genus MGIIb-Q1. Next base: position 6,125 of record PBPH01000005.1, on the reverse strand, counting down.
TTTGACTTCGTTTGCGGTTTTGACTTACCAGTTCTAGTCGCAGTTACTTTTGCTGGCTGAGCATCAGCGGTTGCTACAGATTTTGATTTGTACTCTTTTTCCAGTTCTTCTCGAACCTTCTTTCGAACCTGCGGCTCGATTTTCTTTTCCAAAGCCTTTGTGTCAACATTTGCTAACTTCTCTTCCAGTTCTTTGTTTGCAATCTCTAACTCATCAATTGCTGTTACATAGTGTGCAGCGATTTGAACTAGAGAAGCTTCCATGGCCGCCTGAGCTTGAAGTTGTACTACTTCTGCGGAATGGTCTCTCCATTTTTTCCATTGTAGATTGCTGTGGGAGAGAATATCAGAACCACATTTTGGGCAAAACGATCTCTTAGGTGGCTTCAGCACCGGAATTGCCCTCAAATCATCATTAGTTAGATTCGTCTCATCAATTCCGCCATGTGAAATATCATGAATATGGTGGCTCGCATCCATGCCTAGATTCATTGCTTGCTGGAAAACCGGTTCAGTAGTTTTCACCCTGCCCGACATTACCATCCCCCAAGCATCGCTTTCATGGGAAACGAGTGCTACAGCAGCTGCAGCTGCTGGGTTGGTGTGAAATGCTGTACTTGTGGAGTCTGAAGGGGTTTTTGGGCCGGGAACTGTAGTAGTCTCTTCAGATGAAGACTGATCAGCAGAAGCCGCAATTCCTAATTCGATTGGATTCTGCCCCTCTTCTACCTTTGCAATCAGGTCAAACTTCTCAGCCATCGATAAATCATCTCTGGATTTTATTGCTTCTTTTAACGCCTTTACATCGTGGCCAGTAGAGGTAATTAACCCATCTTCTTCGAAGTCATTTCCACATTGTAAACAGAACTTTGCAGTGGCTTCGTTGGGGCCTTCGCACTTGGGGCAGTAGACCGGCATCAGACCTTTCACACACCCATACCATTTCAATCATAATGTTGATTCGTGCCATCTTGTGCCATTTACAGGCCTAGTTTAGACTTCCGAGAAGAGCAATTACATCCTCTTGACCCAACTCAACTAATAAGGGTGCTAATTTAGGTCCTTTATCCCTATTCAGGAGACTTTGATATAGTGTATTAAAGGCTTCACGTGGTGATAATTCAGATTCAGAGATTGCTTTTTTGATTGCTTCTTGTATATTTCCTTCATTCCATTTAATTGTGTTTCCAAATGATGAGAAATTATTGAGTAAAGCAATTTGAGCATCGTTAAAATTAGCAGAATCTATTGATTTAGCCAATTCAATCCTAGCATTATCCGGAAACCAATCCGAATCAATCCAGTTCCTCATTCTCTCAACACGATCCAAAAGACGTTTGTCAGGATTATCTAAATTAATTTCATGACTTCTAGATAGGGAATTCAAAAGATCTTTTTGATTTGATTTAATTTGACAAAGAGTTGATAGATGACTAAAAGAAATACCCAAACCCTCACTATGTTTTGTACCCTTTCTCAAACCCTGAGCCAACTCAAATTTTCTTGCTTCATCCATTAATTGCTGTTCTTTGCGACTACTTTCGTCAATCTTTTTATGTTCAATTCCTACCAATTCTTTATGATATTTCTGTTCGAGCCTCTCATATTCATCAGCAAGTGAAATCAAACCCTCCCCTGGGTCAAAATCGATGTGTTTGCTAGGTTTTACTCTAGCAATCAAAAAGCGCATAATTTCTGGGGGCACGATATCAAGAAATTCTCTCCCACTAACAGTGTTTCCTTTGCTACTAGCCATTGCTCCTTTTCCTTTGAGATAAATCCACTCATACATCATACCCATTGGGGGTGGTGANCCAAACAATGGGGCTAATTTCTNCCCAGTGTCCCATGAACCGCCAGCTGCAGAGTGGTCCTTACCATATCCTTCGAAGGTTACTCCTAGCCAGTTCCATCTGGCGGGCCAATCTAGCCTCCATGGTAGTTTCCCACCACCTCTCTCGATGTTTGTCCGACCAGTTCTTCCATCTTCAGAAGCCCATTCTACAAACGGCCATTCGCAAGCAGTTACCTTAATTCCATGCATATTTCCTTGATCATCTATGGGGTTGTAGGGAAACCAGTCATCATCAAGAGGTCTTTGAGAAACTTGTTGAATAATTTGAGATATTTCGTCTTTATTTTCGATTGCAGTTTTTGTAGATTCAATGTATTTTCCTTCTTGATATGATTCATAAGCGTCAACAACCCTATATTCAACACCAATATCATCCAAAGCAGAAAAGAACGGATTTAGGAAGAAATCCGAATAGCTCCCATTGCCATCAGGTGACGGAATTGTTGCTAAAGAATGTCCAACGTATTCTGAATATACATCTTCATCTAAAAATGGGTAAATTTTTCTCAAAGGATCAGCTGAGTCGGCAATATAGACCAATTCGGCCTTCAAATCAATTCTCTCACATGCTCGAACTACCATATCTGCAGTCAATACCTCCCTCATATTACCAACGTGTATGGGTCCTGAAGGCGTGATTCCCGTTGCCATTACATGAGAATCGCCTTTTTCAGCAAGTCGCTCGGCAATCACATCTGCCCAGTGCATTATTCACACCCGATTAAACCGATATTGCTCTGATTAAACCACGAAGGGGCACTCCTGAAATTTCGTTTTTCTCGGTCTTATTTACTAGTACCATACAAAGCACGACTTCAGCTCCCTCCCCTGTTAGTGCGCTAATAGCCCCTCTCATCGTTTCACCACTGTTTAACAAATCATCTACTATGACCACTTTGCGCCCTCCTACATTACCATACTTCTCGGAAAGCGCTCCTCCTTTGTTACCAACTGCACTACGGAAAATTGAGATTTCAGCCCCAACCTGTGCAGCAACAGATTGCGCGAATAGTATTCCATTTAGGCTAATTCCTACTATTGTATCTATTCCATCAGGAAAGTGTTCATCGACAATGTCTGCCATTATCATTCCAATTCCATCAACTCTCTGCGGCCTTACTCCAATTGTACGCCACCCAATCCGAACATCATCCGGCTTCCCTTCAGGTGCTGAGGTCCCCTGTAACCAAGTGATGGTAGACTTGGAAATTGACATCTCATCAGCAATCTGTTGGTCGTTCAAACCTTGCTCTCTAAGGGCAAGAACCTTCGCTCTTAATTCATCTACACTCAGTGCCATTCGATTCTAAGGGTGAGAAAGACCGATATGAACCCACCGCCGTAGGCGGTGTGTAAACATTCAAAACTCAACAAATAAAAAAATTGGCAGATGTTTAGAAGCGTCCGGTGCTGCCGAAACCCCCATCTCCACGTTCCGTATCAGTAAGTTCGGATTCACTGACTTCAATAAATGAAACATTTGGTATGGGTGAAATGACCAATTGTGCAACTCTTTCTCCCTTTGGGATAGTGAACGAATCACCATCCCCAATCCAGGTCATTAGAACCATCAATTCCCCCCTATAATCAGCATCAATAGTTCCAGGTGCATTAGGTAAAATCAAGCCTTTAGCCCCAAGGGATGATCTAGCTCTGATTTGCCCTTCATAACCTGCTGGAATTGCAACTTTCAATCCGGTTTTTACTTTTGAAGAAATGCTTTTCAAAATCACCGTCTCTTCTATTGTCCTTAAATCCCATCCAGCAGCAAGAGTGGAGCCATGAGTGGGTGCTTGAGCGTCATCGTGAATTCGAGTAAATTTGACCTCTACCTGTTCTCTCATCAATATTCGCCGGGGGGTGGCCAGACTGTTGAATTATCGGTGCCCTTAACAGGGGTGCTCAGGTCGGCAAATCGATGGCAGGGTTTGATTACGAGTCTCTTCTCGACCGAGCACGCGATAACATTCCTCAGGATTTGTCATCCTCTGCGAGATGGAAGTTGCCTGAGCCAGATGTACTAATTGAAGGAAGTCAGACCATTATCAGAAATTTTTCAGATATTGTTGACATGATGGATAGGGATGGAAATCATGTTTATCATTTTATGCAGAACGAACTTGGGACATCTGGTTCAAGAGAAGAACGAAGAGTTCTTCTAAAGGGCCGAATTCCACCTAAGAGGATTAAAGAGAAATTGGGGAACTATGTGCATACATTTGTTTTGTGCGGTCAATGCAATGCGCCTGATACCAGATTCATCAAAGAGGATCGCACTACCCTACTAAAATGTCAAGCATGCGGTGCAACTAGACCTGTAAAACTATGATTTCCAAGATTTTAGTTTCATCTCTGCTTCAGCAACAGATACTCTGACAGCCATTGCAGTGTCTGGAGTGACAGAAATTGAAGTTATTCCACATTCTATTAGGAAGGCAGGATATTCTTCCGGATAGTCTGAAGGTGCTTGACCACAGATTCCAATTTCAAGTCCAGCGGAATTAAATTTTTCAACTGCTTCCCGAATTAAATTTTTAACAGCGGGAGAGCGAGCATCCACTGGATGTTGATAACCTTCCAAATCATCACGAGATACAGCGTACACAGTTTGGACCAAATCATTTGATCCGATAGATCCTCCATTTAGTTCCATTTTTTCTATGAAATTTTCAGCATCAATTACATTTGAAGGTAATTCTACCATAACAAAAAGCGGAACTCCTGAAGCAGGCCCAACATCATGATTATTTAGCAAATCTTTGACAGCTTCCCCCTCTTCAGGAGAGCGGCAAAATGGTACCATCAATTGTAGATTATCTAATCCAAAATCGTGACGCACTGAAGACATGGCTTGAAGTTCCATTTCAAATGCAGGTTTGAATTTGTCATCTAAATATCTTGACGCACCTCTCCACGCAATCATTGGATTTTCTTCCAATGGCTCAAAAATCCTCCCACCTATGAGTTCCCTATATTCATTGGATTTGAAGTCCGAAAGTCGAACTAGGACCTTTCTTGGGTGGAATGCAGCACATATTAGGCCAACACCTTCACGTAATTTATCAATGAATAAATCACACTTATCATCGTATAACCAAGCCCTTCTTTCTACTGATTCAACTGCTGAAATAATTACTGATTCATCCACCCTTTCTAGAGATTCAGAATAAGCAGAAATGCTTTCTTCAATTTCACCAGTTTCTAGAAATGTCTTGAGTTCATTGTGATGGATGAAGGCAAGGGGGTGAATCCCCACCTCTGCGGATAGAACAAACTCAATTCGCGCTAAACCAACTCCATCAACGGGTAACTGGGAATCAACAAGCGATTTTGTGGGAAATCCCACGTTCAATTTGATTTTGGTATCCAACTCAGTATTTGCATCAATTTCAATTTCTTCAATTTCAAAGGGGTGAATTCCTTCATAGATAAATCCAGTATCACCTTCAGCACAACTTCCAGTCACAGGGGCCAGATTTTCCAATTCCATTGCATCAGCACAACCCACAATAGCAGGAATTCCAAATTCTCTAGCAATAATAGCCGCATGCGAGGTTCTACCCCCTTTACGTGTGACTATTAATGACGCTTGTTTCATCAGTGGTTCCCAATCCGGAGTAGTCATTTCTGTAACTAAGACATCTCCCTCTTCAAACACCCTCTCTTCATATGGGATTTCTTCTATTCTAATTCCTTGAGATATTTTTTTTCTAATTATTCGCTTTCCCTCCAATACCTCATCGTAGGCCCTATACGTTCTAATATTGCCAGAAGCAATTCTCTTACCTACTGCTTGTCCAGTAGCCAATACACTTCGCTTCTTCAATCTCTTAGTCAAGGAGCTGTCCATTCTATATCTAATCAAAATTGCATTATTGGATCGAGCATGAACCGTTTCTGGCCGCGCTTGAACGATAAAAAGTTCTCCAGAAATTCCATCCTTAGCCCACTCAATATCCATCGGCTGCCCGTAATGTTCTTCGATGGCTAGTGCCATTTCAGAAAGTTGGCGGCATTCTTTATGGTTAAGGGCCCATGCCCTTCTTTCGTCGAGTGGGACTGATGCAGTTTTGACTTCATTTACAGTACCTTCAGCATAAACCATTCTAGTATCTTTGGTTCCTAGTACTCTATGTACAATGGCAAAGTTACCTCTTCTCAAGCCTTCTTTCCAAATTGAATAAGTGTCCGGTGTGACACTTCCTTGTACAACCAATTCCCCTAATCCATAAGCGGCTGCTATGTGAATAATCTCTCTATGTCCGGAGTCA
>PBPH01000004.1 GCA_002725475.1 Methanobacteriota archaeon | reverse complement strand
CATCGAAGAAAGGGCAAATAGAGTAGTAATGAGAGAAGGTGGGACACATGAAGATGCTATTTCAAGAATTAGGGAAAGAATGGATAGTGATCAGAAAAGATATAACAACCTTTACGCAATATCACTTGAAGACATGACACCTTACAATATGATTATCGAAACTGACACACTAAATGCTAATGAAGTGGCTGATATAGTTGAAAAGGAACTAAACAAAAGGGGTGTTTAATAATGAAAGATGAGGATTGGACAATCTTGGATAAAGATGCCATTTCAGAACCAAAATATGGCTGCCCACCAGAGAGTCGTTCAATAGAACAACTGTTAGAGGGTGGTTGGATACTTTTGGATAAACCATCTGGACCAAGTAGCCACCAATTAGCAGCTTGGGCTCGGGAAATGCTAGGGGTTGAGAAACTAGGCCATGGTGGAACTCTAGACCCATTTGCAAATGGAGGGCTGCTTTTATTATCGGGTTGTGCTACGAGATTAACTGGTAGAATATTAAAGGGAGAAAAACAATACATTTGTGTAATGAAAATCCCAAATGACATAAAAGAGGGCAATTTGAAAAATGCGATATCCAATCTAGAGGGTAGGATACACAACGTACCCCCTAAAGAATCAGCAGTCAAGGTCCAGGTTAGACAACGAACAATCAAATCATTCAATATATTAGAACGAGATGAAAGAATATTACTTTGTGAAATTCAGTGCGAGGCAGGGACATATGTTAGAACCTTAACTAGAGATCTGGGGTTGCTACTGGGTGGTGAAGTAGAACTCCTAGAACTAAGAAGAAGCAAAAGTGGTTATTTTTCTGAAAATGATGCCATTACAATGCATCAATTAAGTGATGCTATTTATTTGTGGAAACAGCATGATGAGCCTGCAGCAATGAAGAAAATATTGCAGCCTGTTGAAAAACTAGTAGAAGGAATTCCGAAAATTATAATCAAAGATGGCGCTGCTTCCGCCCTAGCTCATGGCGCTCCATTAGCAAGACCTGGTATTGTTGGAATAAATAACAAAGTAAACAGGGGAGACGAAGTGGCTATAATGACAATAAAAGGTGAAATTGTCTGCTTGGCAACTATGAGTGTAAATGGTAGCGACGTTCCCAACATGAATGGTGGTGAAGTCGCAAGACCAAACTTAGTCTTGATGCAAACCGATACCTATCCGAAAAGATGGTAATATAAGCGATATTCAGTTTATTTCGTACTCTTCGTAAATCCATTCTTCTGTTTCAAGTCTTATTTTCAATGTTCCCATTTCGCATCCCCCACTCTCACCCCCGCCAGACGCAACTGACTTGTGAAAGCAGTCTTTTCAGACACGGGGCACCTATAACCATTATCCGAAAATAAGGGATTATCCGTCATTATGTTCGCTCAAAACATATAAATTCGATTAAAACAAAATATTTGATCAATTTTAATCAAGATCTCTCCTTATCTTCCCCGGACCCATTTGCATAGCTATAATTGCCACTAGAATCACAATTGCGGAAACCACCCAAATAACGTTTGAGGAAACTATCGGATTAGAATTCGAATCGGCCCCACTTTCTTTCTGATCTGATGGTAGAATTTCTATTGTAGTAGAATACTCGTTATTCGATTCAGAAACCTCTAGAATGTCATGAGTTGGATCAACAAATACTCTTAGTGAGGTGTTACCTACTTGGTTTGGCAATTGCCAGAAGCAAGAAGTTGATGCAATTCCAGATTCTTCTATATGTGTAATATTTGCACTATCGATTAGGGTTTCGCCATTATAACAACGAACTGTGATTAGTGAGGCTGAACTCAAACCATCGTTTCTGACCCATATCTTGATTTCGGCTAATGAACCAACTTTCAGTTCATCTGTATTCAAATCTACCTCCTCTATTAGTAAATCAGGGTCTGCAGTTGAAAGAATGGTAATATATTCAGTAATAGTAGTTGTACCATCTGAAATTGTAATAGAAATGTCAAATGTTCCAGGCGAAAGGGGTGAAAGCAAAAGGTCTCCGTATTCATCTATAGTTGCCCATGAAGTATCTGTGACTATGGTCAAATTAGCAAAATCTGTGTCTATATCTGCCACATTAAGAGATACAGATACCGGGTCACCAACTGGAACTAAAACTTCCAGTGGGAGATTTGCATATGTCGGGGGGTCGTCTATTGAAGAAACTACAACATCCATTGATGATGACCATTGATTGCCTCTTTCATCCGTAGTGACAACTTGTACATATGCAATTCCAGATTGTTCAGACTGCTGACTAATTACAATATTTCCATCAGATACAGAAGCGATAACCAATGTTTCATCACTGGACGATACCGAAACCTGTAATGAATCAGTTTCAGTGATATCATCAGAGCAGGAACTTCTGAAAGGAACTACACTTCCAATCCCGTCTTCTTCTAGGAAAATATCAGAAGGAGTTTCACAATTAGGATCTAAATCCCATTCAACTACAAACCCCCCAGAAAGAGTCATGTCCTCAATTTGAGCAACCAATGTTTCTGCTTCTCCAGAAGATGACCAATAAAATCTAGCACCAACACCAATTGTCAAATCATCTCCTTCAGAGGGCAAGAATTTACCAATAGGTATTGAAATTTGAAATTGCCCTATTGCCATCGAATGAGTAGCCACTAATTCATTGCCAACTGCCACGCTAAGATAACTGAAATTATCTACCAAACCATCATTACTACCTGATATTTCACCAGAAATGAAAATACTCGGGTCATTGAAATCTATTCTAACGCCTGAAAGACAGCCATCAAATAACACAATTTCAGCACGGACATAATTATTTCCAGAAATTATTGAATTGTCATTATATACAACACCCTCCGACCAACTCAAACCATCCATACTAGTTTGAATTTCAATTGAAGCTGTTGCGTTACCAAATAGGTGAATCCTACCCCAAGATTGATCGTATGGCAATTGCAAGGAAGGGGACTGCCATTCACCTGAAGAGCCGCTTGCTACATTCAAACCACAACTATCTGTAACGATGTTATTGTGATTCCCTTGAGCCAGGTTGAAATCATGGAATGGAGACATACTCATAGATGTTGAATGAGTAGCTTTGGCTGAATCTAGACCAGACCATTGGGACTGGTATTCTACTTTTATCCCAACAGCATCAACTTGTACTTCACTATCATCAACCCCACCTGAAGATGCATAATCAACTGTAATCATTGTATTTTCTAGTTCAGCCCAAGTCCAATTTCTCAAGTAATCAATCGACATTTGAAGAGGATTGCCCTGCATATTGTTGATTGCAGTTTGAGTATGAGCAAACTTCTCAATGAGATAAATGTGGCCATTCCAATCCATTTCAATTCTTACCTCATCGTCCTGAAGCGTTTCTGGAATTGCAAACGAAACCATTAGAGTTGCATTCAATAATGGTTTGTTGTAATGTTCAGAGAAATCAAAACCTTCCAATTCTATTTCAGGTCCCTTACTCCATGTATAGCCTCCATCAGGGGCACCAAGTGATTCGTTACTATTGGTGGCTGAAATGCTAGACCAACTAGTGAATTGATCTATATTTCTTGGTCTTGAATGAGTAAATGACAAATGGCCATCTGTAACCATTGCTTCGGTCCAGTGTGCGGAATCTTCGGAGGAGAAACCATGTTGAGTTGAAATTGACCATTCGCTATCATTATCGAAAGAACCCTCTGGAAATAAGTCAACATTTTCTGAACGAATTACAGTATCTCCTGCCACCATTGATGACAATGATACCATAATTAGCATGACCAGTAATATTGCTGGAGCCTGCCTAGCCCTACCTTCCATATTCCGCCCCAAGTTGTTGGAGACCTTCAATCCCTCGTATTAATGACTACGTAGAACGGTTGATTAGGGGCGAGTATGTGGGCGTCCCACCTATTGGCTGCGGTGGTCTAGAGGTTATGACGGTGGGTTGTGGTCCCGCCAACCCGGGTTCAATTCCCGGCCGCGGCCCTCTTTGAGAAAAAACCTAATCATTTGATAGGGAACTAGGATCAATTGAATGACCCATTCTATCAGCCTTTGTAGTAAGATAATCTATATTTTCTTTACTAACACCAACAATAAGTGGCATTTTTTCTACAACACTAATACCCAATCTCTCGATTTGGCTAACCTTATCTGGATTATTTGTTAAAAGGCAAACCTCAGTAATACCAATAGCCCTCAAAATTTCAGTTGCTATCCCATAATCTCTAGCATCTGGGGGGTGACCTAAAATGATATTTGCATCCATTGTGTCTGCGCCATCATCCTGTAAATTGTATGCTTTAATCTTCTCTCGCAAGCCAATTCCACGACCCTCTTGCCTCAAGTATACTATACAACCCCATCCTTTATTTTGAATCAATGACATTGCTGACGAAAGTTGAGGACCACAATCGCACCTAAGGCTCCCGAAGGCGTCACCAGTAAGACATTCTGAATGTATCCTCACCAAAACTGGATCGGGACCAAACATATCACCCATAGTCAGTGCAACATGATCGAGCCCTGTATTTTCTTCATGGAAAACCCTAATTCTAAAATCTCCTTTTTCAGTAGGTAGGCGAGCATCTGCGGGTATTTCAGTAGCTTCACTTAGTCTAATTTGCAAATCTGAATCAACCATTAAAGCACCCCTATTTCTCTATGTAAAATCTAATTTCACCTGCATCTTCTTTGAGAGAGACTAACCTTGCACCGACTCGTTCCAATAACTTCGGAATATCATGCTTTGCCTCTGAATCATCTGCAATTACCTCTAGAATATCGCCCTCAGACAACAATTCAAGTGCCTTCTTGGTCTCATTTACTGGAACAGGGCAGTGATATCCTAGCAAGTCAATGGTTCGCATGCCCGCATCCCTAATCTTTCGACAAACTAACTACTTTTCAAACCATTCAGGATGTTATTTTGATATGGTGTAACTCATCGAGCCATCATGGAGCAGAGTCAGGACGATGTTTCTTGGCAAGAAATCGCTGGCAAAGTAAAAATTATTTTTACTGTTGTTTTCATGTTGATTGGTGCTGAATTACTCTATCGTTGGATGACTCATCCCGATGATAGTTTTTCAATTTATCAAGAATTCATAGCTTGGATTTGGTTTAACCTACATTCAATAATATTTGGATCTGATACAATAATAATTACAACTGGTGAAAATGGATTGCTAAATGTAATTGATTTTACACATCCAAATTTGATTGGAAGTGATATTCCATTACTGGAAGTAACTGACGAGTGTGTTGGAATTCATGAAATCGCATTTGTTTGTTTCATGATTTGGATGACTCCAGGGATTTCTAAAAATCTGAAATTGAGGGGGATTGCATCAATGACGCTAATATTGAGTACACTAAACATTTCTAGGTTACTTGTCCTATATCCACTGGCAGTAAATGGATGTAGTAATTCATTGGGAGAGTATGGTTGTTGGTCACCAATGTGGGATTTTCACCAACTAATGCTAGATTCTGGATTTTTGATAATAATCTTAATTGGGTGGACTGGGTGGTTCATTCTAGTAGGTGGACCGTCAAAAACTCGTGAAATCGGTGATATTTCCAAGTTAATTACTATACCAAAGGGAATCAAACAAAGGAATCCATTACCACAATGGTCGTTAGTGATTCTATTTATTGCTGGAATATTAGCCGTGTCATCAGCATACACGCTGGGTTTTGACGATGGGGCTGATAGGGAAAAAATAGAGGCTTTAGGTTGTGAAGGGGTCATTTCTGCAATATGCGCAGAAGAGATTAGAGAATGGGAAAATATTTCGGGAAAGGCAATTAGGAATCTTTTAACAAGTGCATTATTTACTACTTTTGCCCTAATGAAATTTCAATGGACTTCAAACACAGATGAAGAAGAGTGAAGTGATTTTCACTTTAGAATCTCAAGATTTACTGAATTGCCATCCCATTTCCTATTTGCCATTACCTTGAGTGCAGACTCAACTTTATCTAGATGAATCTCGACTTGACTGGAACTATCTGAAATTGTTACTTCCCCAATAGCAAGTTGATCCAGTCTTGCTTCGGTATGGAACCAATTGGTCAGATTATGATTAGATGCACCATGATTTTTCCCAATTGACAAATTTACTGTCACCATACCAAAATTATTCGCAACCTCTGCCCAATCCTGTTGGCGTTTTACTGGTTCTCTACTAACGCCTTCAGGAAGTTCGGGGGGATTTGATTCTGGAATCTCAAGGTTCCATGTTGCTGAAATCTTCTGAAGTTGCCCCTTGTCTTCACCACTAACAAAAGACCAAGCAACACCTTTCCTACCCATCCTACCAGTTCTTCCGATTCTATGAACATAGCTCTCAACATCATCGGGCAAATCATAATTCACTACAATTGTAACCCCATCTACGTCAATACCTCTAGCAGCAACATCAGTGCAAATTAACACCTTATCATTACCTTCTTTGAATGATTCAATTATCCTCTGGCGCTTGTTCTGGGGCATATCACCATGAAGACCTACGGCATTAAGCCTAAATTTGCTAAGACGCTGTGTTAGTAAGTCAACCATCCGTTTTGTATTAGTAAAAACCATCATCTGATCGTCTTCATCCATTTTAATTAATATTCTACCTAATGCCCATAATTTGTTAGCTCTGCCAACCGAAATATGCATCTGTTCAATTTCAGGAATTTCAACTTCCAAATCATCGGACATCACATGTTCTGCATCAGAAATGAAAGTATTTGCAGCTTCTAAAACTTCTTCTGGAAATGTAGCACTGAACAACATTGTTTGTTTTCGATTAACCATTTTTTCTAGAATCCAGATGATGTCAGGGAAGAAACCCATATCCAACATCCTATCTGCTTCGTCTAAGCAAAGTGTTGTAATTCCTTCAAGCTTGATGTGACCTCTTTTTGACATGTCAATAATTCTGCCAGGAGTTCCAACAATAATTTCGACCCCGCCATCAAGTGTCTTTGCTTGCTTTTCAATATCTGTGCCACCATATACGGTCTCAATTTTCAAGCCCTTTTCACCCTTTAACCATGTAAGTTCTTCAGACACTTGTTGTGCCAACTCTCTAGTTGGGGTAATTATTATCGCTTGAGTAACTCCATTAGTTTGAGTTGATTCAATGCATGGAATTCCAAATGCAGCCGTTTTTCCTGAACCTGTTCTTGCCTGGCCTACGACATTTCTGCCCTTTCGAGCTATTGGGATGGCCTCTGCTTGAATTTTTGTAGCAAAATCCCATCCTTTTTCTGATAAAGAATTTAGAATGTTGGATTCTAAATTCCAATTATCAAATCTAACATTAGACAATGTAGAATCACTAGACATTCGTTCACCTGCCCAATTAATAGGACTCAGCTTCGCGAATTTCTTCTTGTAGTTCGCCCATCCAATACTTTAGGCAATATTCTTTGGTAAAGTACCTATTCTCGTTCATGTGTACTCCCCCTCCATCCCCAATAGTCTCAGCCCTCTTTCGACTAACAGACTTGATGTCAGGGACCTTCTGCCTTACATGCTCCCGCATGTATTGACGAAATTTAGCTGCCTTCACAGGATTCTCTCCTTTGGCGCTTTTACCATACCACAATCTCTCGAATTGCTCGGCCTTCCAATCGCCCGATTTTGCACTCATGGTATCACTCAGCGACCGCCCCACCTGACGCCCCTCTTTAACGATGACGCAAAATCAACAATCAACTATTTTTATCGGATTTTGATTTTTCATCACTTTTGGGGCCCGTAATTTCCTTGTCTAAACCTCTTTCATAAGTGGGCAATAATGGCGTACCATCTTCGTTTGTAGCCTGAGGGGAAGGTGCCAAGAACCGGTTCTTTTCCTCTTCACCCCCTTCAATTTCTGGATCTATTGAAAGTTCTTCAAGTAAAGAAATCAATTCCGGCCTAGTTTCTTGTCTCAATAATTCCAATGCTTGAATCCTCATCTCTGATTCTGTGAATAATCTTGGCATCATTAGAATGCAAGCTCTACGAATTTCAGAATCACTATGTCTTGCACCATCAATACACAACCTATTCATTCTAAATCCACTTACATCAATTGATTTCAATGCCCTTAATGCAGATTTCCTAACCTGATTATTAGTATCAAATAATGAGTTTTCTATTAATATCTTAGCCATTTGTGGATGAATATTTGCAAGTGTTGGCAAGGTTCTTGCAGCCTGAGCCCTGACGGGGCCCGATTCATCAGTTAATGACCATCCAATCAAATCCCACACAGATGCAGATTTTGTTCGTGCTAGTGGAGGTAATATTTTTGAAGCCTCTAATCTCAAATTTTGATTTTCAGAACGTAGTAACTCATCTAGGTGATTAACTACCACTTCCGGCCATACTTGGCACATCTCCTTCAATGCAGAATATGCATGCTTCCTCCTTGATGCAACAGATGATTGTAATTCTTGAAACAATGTTTCTTCTGTAGCTGAAGGGAAAACAGGCGCTACGATTTCTAAACATGTTGATGCTGCTTTCCTAACATTAACATCTACATCATCTAACAATTCATGTAGATGCTCAAATAATTCATCAGTTTCAACTAAAGCACAATATGGAAGTGAGAAAAGGGCTGAAATTCTCACTTCAGGTTTAATGTCAGAAAGGGCCATTGTTAACTGTTTATGTACTAATTCAGGCTGCTCTCTCATAATCCTGGGCAATGCCCTAATTGCATCATTTCTGGTAATCAATTGTGGTTTTTCTTTCCACCTAACTTCTAGAGCCTGAATAGTCCCATCACACAGTGAAATTATGTCATAATGCTTGATTGCATCCCATGGGCCCTTCGGAGCTCGGTAAGCCTCGTCCACCTTTACAGAAATGCCACTTTTTCCAAATGCTAGAGGCATACCTGTTTTGGGGTCACGAGCAATGTATTCCTTCATCAATCATCTCCTGTGCCACTGACCCTATTTTAGTATTCAGTTATTCACCTGAGCCGCCGCAGGTGATTGCACCGCTTTGTTCTTACGATAAGTGGATTAACATATAGTTGGTGCTTTACCCTAAACCGAGGGGGGTATATTGGGGCATTGGGCAAGGTTCGTTTGGAGCGATGAGGGGTTATGGCCGGGCCCTGTAGATTATCATGATCTTCGTCTTTCCAATCACCCAATCCACTTAGAATTTCGCGGAAATGTTAGAAAAAATATACCTTTTAATTTCCTTAGAGAATTCATTGATAAATTCCACCCAGTCCAAGTAGATTCTAGTGCAACATCTCATAAGGAAGTGATGGATTTATTGATGGTTGGTTGTGAAAGAGCGGCTATAGATATATTCTCCCCTGACAAAGAAATTTCACTTGGACATGCAGTATCGGAACAAATAATGATGACAATAAATATCCCCAGTGATTTATCACTTACTTACATTACAGATACACTATCTCCCCGACTTAGAGAGGTTGAAAAAATAGGGCCAAAATCTATTCTACTAATTAGTAAGAGAAAAGGAGACTTGGGCTTTGTTTTCGATCGTTTACCCCAGAATTTAAGAAATTCTTTTTCATGGTGGCTGGCACCTGATGAAGGAGAAGTTATTCCTTTAAGCAGGGCTGGACAGGTAGAAGGTTGGGTTTTGGATGGGGCTCGGTTGCTGGGTGATTAGATGAGTAGAGAAAGTGAAGCAATCGAGGATATTAGAAGGCTACTAGCAATGACTTGGCGGACATGGGGTAATGAACCACTTAATCCAAATTCTATTACTAGAACTTGGAGCCTTGACCTAGGCTGGCTTTCACCTCAGGATTCCGAAAATTTGCTAACAAAATTAATTGCCAAAGGTTGGCTTGAATCTTCGGATTTAGGTTTATCACCAAAATCAGATTATTCTAAAATTAATGTACCATTAGGTTGGTTCCCTAGACAACGGCTAATTGAAGAGCCTCCAATCTTCCCATTACCTAAAGAAAAAATAGAAAAGGTCGAAGAGCAGAAAAATAATCAAACAAATATTTTCGATAAAGAAAATGAGACTAAAAAAGAATTAACAAAAGATCCGAAAAATGACACTAGAGAGTTTGATGTAATCAACTTACTACAAATGATTTCAAAGGAATCTAAATTATCTCAAAAAACAATAATGGAAAGAGCGCAACAAAAGAGAAAAACTCTTGGCCACGTGACAATTTGGATGGCACTATTCTTGGTAGCTAGAGAACTAAGCGTTAATGTTAAAGATTTACTAGAGTGAATTATTAATTTTAGTCGATTTGATTATCTGTCAAATTATTCCCACTATTGTCCATCATAGTGTCTGCAGTTAGAAGAATTGGCATCAAACCTAGTGCAAGTACTAATGAGAAAAATACAGTTACTGATGTCACAATCCCAAAGTCCTGGACAACAGGCATCGGAGAAATCCTTAGCACCAGGAATCCGCAAATCGATGTGCTAGCAGATAAGACCAGTGCAGCCCCTGTGCTTGCATGCATCTCCTTTATTGCCTCCCAGGGCTCATATTTTTCCTTCAAAGAATCGAATTTTCTCCACACGTGAATAGAATAATCTATTCCAAGCCCAATGGTTAGAGCAGTAACCATCACAGTTAAAACATTCCAATTCAAATTGAGCAACGCCATAGCACCAACTACCCAAATTGCTGCAATAGCAACGGGTGTTATTACAATAATTGCAGGGCCGATCCTCCTAGTTAGAGCAACTAGAACCAAAGTCGAAACTACCAAACTAATCGCAGTTGATTCAAGTTGAGATGTTGTCAATCCGGTCAGAACTAGATTTAGTTGTACAGGGTCGCCTGAAACATACATTTTTGCTTGAATGCCATATTTGCCAGAAGATTGTATAACGGCGGTCTGCAGACCTTCAACTGCCTCTATTGACTCACTATTAGTTGATACTTGAACCATTACTTCTGTTCGAGTGTACTGTAGACAACCTGTAGCACAGTTATTTTCTTGGCTGAATGAGAAAAATGCAACACCCTCAACACGTTCGGCCCATGTTGCGCCAGATAGAATGTCTCCAACTGAATTATTTTCACTTAATTCTAGTAATGCCTTAACTGCATCACCTGTAGTGTAGTTTTCAACAACAATATCGTTACCAACTACCCTCATCCCGTGGCGTATCCCAAATTCTGAGTCATCCTTAATTGCGTCTCTTAGAACAGTATGAATTGATTCAATCATAGCTTCCCCGTCGCCAACTGCTCGAGGAATTACTACTCTGGGAGAAAGTTCTAGCCTGTTGTTCAAATGGTTGTCCGCTTCAATAAAATCATCATCATCGATAATAGAAGAACCGCCATCAAGAGGCTCTGACAGAATATAAATCGGGCGCCAACCGGTTGCTTCGTATGATTGATATATTTCTGTACGTACTTCCATTACTTCCATTTCATCGTCCAAGAAATCTGTTAAATCGAATTCAGTCTCCAATTTGGCAGCGGCCAATACCACACTTCCAACTGTTAACATTACTACCAATATTAGTGAGAATGCCTGAATTTTTCTTTGAGTTATCACTACTTCTCTTGCAATCTTCTGAAGACTCTCCCAATGGCTTTCGGGCCTGAATTTCTGACTAGCCCTATCCATCATTACATGCATAGCACCCACAACAATTGTTGAGGTGATGAAAGCAGAAACCACTCCAAATGCTAAAGCCATGCCAAATGATCTTACGGGTGGCAATGGAGATACAACATTGGAAAGAAATGCTGCAACTGTAGTGATTACAGTCAATGTAAGTGCTATGTAAAGATCATTAATTGCAAAAGCCCATGCTTGAGGTGTTCCAGAACCCTGGGATTTTTTCCTTTCATATGCCCTCTGCAGATGAATAGAATAATCAATCCCCAATCCAAGAACAACCGGTGCTACCGCGACATGTAAAACTGAGAACGTAGGTGTTAATGCTGCTAATGAACCGTATGTCCAAACTAATGCCATTGACAAAGCCGCGAGAGGGAAAGCAACCCCTCTAATCGAACGGAATGCAATTGCCAAAATGATGACTACAACAGCAAGGGCACCTGCAATTAACCACACGAGATTTTGTGTTGTCCCTTCATTAATGTCATAGGTCAACACATCATCAGAAATTAAACCATAATTTAGAGAACCCTGAGAACCGACTTCTTCGAATTGGTTGCGAAGTAGGTTAACCATCTCTTGCCTACTAACATCATCCAAATCTGCCCTTATGTAGAAAATCCAAAGATTGCTAGATGCTGAAGGAGTGGGGTCTCCTAAAGAACGATCTTGATCTAACCAAGCACAGGTCGTGTGCTCAAATTGTAAATCTTTGTTTAGCAATGCTTCTCTACCAAAACTAGCTAGCATTAACAATTCATCGTCGCTAGCACCATCCACACAAGATTCTCCCTGATTGATTGTGTCATTCAATAATTGCTCCCACGAGGTTGCTTTACTCAACTGCGCCCCGGGAGATGCCTCATCTAAGCCTCTCTGAATAATTTCAGGTATCGCTATGTAATCAGAAATTAGATGACCATTTTCTTCAGACCATTGTATAATTAAATCCAAATCTTTTTGCTGCTGTTGTAGAGATTCTATTGAAAGAACGTTTCCACCATCATCCTCAACGACATTAATGAAAAGAGGTTGCCTTTCCTTGCCAAATGCTGATTCTATCCTATCCTCGGCGACATCATTTGGCCCGTCGGGGGCAAATGCTTCCAAATCTGTGTTAAATGACGGGAAGGGAAATAGAAACATACCAAAAAATAGAGTGATTACCAAAGCCCCAAATAAAATCGCTGGAGAGCCACGCTCAAATATTGAAGTTAGTTGCTGGGTTCGTTCTTTCAAACCCTCCTGACCCATACCCTCCCCAGCCATAACCCATTGATAAGTGAGAAGGGAAGTGGGCCCAAGTAAAGGTCGTTTTTCTACAAAGGTTCAAAATGGAGTCGCAGGTCGCCGAAATGATAACTATGGCTATCAAGGTACTATTGAACGAAGAAAACGAACTGCGAATCAGGTTGATTGGTGAAAACCATACAGCATTACAACTTTTCAGAACTAGACTAAATAATAACAAAGATGTAGAATATTCCAATTATTTCGTTGGCCATCCAGGATTGGATGATCCTGAACTTTATCTACGCGTGAAGAAAGGAAAGGATGCTGTAAAAATTTTGAAATCTATAAGTAAGGATTTGACTAGTGAATTTTCGGATTTAAAACTCTCCTGAGGCTGACACCTAATGGATGATGAAGAGGTTGCTTCAAACCTCGGATTAAATCAGTGGATATGTGAAGGGCAGGGTATTGGCGGACTGATTAAGGTTCGAGTCGAAGATTTCATCGTTGTAGAAGAAGGGGCAACTCCTTCCCTTGACCCCAAGGGTCGTTTCACAGTAGCAAGGATTACTCTAAATAATTGGGAAACCAATCGATTCACTAACAAATTGGCTAAGGAATTAAGAATTTCAAGGAAGAGAATTTGGTTCTCAGGAACTAAGGACAAGCGAGCATTAACTACGCAACTTTTCGTAATTGATGCACCAACTAACAAAGTTTCCCAAGTTAATATCAAAGATGTTGATATCGAAGTATTAGGTAGGACTCATCAAAAATTATCCATGGGGTCACATACTAGCAATAGATTCAGCATTACTGTCAGAGGTTGTGCTGATAAAGAGGGCGAACCTCTAGATGAGGATTCAGCATTGAAAGAGGTAGAAAAAATATATTTGGCACTAGTTTCACACCTCGGAGATTGTAAATTTCCAAATTGGGTGGGGCCACAAAGATTTGGCTCAACTAGGCCCGTCACCCCCGTGGTCGGCAGGCATGTTGTCAACGGAGAATGGGAATTAGCTGTAGATTCATATTTAGGAATGAAAGGAATGAATGATATGGAAGATGTTGCTGAATTTCGGCGCCATTGGAGAGAAAACAAAGATGTTGAAGGAGCTCTTGAAATCATTCCAAAACAATTGGGATACGAAAGAGATTTACTATTTGCCCTAAAGAAAAATCCTGATGATTGGGTTGGGGCATTCAAGAGATTACCAAACAATCTACAATTGATGACCATCCATTCATTACAGTCACTGACATTCAATCATATATTGGGAGAAAGAATAAAACTTGGAATGTCAATTTCTAAACCCATGGTCGGAGACGTAGTCGGACCAATAGATAATGATGGGAAAATTGATGCCAGTAAACTTGCTGTTGTCCAAGATTCTACGATAAAAAGAATAAGTCGGAATTGCCTTCTTGGCAGACTTGTAGTAACTGGATCATTATTTGGTTCTGAATCTACAAATGCAACTGGTAAAGTCGGTGAATTGGAAGAAAGGGTTCTACAAAATCTAGAGCTAGACTCCATTAATTGGGAGATTAAAGAGATTCCAAGATTAACTACTAAGGGAACAAAGCGACCACTAACTGGTAGTTACTCTGAATTTTCATTCAACACGAAATCCGTTTTGGATGTTTCAGATGTTAGTAAAAGATGGGATGCAGGACCCAGAGAAGGAGATCGATGGCACCCAGAGGGAGCATGTGTTAATTTCAAATTCAATCTCCCACCTGGGACATATGCTACTACTCTTCTAAGAGAATTTACTCGTGCCCCATTGCACCAATCTTGAAGAAGCTAATGAATTACATTAAGCGACCAATCTCTAGAACTTGAATCTCGCCTACGCCGCTTATTGCCTTTATTCCATCTTCGAAATTATCTACTGTTCCGTCACCCTCTTGTATAACGCAGTAAGCCTCGACAAATTTCATTCCAAAAGCAAGTGGTTTGGTTTCAACAGATTGAACAACGCCCACATCATTTTCCATTTCTTCAAGACTAACAGCAATTTCATCTGCTGTAACATCAGTTTCCGGAGAGCACATTATCTTGTAACGAATAGCAACTTCACCCATTAAATCACCTCATGGACCCTGAAATCCACATGACACACAAATGTAAGGAACTGCTTGGCTACGGCACTGGGCAGATCTACCAACTGCCTCATTGCACTTAGGGCACGGGAATGATGTGCTATCCCTTTCAACAAGAGGGATGCCTGAGGCATTGCAAATTGTTGCCTTCTTGACCAACATCAATCACCGAACGAGCCGCCGAACGGACACCCCCTTTTGATGGTTGCCATTTTACATACAGGCCATCGAGTTTGGCTTCAAACAAAAATTATTGAAAAATGACAAAAAAGAATACTAAAAAGTAATTCAGGAAATCCAAAGAAGAATTACTTTAACATCAATTCCTAGAACTGCAGAAATAATTGCAGGAGACCAACCTATGTCCCTCATTCTAAGCGCCTCTTTTTGCATCTTACATTTGGGCGCTTCATCAACTCCATTTCTTACTAAAAACAACTCACAAAAACCCCTATCTAATTCCTCATGGCACCTTAAACATCTTTGACAACACATACCTCTATTGGGATATTGAGTGTTGATTTAGGTAGTATGTACAGAGTCTGACAGAGTAAATTGAATTAAAGTGAACAAAATTCAATATTACTTTTCATCGGTCACGTGCACGGTGAAGGGTGAATCCTTTCTTACCATCGTCTAAAGATTCTGATTCGGTTGAATCTGTGACAAAACCATCTTCAGTCAAAGATGATTCAACGAAGTCACGAATTGAAAAATCCATATCTTTAACACGTGGTTTTGGTAATTTATTCTTACAAACCAAATAAGTTTCAGATGATGAATTACGACTAGCAACTGGTGAAAATCTCTGGACTTTTGAAAAATTTAGTTTAGCAGCCTCTACGACTGCTTCAATACCCCTTCCTTGAAACACCTTAGTAACAAATGAGCCCCCTTTATTCAACAATGGAAGTGAAAAATCCATAACTAAACAAACCAAATCTAAAGAAATTGCCTGATCCATCTCATACTGGCCTGTTAGCCCTGGGGAAATATCAGATACTATCGAGTTAATTGGTTCGCCATTAAGTAATTTCATTAATTTCTCCTGAGTCCCGAAATCAGTAATATCGCCCACCAAAAGTTCCACACCCTGAATTGGCTCACAGGGCTTGATATCAATCCCAATCACTCTACCTTCATCGCCACCAAGTTCTACTGCGACTTGTGACCAACCGCCAGGGTGGCAGCCGACATCAAGAATTGTGTCTCCTTTTCTAATTAGGTTGAATTTTTCTTGACATTGGATTAATTTATACGCGGAGCGAGAGCGATAACCAGAAGATTTGGCTTTTCTACGCCACGGGTCGCGGCGGTGTTCGTTATACCACCTCTTGCTCATCGTAGCAGCCCCGCCGGCGCGCATATGTAAAGGAGACCCGTCCGGAAAACATGCGAGGTGCAAACCGCCACTTTGTGGTGCTTGTTGCGTTGATGTTATTGACGACCATTTTCTTTTCCCAAATTCCAGTTAGTGCAGAATCCGATGAATGTGAACAGGGATTGGCTTGTGATTGGATAAAAACGGGCTCCAATTCAAATATTGTAGTAATTCAAGAAATAACAGCTATTTGGTGTGAGATTTGTGCAACAACAGACATAACTATTCAAGAATTTACACATCAACGCAATCAAGAAGTTGCTAGAATTGCATACCACCCAGACGATGGATTGGACTATCTTGGAAATAGACTTTCAACGAGACAAATGTGGAATCTTGGAGAAAATCCAACAGAAGCAGAATTTCCAACAATTTGGATGGACGGGGGGAATAGAGCAAGTGGCCCTACAACTAATGATCAATTGCAAAGAAATTATCTGAAAGCAGCAGGACAGAGAACAACCGAAGATACTATCGAAATTGAATATTTCAACCATGTTAGTAATTGGTCAGGCGAAGGGCATCAAAGATTGGAGTTCATTACAACCATTACTGGAGAAAATTCGGATAAGATCACCTTGGTGTTAAAAGAAAATGCTGTTCAAATTGAGAATCCTCAATTATACAATGGTGTATCTCATCATGATGATGTCGCAACTTCCGGAGTAATGGTTAACTCTAACAATGGAACAATTATTTTCTCAGAGCCTAGCGATGCTTGGAGAATTGTTGATTTGGAGATAAATGAAAATTTTTCGAAATTCCAAATCTTCTACGATTACAATGCAAGTTCAATTATAGATGATGATTTAATGGCCCACAAGGGACTAGTTGCATATACCGAAAACTCTGAAGGAAAAATTATTGCAGCCCTGCATATAGAATCTGCTAATCAAAATTTAGATGATGAAAATATTTCAATAATAATTATCACCGGTGTTGCAATTATTGGTATAATTTTAGCTACTTCGATTCTTAATAATTTGAAAGATTCAAAATTGCACAATGAAATCAAAAATGGTGCGGAATCAGAAGAATGATTTCCTAATGGGGCAAAATAGTGATATTTGTCCCCGACCCCCGATAAACTGTTCCCCTTCGTGCATCATTTTCGCTTTTCGGGAGATTTATACCCTATTACTGTACTAATAGGACCATGGAAGGTCAATCCGGACAACCAGAGGAGTATGATGGTGCATCCCTCCCAATGAAAGAGTGGCTCGTAGAGTACTATGTGGAGCGAACGCAGAAAGAAACGTTACACTGTATCACAGTTTTGAGAGGAAGAAATGCTGAAGAGGTACAGACTAGACTTTATTCGGAATTAAGAGAAAATTTCCCTATGGAATTCAAGTTGGAAGTTACAGTCACACGAATGATCCCAATAGACATTGATACTGACGAGGCTCTTTTCGAATTGCAGGGAATTTACCAACCTTGAATTAAATCACTGAATGCCGTTAATTTGGAAAACCGCACCAATCTATACGTCGTGATTAAATCAACAAGTATCCTCACAGCAGTTCGATAGGGCGGGCTTACCCGCTGGATGTGATTGAAAATGACTCCTGAAGAGGCAGGGACACTGTTTGCTATTCTTTCCCTTGTATCTGGCATTATTGGGATAGGAATATTGGTTTTTGTTTCCGCCTCAAAAAAATCTAAACCAATGGCTGAAAAATTGGAACAATTAAGAAATGAACATTCACAAGAGGCCTTATTTCTTGCAGGATTTGTAGCATTATTTGCCATGATGGCAAGTCTCTATCTTTCCGAAATTGCCAATTTCATACCATGTAAATTGTGTTGGTATCAAAGAATCATAATGTATCCGCTAGCATTTCTACTAATTTTTGCAGGCATGCGTGGCGATTTTAATATTCGAATTTACGGTTTAGCTATGTCATTCACTGGGGCATTTATTTCGATATATCACTACCAATTACAATTGAATCCTGAACAACATTCACCATTTTGTTCAGCCTTTGAATCATGTACTGTTCAATATCTAAATGTCTATGGATTCATGAGTATTCCATTCATGGCACTAATGGGTTTCATTTTCATATTCTCTTTACTAATTTTCGCTAATCAGCCTGACACAAATTATGGCGAAGAAGAGTGAATTGCCAAATTGCTAAAAATCTCAAGACTTAGATGTCCAAGCGCCATCTGAATGCAGATTCTGCAATTGATGAAATTGGAATAGAGTAAGTAAATTTGCTACTACAACAATCAAACAAAGAGGGCAAATGGCAGGAGATTCTTCAACCATCCCAAGGTGAGTTACCAACATTATGATAGCAATTACTGAACCTATTAGAGATAAATTTCTACCCCAATTTAGGAAACCACCATTCTTAGACCAATTATGATCCAAGTGAATACTTAATGCAAAGAATGAAAGAACACAGAACCAAATTACAAAAAACAGACCATATTGTAAATTAGTGAATGGGATTGCATTAAGTGTATGATCTGAAAGTGCGTTAGCACAACCACTACCGGATACACATAATGAGGTTTGACCAACGACTTCTTGTCTTTGAATTGCCCAAATCCAAACAGCAGCAATCATTCCTCCAAAAATCGAAGAAAGATTACCTACTAGTATTCTTTTACTAACCGGCGCAGATACCAAATCAGGCATACCTAACGTCTTGAAAAAAGGACGTGCCGATTCAAAACCAGAAAATGCACAAAAAATAACGGCAGCGGCACCCAATACGGTCACCATGGTTGTAGATAATATCATTATTAGGCCTCCAAATCTGGTAACAAAGACATTAGCGCAGAACCCGGTTCTTCTCCTTGGTGCTGAGCTTGATTCCATGCAACAATCCCATCAGGCTGTAAAATTACGAAAAATGGTGTCCCCTGAACGCCCCAAGGATCCATATAACTACCACCAAGATCATCTAAATAACCCCAATTGTGCACACCCCCTGGCCTAGTTGAACAATCAGCGTTCTTTGCATCGCAGACATCTAGAGAAATTTTGTCTTGAAATGCTATAATCTCTTCCTTACTGGAATCATGGTTCGGGATATCTAAACTAACTGCAACACTAATTGTTGTTACCTGGGAACTAAATGTTTCATCTATTAAGGACATTTGTTCTGAATATTCCCAACAATGGTGGCAATCTGTATCCATGAACTGAATTAAGAACCACTTTGCCTCTGGTTCCGACTCTAAATCCCAACTATGGTCGATTTCATCATATAGTTCAAAATCGTCCCAAGTCGAAGAACCTGACATGTGAATTTCACCCACCAAATTAGGCGCAAGTTCGCCTTCGTTAGGTCCAATTGGGGGGACATCAGTGAATAGGACCACTGCTAAAATGATGAATGTGATTAAACCTGAAGTCACAAATCCTGCCGTCAGCCTGGCATCGCCATCTTCATTTTTCAACAAACTACGCCTTCTATATCCATCACTAATTTTCAATTCCAATCTCCTCCATTAAAGTCTGAGCAGTGTGTCTGACAGCACCCTCTGAATTGTATCTTGTGGAAAAACCTGCATCATTCATCCTTGTTGGGTCCAGCATAGCCTTTGGCACGTCACCAGCCCAACCTCGATCACCGCCAGTGTATTCAATAGATACTTCTTTCAATCCTGATTCTTCAACAACAATTTCTGCAATTCTCCTAACGCTGCAGGTATCATCACTACCAAGATTGTAGCAATTAATTGGATCATTTGTTGATGACACTAGATGAATCATTGCTGCTGCACAATCTCTGACTTCCATGTAGGATTTCTCCTGCAGACCATTACCTAAAACTTCCAAACGAGTGGGGTCTGCCCTAAGTTTGTGAATGAAATCAAAAATTACACCGTGTGTGCCGCGTGCTCCGACAATATTTGCAAACCTAAAAATCCAAGCCTGCAATTCAAATGTTCCAACCCATGATGTAATGAGTGCCTCTGAACCTAGTTTGCTAGCACCATATAATGAAATTGGGAAGAGGGGCCCATAATCTTCAGGAGTTGGCATAACATCAGCCTCGCCATATACTACAGAAGATGAGGAAAAAGCAATCTTCTTAACACCTTTAATTCTCATTGCTTCAAGTACATTGTAAGTAGCAACTGTTCCCTGTTTAAGGTCAGTGTCAGTAACGCTAGTCCCCAACCTTATGTCAGGATTAGCTGCCAAATGAAAAACAATATCAATACCCTCCATGGCATTAATTACTGAATTAATATCTAGCAAATCCCCTTCTATAATTGAAATTTTTTCACCATGGTGAGTTAGAAATTCTCTCCTGCCAGATGAAAAATTATCGTATATGCTAACTCCATGTCCAGCATCAAGTAACAAATCCACCAGGTGAGAGCCAACAAAGCCAGCACCCCCAGTCACTAAGCATTGCATGTAAAGTGCCGACCAAGCAACCCTCTTTGACGGTTGCGCGCATAAGTCGAACAAATCTAAGTAAAAAATGTACAAATATCAATTCTAATTAAATATCTAATAAATATTATTTCAACATATGAATAGGATTGTGCGCACCGCTATTTGTATTTGTTTAAACAATCGCGCGCAAGATGGTATCGTACTCGGATATACTTATAACACCGCCAGCGGGCCTGCTGCTCAGTTTCGTATGGTATTTGATGCTAAACCAGATGGAGATGATATGCGTCAGTTTGTCTGTTCTGGAGTAAACTTCGATATTGATGAAAAGCCACTGAAACAAAAGAGAAGAATGAAGAGCGAGGGCGTAGAACCAAGATTTGGATTGGGTAGCCTAAGGGCTAGAGCAGATTCAAAGCCTATACCAAAAAAGAGCGTTAAGAGGAAGGTTCGTAGGAATAAGAAAGATAATTCAAATATGCAATCACTATATACATTTGAATCGACAAATAAAAATGAAAATCATAATCATCAGGATTTAGGGTGTCCAAATTGTAATGAAACTCTAGATGTGGCGAAAATGCTTGAGAAATTAGAACCATATATGTCTCAAATTGTTAATAGAAGATTGGCCGATAGAGAAGCAGATTTGAGAAGGGATCTTGTAGAGGAATTTCAGCGACGAAGAATGGCTGCAGAAAACTCAATTGCCCCTCTTTGAATAAAATTTAGCCCTTGAATGCTATTGAAATTCATTCTATTGGAATTCTATTGATAGTGAATTAAATTCGGTAAACGGCTAAATACGGCGCGGTGGGCAGAATATATTGATGGAAGGAGTCCGCTCCTCTGGCCCAGTCATTGCGGCAATGCCCCTTTACAATGAAGAGGAAACCATCGGAACTGTTGTTATCCAATCTCTCAAGCATGTTGATCAAGTGTATTGTGTTGATGATGGCTCATATGATTCATCAGCAAGAATTGCGGCGAAACTAGGTGCGAAAGTTCATTATCACAGATCAAATAAAGGTTATGGGGCCGCATTAAAATCCATTTTCAAATATGCATTGGAATCTAATGCAGAAGCGCTGGTAATTTTAGACAGCGATGGGCAACACAATCCTAATGACATCCCTGTTGTACTGGAACCCATACTTTCAGGAAATGCTGACTTTGTGATTGGATCAAGATTTATTGAAGGCGGTTCTGGTGAAGAAATGCCCGCATATAGAAAACTTGGAGTGAAGTTGATTACCGCTACTTCAAACCTAACTACAGATCTTTCAGTTAGGGACACTCAAAGTGGATTTAGGGCGTTTTCTAATAGAGCATTGAAGAAAATTCGCTTTGATCAGGATGGTATGGAATCAACCCTTGAAATGTTAGAGCAATGTAAAGACATGGATTTATCAGTAACCGAAGTCCCTACAGTAATTCGATATGATGTACCAAAGGGATCTAGATTTACAGCAATGAGTCACGGATTTACAGTACTATCTTATGCATTAATTTCCCTATCTCAGAAAAAACCATTCTTGGCATTTGGATTGCCAGGTGCTGGACTTTTAACTCTAGGTTCAGCTATTGGAATGAGGGCTTTGAACAGAGTAAATGATTTTGCTGGTACGTCGCTAAATCTAGATTTGACTGTTGGTCCCGGATTAACAGCAGCTTGGCTATCTATGCTAGGCATTAGCCTGATTTTCACTGGGCTTGTTTTACAGGGAACTAGAACAATCATGAAGAGATTGATAGTTAGAAATTTTGGGCTTGAGTGAGTCCCCACACTTCGCCGTTCTTTCACCACTTTAGGGCGAACTATTCATCATAGTCATGCCATCAGCCTATAACATGGCGGATGAGTCGGGGGGGTCAAACGACGAAATTCGTGGAATTCCACCTAATGATTATCGAAAATCTATTTCAGCAATATTCCATTCATTAATTTTACATATACAAATCTTGGGTGGAA
This sequence comes from Methanobacteriota archaeon, assembly GCA_002725475.1. Classification (GTDB taxonomy): domain Archaea; phylum Thermoplasmatota; class Poseidoniia; order Poseidoniales; family Thalassarchaeaceae; genus MGIIb-Q1. Next base: position 4,892 of record PBPH01000004.1, on the reverse strand, counting down.
AAATAAAAAATAACCGAATTTACTCATCTTATGAAGATATATCATTTACTGTTAGTACCAAGGTTTCAGAAATAAGTGGTTGGTCACATTCTTTTGTTAAAGGGCAAGCAACTCGTTTCTATCGTACAATTTTCCGCTCACCAGGCCCAATAGTTTTGGTAATGATTCTACTAACTTTTCTCGTTGGTAAAGACGCTATGGCTTTTGGACAACAAATTAATGGAGATGTGGAAATTTATCTCCCTGACGGAGCGGATTCTACCGAATTATTACTAGATGTGAGGGAACAATGGTCTACCGACATAGTATTGCTATACATTCACACTGATAATTCAATTGATGATCCCGCACGAAGAGGTAGTGAAAACATTACAGATGTTGATATTCTCAGACAGATAAGTTTCCTAGAAGGTGATGACAATAACAAGGACATGGGACGTTATGCCAGAGGAATAGATTGGAATAAAGACGATAGAGGAACTCAAGATGGCGTTGTTTGGATTCTTAGTGCTGCTCAAATGATAAAAGAAGCAAACTCTGCTCCAAATCGTTTTGCCTGTTCTATTGAAAAATATGGGCTACCCATTCAAACTGGTGATGACTGTAATATAGCAAATCAAGATCCTAGAGACACATATGTAATTCCTGATAACCAAGATAGAATTAACAACACTGTAGAGAACCTAGGAAGTTCATTGGACAGCCTTGTTATTGACACAAATGGAGATGGAATTTGGGACACATCAGTAGTAGTTATGGGAATCAGATTTGATATGGAAGGGACAGATATTGATACAAGATCTGACCCCAATGGTGTAGAAATACTCGATCACAAATCCTTCATTTTGCACCTGAAGGAAGTAATAAATGACTGCTCTAGAAATCCAGATATTTACAATCAATATGATGACCCACTATGTGGCCGTGATTATGAGGGAATTAAACTCTCAAGTATGAATGAAGAGCGTTGGGAGGACTTACCTACAAGGCAAGCAATTACAGTTACAGGCCTTACTCCGGTGTTACATGATGTTTCTGATGCAATATATTTGGAACTAGAAGACATGTTGCCAATTAGTCTTGCTTTTGTTTGCATTGCAATGATCACACTGCACAGAAATCCAAAAGTTCTGATTATTTGTGGCACCCCCATTGTTCTCAGTTTAGCAGCCACATTTGGAACAACTGTAATTCTTGACATTATGCTTACACCTATGATAATTGCAGCAGGACCAATTCTAATTGGACTCGGTGTTGACTACGCATTACATCTTATCAACAGAATAGAAGAAACTCGAGAAAATATGCTTGAAGAGAATGCTACTCTTGTGTGGGAATCAAAAAGAGATGGTGCCCCCATCCCAGAATTAGATCCTTGGGACAAACAACTCTACCTTGATGCCACAGTACATTCGATAATGACTACTGGGCATGCAATTTTACTATCAGCAATTACCACAATTGTTGGTTTTAGTGTTCTAGCTTGGGCATGGCTTGTCCCTATTCAACCAATGAGGACGGTAGGAATTACTCTAGTACTAGGGATAACTTGTACCTTCTTTTTCAGCATATTTTGGTACCAGCATTGGGTTGGTTAGTTCGCTATAGAAAGACTGGCGGGAAGAAAGCGGAGAAAATTTGGAAAAAGATAGGTGAGGTACCAGTAAAGGGGGCTGCGATAGTAATTATTTTTGCAGTAGTTGTTAGTACATTTGGTATAATTTTTCTTGAGGAAGAACTTGGGGCAGACATTACAGCGGGCTCTAATGAAGTACCACCAGATTTAGAATCATATGAGACGTTGGCTGAATATTCTACTGTCTTTGAAGGAGGGCAAACGAATATGTTCATTATTGACGCTGAAGCAAGAGGAGTAAGGGACGACATAGCACCAATAAGGCATCTTGAAGTATTAGATTCAATAGAATATATTACGGAGGAGAAGATTAACAACGTAGCCAATACAAGTTCTATCAGTTTGGTAACNATTCTCAAAGCCATTCATATCAATGTTAACCTCTCAGGGCAAGANATGTACGATAGATCACTCTGGGAAATATTACATTCNCCTTGTTGGGAGGACCAATTTCAGGCAGAATGCATCATAACAGGGGATTTCGTAATTACTTCCGTAACAACTAGAGAAGTAATGATTAATGTAGCATTTGATACACTTTCATACGAAGTTCGTTCAATGTTAATGAACGAACCAATGGCAAACCTTGGAGAAACTAAGACACTTGTATATGTCAATCAACCGTACCTTAATCTAGCTCTTGCTGGAGAATTAAGAAATCAATTAGATACATATCTATCAGAGGGCGGGTGCGATGATGCTCTAAATTGCAACGCTTTAGGAGTTGATAGTGTTAAGAATTCTTTACTAACGGGGGGACTTCCTGTTTCTTTAGATATTAATGAAGGGATACACAATGCACAATCTGATGCCACAATAGCAACTATGATTGTCCTTCTATTTGCTATGACATTGTTATTCAGAAGTCCGAGACTTGCCTTCTTCACGATGACATCTGTGGCAGTTGTTGTTCTTTGGCAACCACTATTGATGAAAAGTGGCGACGTAAATGTCAATGTCTTTACAGCAATGATTAGTACAATTGTTTTTGGAATCGGTGTTGATGATTCAATTCATGTGATGGACAGAATTCGAGAAGAAAAGGAGACTCCTGGTGGAATAGTAAAAGCGGTAGCCAGAACTGGTCAAACTATTTTTGAGACCACAGCAACCACCTGTGCAGGATTAGCTGCGGGATTAACATTAGCAATACCTGGATTGAGAAATTTCTTTACCTTGATGATGCTATTGATTTTCTTGGCATTATTGACAAGTGCTATACTTTTGCCATCACTACTAGTTGCATATAGGACGATAAGATCAGCAATCAAAGGTGAAGGAAGATGGCAAGATTACGAGGACAATGCACATATTATTTCTGAAGCAATGGATGCCGAATTGTCATAATATACAAGATATCGATATGTTAAATGAGAATATCTAGCCTAAGCCTATTGTGGGCGGCATGGCAGAACACAGAAATAGTCGGAAATCTGCCATGATTGTCATAATTATTATGCTAATGTTACCTATTTCAACATTAACTACTTCTGCAGGCGTCAATAAATCAATTACTGGAAATGAAGACATTGAAATTCAGATGGAAAGTTATCATTCATTACCCAATTTATTTGCTTTTGAGACCGGGGAATTGATTAACTGGAATTTAACTTGGTCGGGAGTTGATTCAACTAGTAGCAACTTTTACCAATATGATTACACGATTCATGCAGGTTATGCAAATAATGGAACTTTGACTTTCAATGGCTCGGGCCAAGGATTTAATTCTTCTAACGGCTCACTTTCTTTCTCATTCCCTGCATATGAATTTTGGATTAATTCAAGTTATGAATATACACTTAGATTCGTTCTTTGGGACCAAAACAGGAACCAATTGCTTGATTATACTGAAAAGGAATTTGTGATTTTTCAATCAACTATTCAATCTAATATTTCAAAATTATTAGTTTTTGGAGATTCATTGAGCGATATGGGTAATTCAAAATCTGCTTTTGGCACCCCTGAATCACCGCCCTATTACAATGGTAGGTTTGCCACTGGACCTATGTGGAATGAGCATGTCGCTGCCGAGATAGGAATTAACATATCGCCAGGCTCAGGTAGTGCGCCGGGCTCAAATCGAGCATTCGGTGGGGCTGAAGCAGGAGAGGGTATGAATTATTTTGTGATTCCTAATTTAGGTAAGCAAATAGAAGATTACACAAACAATTATTGGATTTCACCGAATGAAAAGGTGATGATATGGGGGGGTGGTAACAACTTCCTTAATAGTGGTGAAACTAACACACAAAAGGTTGTCAATTACATAGTTAATCATGTTAATGATGTGTATTCTAACGGCGCCAAAGACATAGTGGTTCTCAATATGCCACCTCTTGAGAAAACACCTTCTTATTCCGATGAAAGCGAAAACAACAAGCAAGCATTCCATGAAAGATTGAAAGACTACAACTCAAAACTAGAAGCTGCAATGATTGATCGTTCTTCTGCACTCAATATTAGTATTCAGTTAATTGATGTATTTGTAATGTTTGAGACGATATATTGGAATGGTTCTTTCTACGGCATATCTAATGTCACTCATGCGGCATGCCATCATGATGGCTTTACGTGCGACTCTGGAGATTATATCGAGCCAACAGTGGACGAATTTATTTTCTTTGATAAAATTCATCCGACTGGAACTACTCATGAATTACTTGGCATGTATGTATTAGAACAAATTGGTATGGCTGATATAGATGGTGATGGCGTTGAAAATAGTGCTGATAATTGCCCAAAAACTCCGATAGGCGATTTTGTTAATCATTTTGGTTGTCGTCTAGCTGACCTAGACACTGATAATGATGGGGTAAATGACCTTCTTGATCAATGTCATGGAACTATTACAGGAGCCATAGTAGATGAACAGGGTTGTGCCGAATATCAGAAGGATACTGATGAGGATGGAGTTGCTGATGATGCCGATAATTGCCCCGATACTTTAGCAAACACAGTAGTTGATGGTTTTGGTTGTGCTGAATACCAGAAAGATACTGATGGAGACGGAGTCACCGATGATATTGACATTTGTCCAGATACCGAAATAGGTGCCCAAGTAAATGTAATTGGCTGTGCACAAAACCAAATCGATGATGACTGGGACGGAGTCATGAATGACGTTGATCAATGCCCAAACACCCCAATAGGAGAGTTGGTAAATGCAGAGGGTTGCTCACTCGGCCAACTAGACAGCGATGATGACGAAGTTACTGACGATTTAGATAGTTGCCCTGGAACAACTAATGGATTAGAT
>PBPH01000003.1 GCA_002725475.1 Methanobacteriota archaeon | reverse complement strand
CTTCCATATTCACTGTGTGAATCTGTGAAGCTGAACCGCCTGCACTGTTGAAAGTACTACCAGTATCATCGATATCACAACCGTCTGAAATCAGAGCGTTTGAAGTTGTGGTAACGTGGTTGTTACTCATAGTTACATCAGCTAGACCACAGTTCTCAACATAGATACCTGTAGCTGTTGGTGCAACTCTACCACCTGTGGCAGAAATTGTGTTTCCACTCAGTTCCACATCGTATCCTGATCGAACACCATAGACGTTGATTCCACCATCGGAATCATACAAGGTGTTGTCATTGATTGTACCATGTCCATTCAACACATAAATTCCAGCGTGATGAGCCTTGGAGTCACCATAGATGGTGTTACCAGTGATATCCCATTCTCGTGCGTTACGCATGTAGATTGGTTCATCTGCTGTGTAGATGACGTTGTTTCTAATGTACATACTAATCGTAGTCTGTCCTTGTGAGTAGATACCGTAACCAGTTCTCTTTGTACCAGTAATGGTGTTGTTCTCAACAAGTAGATCCTCTGCGTTAGAATTCAGGTATGACCAGAATGGCAAATACACCGAATCATAGACAGTGTTGTTTGCCCAATGGACACCATCAGTACCTTGGCCACCATATCCAGTGGTGTAATAACCACCCCAAATCATTGCGGCAACTGTACAATCGTACATAGTGTTGTTATTCACAATGAAATTACCCGGGCTGTTACCTGCTGAAGATATACACACATCATAACTCCATACACTCTGAACGTTTTCCTGCTGGGAATACGACACCAAAGTGCTATTCGTAACCTGCATTACAGGGTCTCGGTTGTAATATCCTCTACCGGCTCCTATCGTACCAATGTTAATCAAATCTGAATCGTTGACAAAGTAATTTCCATAGTTGTAAGATCCTGACCAACCAAGAGTGAAGAACTCAGTGTCCTTTCCACTCCTACCAATTGCCACAGCATCTGTATTATCCAGTGTAATATCCTGTGTGTATGGGTAGCTCACGTACAACTGTGAATACTGATCATTATAGAATCCAGTAAAAATCACCGTTGAGTCAGTGAAATCAGCACCACTAGAACCTACGTAAGCCCAAGGAGAATCCATCAGAACTGCTTTGTTCGTCATATCTGTTGGCATCGCCTGATAGTAACCATATTCCATCATAGTTCCGCCATTTCCATTACTTAACTGACGGCTTGATCCAGTTCCAAGATAATTACCTCCAGAACAAGATGCTAGAGTCTTGTAATACGTGCTAGACCAACTATAACAAACACGGGCATCGAAATTGTCATTCAACGATATCGTATCTGAGTTGCCTGGAGCATCCACTAGACTAACTCCAGTATTTGCATATCTGAAATCTCCGACACCGCCGCCATAAACTATCTTAGCAGCCGACATCACCTTGTATCCGCTCAAATTCACCCAACGTAAGCCACTAGGCTCAACGTACGCTGTAAAGAACACTAAGTCCTCTACAACACCGCCTGCTCCGGTCTTTTCACTGGCGACCTTCTTACCGTCACCATCAACCATCAGCACACCAACACCAACTTGGTTAGTTACTACGTTGCTGACTGTGGCTGTCACCGTCAAATCGAGTAGACGGCCGCGTTCAAGCGTACCTCCTGGATCTGCTTGAACCTTTGTTAGGTTTATGTCGCCTTCAATCCAAGTAGTCAGACCTGAGGTTTGTACATCCAATGTGTTACCAGATGTTGTGCAGAAGTTACAGGTCAGCTGACCTGTCCCATCATTGAGAATACCGATATTGTTGTTGGTAACTGCTAGGTTGTTGAATTCCCATGAGGAAGCACTGCTTGAAAGTACATTGATTCCTGCATTACCTGCATCGGAAACTGTACCACCTAGATCCATCTGAATACCACCAGCAAGTACTGCTCCATCTTGTGTTTGATTGTTCAAGTTGGAGGCAGTTGCAACTACGGTACCGGATGCCCCATTAGTTGAACGGATACCATAACGACCATCATTAACGGTAATTCCATTCATTTCTGCATTTGCTCGACCATCAATCAGAACACCTTCTCGTCCTGGGTCGTTAATGGTTACACCGTCAATAATTGCGGTTGCATCATTTCCGGAGAAATAGATACCTGTATCCGAGTTATCAATTGTACCGCTGCTGATGTCTGCCTTACCGAAGGTTCTACCCCACTCTGCATTCACCAAGTTCTCAGGTGTGTCTGCTCCACGGAATACAAACTCATATCGGTCTGCATAGTAATCATTGTTGTTGTGCAGGATATCCATGTATGCATTTACACCCTGAATACTTGTATCTTGTACATCCACAATAGGCCAAGACATTCTCCAACCATTTGGTGTTGGAGTCTGGTATGTGTATGCATAAGCCAAACAGACGTTGTAGTATCCCCAAAGACCGTTGTATCCCTCAATAGGCTTGAAGTCACCCCAGCCACCATACCAACTTGGGTAGTAGTAACCCCAGTATCCGTATGGGTAGTAGTTTTGGCTACCAGTTAATCCATCCACCTTATCTAGAGTGAAACCCATTTCTCTTGGATATGAGTTAGCACCGTAGTAGCTTCCAGAACTGGAGTAACCACTAGAGTAGTATAGGAAGTAGTAGTAGTATCCATACTGGTATGATCCACCTGGGCTGTACTGATATCCATATGCGTTACAATCCCATCGAGCATAACCATCGTTTCTTGATGGATGCGGGGAATCGATATCTCCTTGGTTGGATTGAGAACCAGAATCGTAGTATCCAATCATGTTCTTAGCATTATTAGATCCTGACCAAGAGTTGTATGCGTTTGTGTAGTTAGTTGGTCCGTTTCCGGTATCCAATGCAATTCTCATTCTGTCCCACATTGCGTAGTACTTGCTTGATGCATAGTTGTAGGTTGGGTGGACATTTCCACCTTCATAGACTAGATTGAAACCGAACTGTATGTAGTTGTGCTGAGATGCTAGTGCAGTCAAATCATTGTCATAGGTTGTCCAACCACGAGAAGCCCCGCTTAGAAGTGGAGATCTGTATACTGTAGGCAATGACATACCGCCATCAATCTCCATACCAACTGTGTTGTCGGTTAAAGTGAATCCATTGATAGTTGGAGCTGAGTCCTTAACCACAATACCAGTTGCAGCGCCTGTTACAGCGATGTTCTGAACATTGCTATCACCAGTGTTTTCTAACCAAACACCAACACCAGTTTGCTGAGCATTGACTATAGATGCATTGTCAGTAATTAGAGTACCGCCATTAACCTTCACTGTAGCATGTGTGGCAGAAACGGTCTGAGAACCATATATCATTCCACCATATTTCACACTTAAAGTTCCGGCCTCTACCATCAGCGAACCGCCCTTGGCAGAATTCTCATGCATTCCACGTAGGTATCCTCCACCATTGTTTGCATCACCAACAGCAAGAGTACCGCCGCTTTGAATATCGACTACCCATCCATATGCGCTTGTTACAGACTTGATAAATCCTTGAGTGTTAGATACTGCTTCAGAAGATACCATCAACTCTCCTCCATTCAAGAGGGTAATTGTTGGATTGTTATTCGCAGTTCTATTAACTCTAAAGCTAGTACCATTCAAATGAACTTTACATCCGTCTAATACTAAGTCTGTTGAAAGAGTCATGTCCTGAATCGTGTAGATGTAATGTCCAGTGCTGGATACAGCTGCGCCACCTGCTGCAATACTGCTGCAAGTCTTAGTTGGGCCTGACCAGTCAATTGGTGCAGCATCCAACTCGATGTATCGAGAATCGCCTGGGGCAACTGGCATATCACAAGCCATGGTATTCATGTTACAGTTACTGTGAGTCATTGTTGGGTATAGAGTGGTATTCCACCATACTACACCAGGACCAACTTCCTGTTGTCCGCCACCACCAGCAATTTCGAAGTGGTGCTCGTCGTATGAGTCTGTTACTGTGTGACCATTGCTACCTCTCTCAACCTTGTCTTGAACTAGCCAAGCATATGCCTTTCCATTAGCGTCTGTGTAAGTTGTTCCAACAGTCAATACGCTAGTTACACTGCAACCTGCTGCAGAGTTACATGGTCGTGCAGCGGTTGAAGTTTCAACAGTTGTAGATGTTACAGAATGATCTGCGAAGAATGTTGCAGTATTGTTTATCATACGATATGCGTACAAGTCTGCTATTCCACCGACATATACCTTACCTGAACTTGAACTTACATCAATGGTACAATCATTAGCACCACCGCTCATTCCAGTCCAACCATTTGCATCAGCACAAGCATTGTTGCGCCAATCTACTCCAATCAATCGGATTTCACCGTTTGTGCTAGACTTAGCCAAGTATGCACCGATTGAAGTTTGTCCTGTTATGTCCAAATTAGCTGCAGTAACCATAGCGTTACGAGCGTATATCACACTGCCCATGCCAGTGTTTCCAGACATTGTACCATCCATGACGGTCAAAGAACTTCTAGCAGAGTTCGAAGTACAAGATGCTGTTGCCCAAGTACCATCTGCTGCACTACCCAGTGTTACACCTTCAGCGCGAACAGTCCATCCACAACCAGCGACTGTAATTCCGTCAGCAGTAAGCCACTTGACGGAAATTTGGTCACTTGTTGGAGACGTTCCTGCCAACTTTAGATAACCATCAGCATTTAGATTGTTAATTGAAGAAGGCGTTGTTCTCTCGATATAGACGTTACCAGTTGAGGTAATGTCATCTAGCGAATAATCGGTAGGTCCTGAAGCCGATGAACTATGTCCTCTTGGTACAAGAGATACATCACCACCATCAAATCCTCCAATGACATCTATGCTATCCACAGCGTATGAATTGATACCTGTATCATAACCTCCCCCACCTACATTATCTAGGTATAGAGATGATCCTGCTCCAGTGTATGTTTGTCCCCAAGCACTACCAGTAAATTGAGAACTGGTTAGGCCTGAATTATTCATTGAAACATTGTGCGCCCAAATTGACTTAGCAGAACCTGCAATACCATTGTGTGCAGAATTTGTAATGTCAATTTCATCTAGTGTTATCTCACTACCGTCTCCAGTCATAATTGCACCTGCAGAGGAACTACTTCCTGTGTTACAGTCAGTTGCTGAACCACCAACCCAACTCAGAGTTGAATCATCTGGCAAAGCAATACAAGAACCTGTAGCTCCATTGATATGTACTCCCGCTAGATCTAAGCTAGTACCCTGGCCTGAACCATGGCTAATCGCTGTTCCAACATTAGTGAAAGTCACATCTTCCATGGTAAAGTCACCCACATCACCATTGTAGTGTGGTGAGTTACCGTGTCGACTTCCTGCTGAAATCGCAATGTCTAGATTACTGAAATCAACATTCTCCATTGTGTGACGATCTGCAGTTCCTTGACTGCATCCACCTCTAGTAAAGGCAAATCCAAGACCATTCGCTGCAGTACTACCACCAGTGTTGGTGATAGTTACTCGGCCATCCATTTCGTTAGACTCGTTACCGTTGATTGTTAGTTTGTTACAAGCACCGGCCATATCGATTCCCTTGCCATCAGCAAACTGAACCTCTACACCTGCTTCGATTGTCAAGTCCGCTGTTGCACGGATGTAATCGCCGCTAGGTACGATTCGAATTGGGCTCATCTCTTTGTCCCAAATTGTTGGAGTTGTGATGTCTGAATAAACATCCATACCAGCGCCGCCGAACGGAATTGTCTTTGTTCGGATGCTACATTCTGCTGATCCAGAGTTGTAACAGTAGTATGAGGCATAGTATCCAAACCATGGTGCGAACTGAACGTTACGCACGTACGAACCTGTGTCAGGCATGGAAGGCCACTGAGAGCCCCAGTAGTAGTAAGTCATCTGCATTGGTGTTGAGGAAGACGACGTACTGAACGCACCAGCACCAAATCTGTTAGCGTGGAACGTATCACTGTTGTTTGCACTGTATGTTGTACCAAACCACTCAAAGTCGAAATCGTTTGGCATGTCTATTACTGTAGCACACTGGTTTCTGTATGAAGACCAATATCGAGTGCAGTAGTAGTAGTATGGGAATCCATTGCTGGATCCTGTCAATTCCTCGTTGTAGTTGTACAATTCGGACATTCCTGCTGGCATTGTCTCAGAAGCATGCATGTTACCATCGGTAGCTATTCTGAAGTTGTTAAAGAATGGATTACCGCCAATATAACCGCTACTTGGGCGCTCCACTAATGTTGCACCAATTGCGCTTGAACCACCCTTCTGGTATCCTGTAGATTGGTAGTTATAATACGCGTACGAGCTAGTGTCGTAATGGAATTCAACCTCGTTTGTCACATCATAGAACTTGAGTTGCCATGAGCAATGCCATTGGTTGTTGTAACCACAAGTCTGGTCATGCCACTCCACTGTGAAAACCTTAGTTGGTGTTCCAATTTCGTAAGTGAAGGTCGAGGTGTTGTTCCAATTGTTCAAGTTATCTTGAACGCTGAGCTTGTACTCGACCGTATTTCCACGGTCCGTACCTGGAATCACAGCTTGCCAATCACAGTCTGAATATTCACACATAGAACGAGAGTTGCCAACAGGGTTCAGAGAACGTGTAGTCCATGCAGACCATGCAGTTCCGTTATTAACACGGTACTCCATATGTGGGCCTTCAAGGTTACCATTAGCATCAGTACCTGTTGAAACATTCACACCAGATGGTGGATCACCAGCATCTTCTAGGTTGACTGTTACAGTTCGAGCATCCTCACTGTGTGTGTCCATCAATCCATCGCCGCCAATCTTGACGGGGAATGTGTCAGGCACTGGCCTTACAGTACTCACCTTGGACTTGATGACGGTTCCTGTTGACCAGCGTCCGTCGTATCCAGGTGTCATCCAACCATTGAAAATTCTGTCATATTGCCATGTAGTGTATGAGTACAAGCAGTATGGGTTTGTGCTGCTGGTTCTCATGAAATACATTGGATGGTTGTTACTGTTGGTACAGAACCAATTCCAACCACCTGTGTTGTAGGTTCCATTAACTGTAATTGTTCCAAACTTCATTGTGATGTCGCCTGGAATTGGTACTGCTGAGTAACAATCGTCACAGTTTCGGCCACCGCCTTGGGTACCAACTACAGAGCCCACTACAGGCTTATCAATTCCAGTTTGTGTGTCAAGACCAATCATGCCCCACTTCTGCATTGCTGTATTGAAGTACCAAATTGTTGACATCCCAGGCCCGTTTTGGCTGTTCATGTTGAAAATCTGGCCACCGGTATAACCGCCTCCTCCAGTGTTCTGCAGACCTGGCTGGATCTTCTTACACCATGTGTACGAGCCACAGTTACTGTACGAGTATCCATTGGTATTTGGAGCATACTTCATGTGGTATACATTGTTGGTGTTGAAACACGAGTTACCTCCTGTCCCACAGTTGCTAGTGTCGTATTCCCAAATCCATTCCTTTGAGTCCTCGTAGTATGTCAGTTGCTCATCGAAATATCGGGATACACTGTAGTATCGATACTGATTAACTCCAGAAATTCCAAGTTGCCACTTGTTGTTTTTCGTACCATCGCTATTGAATGCATCAGCCTCTTCTACAGGCTGTGCAAAATAGTTGTACGGAGAACTTGGAGCAGTCGGGTTACTTGGGGTCCCGCTACCACCTATTGGCAATGTCTTGAAATTCGGATTTCCGGTAGTTCCAGGTGCTGTTCCAACTAAATCTTGGAATGCCCAGAAGTATTGGACATATTCACCTTCTTGAACTGCAGGAATTGTAGCCTTGAAGTTACAGAAATATCCAGAAATACATGTTCCAATTATCGTTGCTGTAATCTTTGTCCAACTTCCGTTATCGATACGATAACTGAGAGTCGGGCGACCACTTGATGTTGTATCAACACCAGTTGTGTCCTTAAGCTCGAGCCAGAAAGTTCTAGCCTCTTCACGATGAGTAGTGATATCTGTATAAGGCACAAAGTCATCCTCTGGCGGATCAGTATCTGTACCACCCGAATAATCTACGTGCAGATAAGGCCTAGTTGTGGATGATGTACAGCCATAGTAGCTGTTGTAGCCAGTACTACACCAATACCACCGAGGTGCGTTAGCGGTATTTCTCAAACCGAGTCCGAGAATTGTTCCGCTACTTCCTGCTCCGTTTCCATCTATTGCATCTTGAATATCGTTTACACCGTTAGAATTGAACGAAATAGTGCGCAAACTTCCACCATACCAGTAGTAATTGGGGTCACTTAGTGTGGTAGATGAAGAAGATGCAGCGCTATTTCGGATATAGCGGTTCAAGTATCTTCCACTAGAGTAGAGATACGAGTTGGGATCAATTGGATTGCTCCCTTGACTGCTACCAGACTTCAATACAGCAACTTCGAAATTCCTATTACCTCCGTAATATCTTCCGACCTTGCTCTTGAAATCAGCACTATTCACGGTTGCACCAGATGGCAAAGCATTGTTGAAATCAAACCTGTACCAACCATAGTAGTAGAACCATGTGTAAGAACCGCTAGTACATGTGTTGTAGTAATTTCCTGAGCCTCTGCATGTGTATGTCAAGTAAGAGTTAGACCATGCATATTCGTAGGTGTAAGAGTACCAACCCCAACGAGAGATACGGTAGTAGTAAGCGTATCCTGCATTGTTTGGACTCTTGTCAAGAGTAGGGTCAATTAGGATTGGATAAGTTCTGTTATCCTCGTCCATCAACCATGTGTTCTCAACAACAGTGGTCAGAGTTACAGTTGTTCCGGTAACCCTAATCACATAGAATCCAATGTATGGCCCCTCCAAATTTGCTTCAGGATCGGCACTCATTGCAGTTGGCTCCGGAATGCTAACTAACTGCTCACCGGTATCCAAGTGGCGAATTGAAAGAGACTGGTTAGTCTTCACCAAATCACCATCAGCAATTGGAGACTCGCCCAAGAAGAGTCCGAATCCATCTGGAATCAGCATTGTTTCTGAAATTCCAAAGTATCCGGAATCCTTCTGGTGATCCAAAAGTTGTGGCGCCTCTCGCACAACTAGGTTCTGCTTTAGCTGGTTCGCTTCGACTTGATAGTCTAGCGAAACGCCTTGAAGCAGAGGATACCTAATCACGTTAGCACCTACATCGATGGGTTCAGCTATGGGAGCGCCCATGTAGGGTTCTTCTGACAGTGTGTTACCATCTAGAACCACAACTTGTGGCATTAAACCATAGCGTATGGTTTGTCCATCGACGACCATTTGGACACCCTGGCGAGGATCTGGAGAGAAGTATGACTCGAATGTATTCTCTGTAACATCCCAACCATTCTCGTTAGACTCCAGATTGAGGTCAATGTCTAACCATGCACCATCTGACATGTAGTGCAGTGGCGTTGGAGAGACAACAACCGCAAAATTACCATCTTCCTTCACGAAAGTTTTGGCAGTCTCGGTTCGAGAGCCAATTAATTCAGCACTCGGATCGTATCCAAATTGATCACTGTCTTCTGGATTCGTTGCTGAATCCGGAAGCGCCAACGGATCCATTACGGATTCCGTTCCATCATTCTCAGGAGCTTGCAAATCATCCGTTACCGGACTTACTGCAGCGCTCCAACTCATTCCAATCATCAGGAGAGTTAGCAATAACCAACTGCCCCCGAGGGTTACTTTATTCTTGTTTGTCACCATTGTTCATACCCCAAACTGTCGTATGGCACTCCTTCGCACGTTTTGTTGGACATATAATGATATGGGTACGTAACCTTTGATTGCAAGTGTTAGAAAGGCGTACTGAAAAGATATTGAATGTTATTTTCTAGGCCGAAAATATGTAGTACAAACGATTTGTAACACCTGAAAAATAACATAATAATTCTAGAATTTATTGCCAATAATACACCCAAAAACTAGATCTTTAAAACAATTTGTTAGCCAAATAATCTTCAAATTATTTCAACAACAAGAGCGCAGTACCACATTTAAAAATAAAATCGCACCCCGACACTAACCTTGGAAATTAAAAGATGGGAAAAAATGACTGAAAAAAAAAAGGGCAGGGGGTCCATAGGACCCCCTGCCGTGGGATTCCCGCCTAAGCGGGTCTTTTGTTGGTTTTGCCCTTCAACTAAGACTCGTTCAGTAATCGAACTCGTCATCGTCGCCTTCAACGCCGCCACGTGTTAGGATAAAGGCACCAGCAACTACTGCTACCAATACTAACGCACCGATTGCCACCCATGCTTGAGTAGGTATGTCATCGCTGCCGCTAGCATCACCAATTGTATCGGTATTATCGACACCTGGGTCTGCGTCTTCAGTAAAGGTTAGACCATCTGTAGAGTCTTGCGTCTCCATGTTACCATGGTTATCCATTGCAGTTACTGAGTACAGGTATGTTCCTGCACCAGTGTGTCGGGCCATGGTTGCAGTGGTACTAGAATCTGCAGTGTGGTGGCAGTTACCGGCTCCCATCAAACTCATTACTTCAAGGGAAGTGTGAGCTGTTGGAGACCAGCAAATCATCCAGTGATCTACATCAGATGTGTCAGCAGCGGACCAAACAAATGAGATGCTGTCTGAACCTGACTTTTCTGCGTCAAGTGCAGTTGCACCAGCTGTTGGATCAACTTGACCGTCTGCAACTGCGCTACCGGAATCTACAGGAGTACCGTATAGTGGGTTTCCTTCACTATCTACCTCACCATTCTCCACGCGCACGAGGAACTCGTAGGTTTTGCCGTGCTCACCAGAGATTGTCCAAGTGGTTTGGTCTAGGCTGGTAAGTACATGGCGGTCACCATCAAGAGCGGCACCATCGCCATTAATGTAAAGGACACCGAAATCGGAATCAGATACGAGAGCACTGTTGTTGACTGCCCAAGATAGTTCGATAACACCCGCTGCACTCAAAGTTGCTGTTAGTGAGTCAATACCTGCCTGTGGTGGCTGACCTAGGGTTGCAGAAGCAAACACACCATAAGTTGCCGAGGAACGAGATGGCAGAGTACCATCATTGGACCAGGACAGAGTAATTGTGTCAGCATCAACCTGAGATTGTGTTGTTCCTGCCAATTCTACCCACTGTGTTGCGCCCTCATACCAAAGTGAGTGACCAACTGTAGGGTCCGCATCCAAAGTTACTGAAAGTGTTTCACTGTGTACATCTGCGGGATACATTTGGCCAGTCACATCTACGTTAAATGTACAGATAGAGTCCCATTTTCCGGTACTACCGTCAAGGGTCTGTTCTGTTACATCATCGGCATCTGAGAAGTTAGCATAGTATTGAATCATCTGACTGAAGTAGATGTCATAATCAACATCCCAACAATCACCAGAATCTGTTGTTGAGTAGTTATTCCAAACGGTCAAACTGTACGATGCTGAAGATGTTACACCCCAGTAATCGGTTACTGTGACGATTACATCTGGAGAACCTACCCACATGAAGTTAAGATTGATGTCGCAGAATGGCATACCTTCGCAATTCATCATTGCAGGGTCTTGCATTTCTCCGCCACTCATTGCCCATGTGTATTGGAATGGTTCTGGATTACCATCGAAGTCAGCGTCTGGCTGACCTAGGTGCTCTACACGCACTGTCATCTGAACCAATGAACCATCAGCTAGTGTCTCATCGCTGGACTCCATTGTCAAGTAAGCAACAGGCCCGTTATTTACCAATTCAAAGTGACCTGTGCGCGCGTCATTTGCACTACTCATGTCAAACTTACATGGATCGTTTCCTGGATCTGTACAGTTGTTGTCTGGATCAGCATCTGTAGTGGTAGCATCGATGAAATCCACAGTTGCAGTAATTGTGTGCATTCCTGGATCAATTAACATCTCTACACATGCAGTTCCTTCTGGGAAAGCAGGAACTACTTCACCGAGTAACTCGTGTGAATACGGGTTCTCCATACCTGGCAAATCACACTGATTAGCCATCATTGGTGAGCCCATAATATCGTCACCATCTGAATTCTTAACGCTGAACATCACTGACCAGTCATAATTTACAGTCATGGATGAACCAGCATGTTCAACAGTTGCATAAATTGCAGTTACACCTGCATCCATTCGTCCTTCCTGTTGTCGTAGAAGACCTGCTTCAACTGCAATAACTCTAATGTCATGGTATGCTGCAAAATAACCAGTCAATATGGCATCATTGTTACCGTTACGATCATCTAGAGTATGATTTACTTCCTTCATCTCAATGACAACATTACTACCAGCACCAGGGCCTGTGGTGTTGTTGCCACCACCTGGGCCTGAACCATAATCTGTTGATACTGCTTCATAAATCTTGTAATTCTTCAAAGAGGCTAGGACTGTGTATCCAGCCAACCCGACTGCATTTACATCGCCTCCAATAGCACCCGAATAGGTGTATGCTTGTTGGAAATTAGGAACCATACGAGTTTCGCCTATGTCACTAGCATTAGTTACGTTATTGTTGCTAGAGGACATATTTTGGTATATTGGCACGTCTAACCCATTAGTGGCGTTAGCAATGCCGAATCCAACTTCCTCGCCAACCATCACTGTAAATGTACATGCAACTTGACTNGGGTTACCAGGGCAACCCATAGCNCCATTACCGTCACCNGAATCAAANCTAGANACAGGGTTNCCATTGNNGTCTTGATAAAGGAATGCACCCTCGAATGTTATTTCGATTTCTANGTNACGTGCTTGCCATTCGTTNCTTCCATTNGTCATTACAGNCAATGTAAATGGATTGATATCGGTGCCCGACATATCACCGTCGTCACCAGTNGANTCCCATACAAGNCCTACNTCTATGTCATACCAATCTGTTGCTACTACATCGAATGCTAGCATGTTGTTGTTAAGATCGGTATCTTGATCTCCAGAATCTACAGTAATCACTACTGAATACGTACCAGGTGCTGGTGGATTCCAAACTAGTGCATTTCCACTAGCATCTCGCACTTGGTATCTACCTTGGTCAAAGTAGTCACCAGATGGGAACACAGCATGATCACATGCTAATGCATCATCACAAACAGCTGAATCTGTTTGATCAACCAATGAAGGTGCCCCGGGTACTCCAGTAGTTACCTCCACAGAAATGGACATCTCAGAAATATCGTTATCTCCGATATTCTTGATGACCAAATCAAAGTAGATATCTTCACCGACATCCACTGCATTCCTTACATCTCCGCCTATTCCAACCGTCGATTCTCTCGGTGAATTCGCTCCAATTAGCCAAACCTCGTAATCAGCTCTGGCATCGGCGTCATTCACTGTCTCTTTCTCATTCATTTCAATTGGGTTAAAACTGGCCAAAATGCTGGTAAGCATCAAAACCACCAAAACCAAACTTGTTGCTCTCTTCATGTCACAGTCCTCCCGCTACGGGGTTAACCCACCTATTCAAGCCGTATTTATACTATGCGCGGGGTTTTGTTAGGTTATTGGCTTCTAAGTGCACAATTCAATTGAATTTAGAACATTATTTTTGTATCATTCAATATCCCGAAGAGCCTCCGCTGGATGGATTGAAGCGGCCTTTCGGACTGGCCATGCCGTAGCCAAAACTGTGAGAAGATAAGCACCTAGAATTATCATTGTAATTTGGCCCCAAGGAAGTATAAATTCGGCACCTTCATCCTTAAGGAATTTGACGTACAATTGGTAGTGAAATCCTATCCCTACAACCGCGCCGTTCAATATGCCCAATAGGCTAATCCAAGTTAATTCTGCAAGATAGCCTGAAACCACCATACTGCGCTGGAATCCTAATGCACGAAGGATTCCTGTTTGATGGGACCTTTCAGAGACGTTGCGAATTGTTATGACACCTAATCCAGCAATTCCAACAGCCAGACCTAATGCAAGGAATGCTTGTAGTAGCCCAAACATTGCAAATATGAATGATTGGATGTCCTTGAAAACTACTTCAATTGCGATTACTCTGGCACCCTCTTCCACAAGTTCAAATTGCAAATCATTTGCCACATCTTCCTGCTCATCAAGAGTAGAACCTGGAGGTAACGAAAACCAGATTGATGAAGGGGCCGCCTCAAATCTCTCCGAAGCGATTGGTTTTGCGACACTGACTCCGCTAGCGAACCATCCACTTTCTTCACTGATTACAGCACCTACAAAGAATGTTTGATTTATCGACGGATTTAATGGATCTTGGACTACAATTGCATCACCTATGTTAAGGCCCATGCCCTCGAAAATTACGCCCCCTTGCCCTTGAAAAGATTCTACAGCCATTGAATAATCAATAATTGCCAATGATTCATTCTCAAACACTGCTAGCCATACTTCTTCTGGATTATTTCCTAAATTAGGTGACCAAGAATCTAAGGGCAGCCCCCCTAATTTCGTAAAATTACGATCAAAACCACGTATTCGAGTATAACTGGACTTATTCTCAACATCATCAACACCACTAGGAAAAACATGTACTGTAGCAGCATCCATTGTAGCAACTGCATCGAAATCATCTATTCCGATTTCGCCCAAATCCCAATCACTTGAATTGTCACCCAAATCTAGGTCCCCAAATGCTATGATTTCCCATTCTCCACGAGCGTCCTCACCAAGATCTCCAAGCCAATTGCCAACTAGAGCTGAATATCCTGAAAGTACCACAACTGCAAAGACTACCAAACTAAACATACCCATCGTCATTGCAGTTCTGAAGGGCGTGGCCAAAGGATAGGCAAGAGCTGTTGGAAGTACTGATGCTAGACGTTTTGATATGATTGAGCCGGTGCGCGCTAGAGATGATGCAATCATCGGTGCTAGACTAGTTAGAAGCAACACTCCAGCACCTACCAAGAAAGTCCCCAATATGATGAATGAGAAATCTCCTTGTTCCCAATCGGCCCTTACTGGATCATCCCAAATCCCCCAGCCAAACATAGCAAGACCCAGTACTGTCATTGTTAGTCTAGGAGTCAATACAGTACGGGATGTTCTCGTTCCAAGAATTGTGATTGAATCTGGAAGAATTTTCGAGAAAATGAAGAAAAGAGGGGGCACCATCCCAAATAGGAATAGGAACCCGGCAGTCAACCACCATGCCATTCTACTCCCACTCTCTGAATCACCTATTGTAAAGGCCAATACTGCACAACCTAGCGCAGAACCAAACAGGAATAAGGATATGAGAATTGACCACCATGGCAAAGAACCCTTTATTCTGGTTGGAATATCCCTCATTGCAGCTACAACATTTAATCTAGAAATATACACTGATGTGGAGAAAAGTGTCAAGAAGGTCACTAAGAAGCCTATTGAAAAACCACTCAAAACGCTGTGCCATTCCCATGCAAAGATGATTGCACCATCAAAAGTTGTAGCCAAAATTTGATCCAATCCATACATCAATAACTTGGCCACGCCAATCCCAGTAACGGAGCCGATTGCACTCGAGATAATTCCTACAAGGGTGCCTTCCATTACGAACATTGAACGTAATTCACCCCTCTGCATTCCTAAAGCCCTAAGCATCCCCATCTCCGATTTTCGTTCATCAGCCAACATCACGAATAGGTTCATCACCAGCAAGATTCCAGCAAATATTACGAAAGACCCAAAAATCAAGAATAACATCGAAAAATTAGCACCAGAATCAGCAGTTTGGTCACGAATTTGGGTTTTTATTGCAACCACATCTAGACCCATACCTTCAGCATCTGAGGTTTCATCCGCCCATGCAGTCAGGTTTTCTTCCAATGCGCTAAAGGCTCCAGGAGCAACTAGAGCACTTCCAGAAACCATTATCATGCTGCGAACCGAATCTTCACGACTGAGGAGTTCCTGTGCATCAGAGATATTCACGACTGCTAGAGACATGTCGTCTAATCCTGGCTGCCCTGGTGGCGCAGGAAGAGGGGGGACTGTGAAGCTGTAATTGAGTAATAGAGGGGTGAATATCCCTCGTGCAGCGGGCATTAATCCTACAAGGGAAATATTCGTTGGAGGCGTTAGGGCTAAACCTTCAGCTGACCATGAAGTTAGGAAAACATCACCAGGTTGAGGTTCAGGGATCCCAATTCCACCCGTGAGGGCTATCACAACAAGAGGTAAATTTGAGAAGCCATCTAGCGAAATCTGATAAGGCAGCCTACCAATAACATGGTTTTCATCTGCAATAATTGAACCATGAGGAGAGGATGATATAGTGCGAACACCATTAGTCCATGCAGTCCTATTATCTGAATTTGTAGCAAGTTGTACATCTACCAAACCAAAGGACGTGCCATTCCAGTAGTAAAGACCAGCATCCTCGATTAACACTGATGTAGGAGTCACAAAGAGCACATCCCCTGTGGGCAAACCTAAGTCATGTGCAGATGTTGTATTACCAGCAATTCTTGAAGATGTCAATTGCAAATCTTGACCGTACCTGTCCCAAACAAGACCTCCATGATCGTCAATTGAACGGCTCGAGGGGGGGTCAATATTCCAATTGCAAGAATTAAATTCTGTATTGATTTCTTCAACATCGATTATACAGGTAGAACTAGTGAAAGCGCCTTCCAAACGAACAAACAACTCATCGTCCTCCAAAGCAAGGACTCCATCTTCAATTACTTCACTAAATGATTCAAGATTCAACGTTACAGAATCCCAAACAATTGCGCCTTCACTATAGGCATCGCCAAACAACAATTCGGCACCGCCATCACCCACTCTTAGTACATAGCCAATATCACCTTCACTAACTGCCAAATCTACCAATTCCCCAGAACCTTCGGGCATCGTGATATCTCGAGATGGAATGTCCTTGTCCAATACTGATAGACGAACCCCCCCGGAATAAAGAGAAAGGGCCGCGCCATCTGATACCGATTGTACTGAGAGAATCGATTTGGATTCCCCTTCACCAGGTACCCAACTGAACCACTGGCTTGTTTCCCTCTTCTGAACCGATAAACCCGCAGGGGTCGCATACCAATCTGCGACCCCGTCTGAATCAATCGAAGTAATCTCTGAAGAAATTAGGCCACTAAGATTAGTCTCTTCATGAGAAACTAGCAATATTGGTGACATCAGTAATTCTGCAACCATTGCATCTGGTGAAATCGAACTAATGTTTTCCCTTAGGCTTGAAACCTCGTCACCTGAAAGCAATCCTTCACCTGCAATTCGTTGAATACCCACAGAGAAATCCTCAGGAACTGCGGCCACCTCTAAACCTGAATCAACTCCAATTATGGCCTGATCTAAAGTAGAATTGATGATAGGCATTACTCGTTTTTCAGCATCTTGAGCATCAAGCACCCCACCTGTAGCAGATATGGCTATTCTATTCACGTCACCTTGACGACCCAAAATCTGTTGTGCTTGACTTAAAGTAGTATAAACAGTGACATCACCACCACTCACAAAACCTGAGGCTTTAGTTGGAACAATGGCCTGAATTGTCAAGTTCGATGACTCCCTATTGATACCCCCGGACAAACTAATTTCAGTCCAGCTAATCTCCACTAAATCGCCAACGACTAAATCCATTCTATCGGCTCCCTTTTGGCTTAGAAATGCACTACCGTCCTTAATTTCGGAATAATGTAACCCTCCACCCCCGCCAAATGGATTCCAGGAACCTTGCTGTTGATATTCAGAATCCATCGCCAATAACCAAGCGTCTGCTGAAACTTTTCTATGCACCTCTGATTTCATCCCGATATTCATTTTTATTCCGATCGAAACGGCATCAATATCTGATTCATTGTAGAGCTCATCTACCATTTGTTCTGCCCTCGTTTGATTCCACCAAACTGGCATTCCCAAACTATCTGTGCCGTCTATCACAATGTCTGTTTCATCCAACGATTCTGCATATTCTGCCTGTAATGTAGCATCTAGACTATCCCCCACAACAAGGCTACTCGTAATAATTGCAGAGCCTACTAGCAAGCCAACCACCACTAGTGCAGTGTTGCGCTTTCGTCTTTGCAAATTATTGAGAGCCATGGTAGCTAGAACTCTCTGTCTTGATTCAGACACCAATCTAATCATTGAGTAAAATACAATTCCAACTACTAATCCTAGGCTGATTGAAGTGATTACCCAACCATAACCTAAGCCACCGATAGTATTGGCAGCATATTCCATTACAAGATAAGATACAATGATTATTGCCAGTAGAGAAGCGAGAATATTTGCAATTTGCAAACCCCCTTTNACCCATTTCCCTCGACTAGACAAGTGAATCCCTCCAGATNATTCCTCTTCAGAATTAGAATGGCTTGAATCTCTAACACCCTNATCAGAAATTATCAACCCGTCGCGGATTAATATTCGACGTGTGCATAGATTGGCTATCTCTTCTTCGTGTGTTACAAGAAGAAAAGTGATGCCACTCTCTTTATTCAAATTGACCAATAGCTGCATTATAGAATTCGAGGTGTCCATGTCTAGATTACCCGTGGGCTCATCCGCTAGAATTATCGCAGGGTTATGGACAAATGCCCTTGCAATCGTCACTCTCTGTTGTTGTCCCCCAGATAATTCTGCAGGAAGATGCCCCGCCCACTCTTTTAGTTCTACAGAATCTAAAGCCACCATAGCCCGAGAGCGAGCCTCCTTTGCCGAGTAGCCTTGCATTACCAGAGGCAACTCAACATTCTCAACTGCCGATAGAACTGGAATTAAATTAAATGATTGAAAAATGAACCCTAAACGGTTTGCCCTCATATTGGTTCTTTCATAATCTGTCATTTTTGAAAGTGGCTCACCATCTACAAAAACCTCACCGGCAGTAAAGTCATCTAAACTGGAAACGCAATTGAGAAACGTAGTTTTCCCACAACCTGAAGGGCCCATGATGGCAACCATTTCCCCACTATTAATCTCCAAATCAACTCCTTTTAGAGCCTTAACTTGAACTGAGCCTGTATCGTAAACCTTCCATAATTCACTAGCACGGAGAACCGCTGTCATATTCATAGCGTAGAGTCGGACACCTATAATACTCAATCTGTTTCAAGGAACATCAGAGGTGGCTGCATAATGGACGATGTTGTGAAAATTAATGTCCTCTTTTTTGGAAAATTAAGTGACAAATTTGGCACTAGGGAATTGGAAATTCCACTTTTCGCAGGTAATTCCATTAATGATTTGGCAAAAAGATTGCAAATCTATGATATGCTAGAAAGTGGGACAAAAGTTGCCCTAAACGGCGAGTTATGCTCTCCAGAAACCGAGATCCCGGATGCTGCAGAAGTGGCTTTTCTCCCCCCCGTATCTGGTGGTTGAAGAAAAATTCTAAAGATAATTTTGATTATTTGGCAATGAGATATTAATTTGATATAATTAAGAAATTATGAGGTTTTAGCCGAATCATTCAATGGATGAATTGCACACGAGGCACCCAGAGGGACCCACCATGATGCCGTCAAGTTCTGAAATGTTGTTTATTCTAGCAGTATTCATTCTATTTTTTGGAATCGAGAGATTACCGAAATTAGCCCGTTCATTAGGAATGGCAAAAGGAGAATTTCAGAAGGGGATTTCAGATTCCCGCTCTATGACAGAAGATGACCTGGATAGGGGAGGCAAGACTGAAAATGCCGAATTAGTCGAGAAGGCAGACAGTGCCGGAGTTGATATTGAAGGAAAAACCGTTGATGAGGTCGAATCTGACATCGAAGAAGAATAATTAATTCGAGATTTATGTTTCAACATTTCCTCATTTTGTAAGGGGAGCCACAATCAGGGCAATGCCCGTGTTCTCCCTTACTTGCCGAAACCTTGCTAGATGTAACCACCCCTCGGCAACCGGTACAAACAAGTTCCCACTTCCATTGTTCAGCAACCCCCTCAGTAATTACGGGTTCGTAATCAATACCTGCTGCTACGCAACAATTCTGCAAACGGTAATCGTCAGTAATCAAAATACCACCCAACTGCAACGTCAAAGCAAGAATCTCAAGATCTACTTCTGAAAGACCAGCAATATCCCCTGTAGTTGTGGCTAAATTCTTTGCATCTTCTAGAAATTTGGTTGATGGAGTTTGCCAATCAAGTTGTGCTGCTTCTATTAGATATTCACGTTCTTTGGCGATTCTAAGTAACTCATCTCTCTGTTTGGGAACTACAGAGCCCTGCAATTTAGACAACGGCCAGTTTAGCAAAGCAGCCGTGTCCAATACTCGCATGGGCATTGGTCAAGCCCCCACTCAATGAGCGTGCCGGTTGCCAAAGAAGGAGAAACTTGATGCCAAAGATGGTGAGCGAAAGAGCGTGAGTAGTTGGTCAAGTCTATCTGAACAGGTGACCGAATGGTTCGCCGAAATTGGTTTTCTAGGACTAGCCCTCATGTCTTTTACCGAGGCATTCATCCAACCTGTGCCACCTGATGCATTGGTAATTCCTATGGCTGCAAGTACTAGCGATCCCATTCGCCTAACTACAATTTTCTTTGTTGTAACCATTTCAAGTGTCCTAGGCTCGCTAATTGCCTGGTGGATGGGAGATAAGTGGGGGCAGCCACTACTGGAACGTTTTGCTAGTAAAAAGGCTGTAAATAAATTCAATTATTTGGTCAATAAGTATGGGACTTTTGGGATTTTCATTGCAGCTTTCACTCCAATCCCATACAAGGTTCTTGGTTGGTGTGCAGGAATTGGTCGAATGGATAGATACACCTTTGTAATGGTTGGATTTGTTGGAAGATCACTAAGATTTGGTCTTGAAATTCTAATTATTGGGCTGTATGGAAATGAATTTATTGAATTCTTGAGTGGTTGGGGATTTGTGATTGCTAGCCTTGCAGGAGCGCTCTTACTCTACCCTGCATGGAAATGGTGGGAAAGCCTCGGAGATGATTCTGAAGAGGAATGAACAACCGATTTGGTTATGCACCATATCCTCGCCGGAGGGTTGTGGCTCGCGTGGTGTAGTCCGGCCCATCATGGCGGGTTTTCATCCCGTTTACCCGGGTTCGAATCCCGGCGCGAGCACTTTTGCTAAACGTTGTACTGGGAACCCATATAGGGGTGACTAAAAAGTCAATGATTTGTTTTTGAGTGGGTGAAATATAATAAGACCTGCACCCCTTCGTTATACCATGAACTGGAGTAAAAACCTGTACATTTTGATGCTGAGCATGGTTATTGTGCTCTCT
>PBPH01000002.1 GCA_002725475.1 Methanobacteriota archaeon | reverse complement strand
CAGCATGTGAAAATACTGATGATACCACTGCTGATGATAACCACATACATATCGGATATATCTGCAAAGAAGGATGTCCTGATGGGACATATACTTGGGAAACTAACGAAATAGAAATTCAAATTTGGGATGTGGACATGATAGTGGGCACTTTCGTGAGACTGGGTGCTGGCATTACTGGAGGAATCGGAATTTGTTGTTGTGGTGTTTTCATTGCAATTCTTGGCCTTATATTAGGATTTACAATGGGCAAAAAACCACCGGCTACAGGATATCAAGCATCTGGAGTAATGCCACAACATCCTGGTAACATGTAGAGATGATGTTGATCAATACTAATTTCCAACTGAGCCCAGTGCTATACCCTCCGGGGCACAAAGACGAACTTTTCCAATATTGAATGGACAGGTTTTGCACACCTCTGCATTTTCCCCAGATAGCCGTGGGAAACATGACTCGTCTTCTCTATCTTTTACTTCGACAAGGGCAAGAGAATGAAGAAGTTCATCAAATTCAATTGCAATAGACTCAAACTCTTCTTCAGTCCAAGAGATTAACCTACCAGTTGAAGCTACTAGAATTGCAGGAAGTTGCACCTCTCTAGCCACCAATCCTTGAGCACTTCGCATGGCTTCTTGCCTAACCAAACATAGGTGATAAAGATACAACTGCATTCTATATTGATTCAATAATTTCATTTCAGCATCTGTTCTATTTGTTTCATCATCAATTTCACTTGGAAGTTCAAAATATGTACCAACCACATCATCTGGGGGATCGAGAATAGAAAGGCAATCTGTTGTCTTGAGATCAATTGCTCTAATCGTGTGTTTCGATTTGCCATCTGACTGACATAGTACGAGGTCAGCCACCCCATCAAACTCAAATGTAAGAGATGAGATATGCTGAATCACTTTATCACCGTAGGGGGTCCAACGTAATTCGGGAATATTGGGAAGTTCTGTTTCAATATTAATTAAGAAAGGCCATTCTGTTCTCAAACCCTCAACATGCAAATTATCAATTGATTCTCCCATGGTTAGCCTACCTAGTTTCCCTTGCATTAGAATCTCTGCCATTCTCAATAACATCGCTTCAGTAATTTTCCTATCAACTTTAACGGGTAATAATTCATCCAAAACTTGAGCAATCAAATCCGGATCTGTCATTCTATTTGGTGATGGATTAATCCATTGTTCAGAAAGAGGAGAGGTGGGTGAAGTATCACCCAATCCAGGATTTGGTAAACCAAGTTCAACTAAACGATGGAAAAGAGAACCCAGTTCATTGGCTGCTGGAAATATTGGCCCACTAGAGGTATGTGTTTTATCGGAAATAAATGGTAGTTTAATTGATTCACTAGATATTCCAATATATTCTTTCAACCAGTGACTACGAATACAGGAATTAGCCTTATCAAGTGTATGAGGAGCTATTCTCAACTTACGTCCAACCTGTCTAGGATTTGCACTTTTGTAATGTTCTTCAACTGAAAGTTTCGAACTCTCTTCAAGTCTGGCAAATCTAACTAATGGGGATAATTTTTCACGACTTGGAATGATTACATCTGGGTGATGATAAAGAGGGAAATGATTTAGCAACCCTGGTGCAAGATGGGGATTTTTCATCAGATTGGATGGTGAAATGGTTAGCTCTCCTTTTCGACTAAATGGCAATGGTGCTGGATGACTTGAATCTCCTTCAAGTAACCAAGGAGCTGTTAATTGGCCACCTCTATACGCGGCTTGCCTAACTGCTTCTAACCACATCCAACCAAATCTTGGGGTTGGTTTGTATGCCCATTTAATCGCAACTTCACCAGAGGCTGAATCTATGGTCGTGTTATCTGGTGCGCCTGCAAGAATTAGTGTATCTTTTACTCTAGTGCAAGCCACGTATAGTAACCTGCGAGCTTCGGCTTGAACTTGTGATGTAAGTACTTCCGATGAAAAGCGCCAACTTCCACTATCAATGTTATCGCGACTTTTCCATGGTTTTGCTCTAGGGCTAAATAATTGGCTGGAAACTAGTACGCTGTCCCTAAGTGATTGGCCAAGGTTGCTCTGATTTTCTGAAAATAGGCCACATACCACTACTACTTTTGATTGAAGGCCTTTAGAACCATGGATTGTCATTACCCTTACTGCATTGGATGGAGGCATTGCTTCACCAGGAAGGAGTTTTCCATCCACTGTGGTAAGGCGGCGAATTCTTTCAGCTAGAAGAACCGGGTCACCTCCTGATTCGGACATCTGAGATCTAACAAGTGCAAGGAATTGCTCTGCATATTGCCTATCTATTTGACTAGGGTAAGCTAACAACAAATCAGAATAATCCAACGTCTCCTCCAACAACAGAATAATTCTATTTGAGTCTGCCAATTTCTTCCAACGTTTGAATAACATTTCTTGTGGTTTGCTAATTGCGTGATTCTGTAATCGCTCCAATAAATCGGGTGCTCCTTTTCTGTTCGCAATAAAATTCTCTAACTGAGAATCGTTGAATCCCACAAGAGGGGTTCGGGCAAGTGCTGCAGCACGACTAACATCACCCCTTCGAGCCACTAACTGAATTAAGGATGACAAAGCCGTTACAATTGGTTGTGAAAGAAGGCCACCATCCTGGTCAGCAAGTGCTGGAATTCCAAGACTATCTAAGCGACGGACAAGATCATGCATATGAGTTCTAGATGGCATTAAAACCATAATTTCGCGTGGCTCAATTCCCTTATCTGTAACAATTTCTATTTTTTCTTCAGATGATAAAACTGATGTTGTAGAGCCATCGATTAGCGCTCTTATTCTAGATGCAATCAATTCATGTTCCAGATGAACTTTCTTGGCTGCAGAACCAAGTTCAAATGGATCTAGCGGCACTGTCAAGTCAGATGGTGGATCACTCGCTTCGTTTGTCGATATTGGTAGTAGCCATTCTAGTTGTCCTTCTTCTTTCATTCTATTTGCACGAAGGCTTTTTGGAAATGCATACCAATCTCCAGGAAATAAATGGTGACGTGAATCAAAGAGATCTATCCACCACTCATTCATCGTTTGCAAAAGGTCGTTGCAAGTTCTGTAATTTGTGACTAAATCAATATGTCCTTGGGTTCTGCGAACAACATCACTATGATCGAGACGTTTCCCATCATCTCCTCGATCAAAATTTACCCATGCTTCTTCAGGTATTGGTCGATGGTTGACATATTCCAAGCCCGATACAAAACTAGTTATTTCAACCAAACGTGGATCTCTTGCAGAGTCCCTTCTACGTAATGCAGGTTTCATCAATAACCTAGATTCGCTAGCATACTCGTGCTCATTGATAGCTCGCAAATGTACCGTATAACGAGACATCCCACTAACTTGTGCTTGACGAAATCCATAGATACTCTGTTTTTGGTCACCAACCCAGCAAATTGTGGGTTGCCAAGGTGAATTAGGGGGTTCTGGATCACCTTCTTTTACTTCTCTTTCCCCCCATAATCGAGATAACATTCTCCACTGTTGGTTAGAGTTGTCCTGCGCTTCATCGATAATGAATGATCTGAAACGTCTTCTAATAGTTTTCAAAACTTGAAATCGCCTTTCCAAATCCTTCTTCACTAGATGTATTTGATAGTCGGCATGATTGCCCTTTTTTCCATTCTCTTCAGAATCATCACACAATGAAATTGCAGCATGAATATGTTCGTCACTCCATGGGTTTTCTTCATTGATTGCATCTAATGCAGCAACCACATCTGGAGGGTACCAACGCTTGCAAATTCTTGGGCAACGGGCTAGTAGCAAATCTTCCGCTGATTGGGCTACATCTGAATGATCGTGCAATCCTTCTTGCAATCTCAATTCATTTTGAACATCTGATGCTGCACTATGTACAGTCAATAAATCTGAAATTATTCTAGCATCTGCATCTGCATCAAGAACAAGTGAATCATCTTCGATAAATGATGGGAATGGGTCTGTAATTCTCAAAGGCCTGACAGATGAATCAGATGGGCATTTAGGTGGCCCGTCCCGAGGATCCAGAAGTTCTGCAATTAATGCGCAAGAGCGCATACGCATACCAATTATCGAACTGTACAAAGCCTTAGCTTGTTCTTGACAAGTCACCATTCTTTGCTTAATCACTGCTCGTGCATCTTTATCCTTGATTGAGCCAAGAGGCAATATTCCAGATGGCCATCCATCTCCGTTCGGTAATAAATTTCTTGGGAACGCTGTAGGTGTAATTTCCTCTATTGAACCAAATCCACAAATTGACAAAGTGAAATTGCGAATCCACAGAAGTTGCTCCCATACCTCGTCAGGAACTCCAGTTGTAACAAGATTATCCAGAGCATTTACCCTAGTTAATTGATTTAGGCCATGATTAAGGCCCAACTCTGTAGAACGTTGTCTAGCGGCATCTAACCATTCGTCACCAATAGAATGTAATTGAATTGCAAAATTGTAAATCTCATTCAAATCAAGGTGCGAAATGAATACACTGCGTAATGATTGTGCGTTTACTGAATCAGTGAATGACATTAGCGAACGACGGACTGAATCTACAAAAAGCGAATTGTGCAGTAATTTTGACACTATTTTCTGAGTTCTAGAACGCCCCCCTAATTGATGTGAAAGGCGATTTCGTGCATCAAGGAAATCCTTAGGTGTGACTGAAAGAATTCCTAAATCCCCGGCATGTTTTTCATTTCTTATTCGCCAAAGAGAACTCATGGCCCTTTCCATTAATAATGCCCGTTGTGAATCTGACATTTGTTCATGAGTTGGACGGTCTCCCAATAAACTACGATGGGCAGACACAAGACGATTGAGGAAAGAATCTATTGTGCCAATCGGCGCCTCATCAAGCAACATTGACAATTGTTCAACTAGACCCTCATTACGAATTCTAGGATCGAATCTAAGACCATCTCTATTTCCACGTGGGCCGGCCCTTAGGGAGGATAGTTCTCGCCTTAGGCGATCACGCATCTCTTCAGCGGCTTTTACTGTAAAAGTTAGAACTACTACTTCTGTTGGTAATAGGCCACGCCATTCTCTCAAGTCCTCTCTCTCTCTCTTAGCAGTTTTCAGAAACCCTCCACCAAGATCTACCTCTCTAGGACCTGGTGGTAATAGCCTAGTTGCTCTCTGATCCTCTGAAAGAAAGTGCTCAAGTACTCTTTGAACGATACAAGCGGTCTTTCCAGTACCAGCACCTGCATCGAGAACTATGTGCATGTCGAGATTTAGTCCCAACGTCTGTCCTCTATTCAATTCCATTTTTTATCACCCCCCACAGTAGGTGCAAGCCCACAAACGTGTTTTACAGAACAATAAGTACAGTTATTCTCACTAGGGGTAGGAATCACATTCCCATTTTCCGACATTTGACCAATACGTAGTGCTGCTGTTAATCTATGTCTAATCCAGGCACGGAAAGAATTGCTACTAGGTGATGACGATTCTTCGGGCCTGCGAAATAGTTCATCAGTATTACAATTAATACTCCCTATCCCAAGAGAGGTTAGATGACTGAGATAATCCGGATCTGCTTCGATGTACAAACCACTTTCTTCGCCTACCTCAGTGATTCCTACCCCTACAACCCTATCACCTGGATGACTCACTTCCCAGGCACGAGCGTAGAGGGCTAGTTGTACTCCTTCGAACAATTCTCTTTGGTGGCGTTTCCCAGCATATCCTTTACTAGGTCCTTCTAGAGATTTTAAATCTCGAATTACAACCAATCTTTTTGGATTCCATGAATCTCCTTCATTGATGTCAAGAGGGCAAATTTCACTACTACCTGCTTCATTGAAAAATGATTCATTTGATGAACTAATAGGTATAATCTCAACCCGGTCAATGGTCCCCCTTAACCGAATTCCTGATGGAACTTGTTCTCCTTTCTCAGGCAATTCTAATAAAATCCCGGGGTCTTCTTTTTCACCACCTGTTAGAGGCCATTCAAGTGCTAAAATTGCGCATGCACCAATACTCAACTCAGTCTCCAATAATCTACCAAAACGGCCGGTTAGTAATGAAATATCATCATCTAGAGCTTTTTCGTATGATTCAAGATTAAGTCCCACAAGGTCGAGGCGGCGTACTGTTGCAATAGCATCTGAATGACGTAACCAAGGGGCCTTTTCATCAATAATTTGCAGTAATCTAATTCTCAAATCTTCTACACCAGTTGTCATATTAGCAAGAGATAAGGGTACTAATTTCTCTCGTTCGACCCCCTCTTTCATTTTCAACGCTTCACAAATGAATTGGGACCACACTTCATGAATTAACAAACCTCGAGTTCGAGCATCTACATCATCATCTTCTTCATCTTCGCCTTCTGCCTTCAAGCGGGACGATAGCCAGCCTTTTCTAGGACATGAAAGCCACTGAGAAAGCCGACTTGGAGACCAAATTTTGGTGTTTTTCTTAGGCCCACCTTGGAAACCATGGCGGTTATCATAATCATTAATTTTTGTTGGATTGGGATTTAGAGGGCGAGGATCTATTGTCAAAGCCCGAGAACGAGGTGGTATTTTCATCCCAATTGTTGGCCATGATTTGTTTAGGCGCGGCGAAGTAACCTTTGGCTCATGGGTTTGTAGTTGCATCCTAAGTTCATCTACAGTTACCAACTCACCAATTCGTGAATTACTTAGATATGGTTCATCCTTACTACCAATTCGTGGCTGGCGAGATAGTCGGTCCTCCATTAGATTTGAATCGAGAGAAATTGAGACTGCAGATGTATTCAATGGGGGTTGAAGTGGGTTTCTTGAATGGTGTAAATTAACTCCACTTCGTTGCCTAATATCTCGTTGATGGTTCCCCGTCACAATCAATTCGAATGAGCCATCTCCCATTGTAATAACATCACTTGGACGGGAAAGAAGGAAAGTTCCCTGATCTTTGATGAAGGCAAGACCCCAACAACTCATCTTATCACCATCAATACGAAATACCTCTTTTTCAGAAATAAAAGAAGGTAAAATTGGAGGTTTAGTGGATTCCCATTTTGTTGATGCGACCCATTCTGAAAGTGGGGTTGATGGTTGATTTGATTCATCATCAGCTACATCAAGAACAATGACTTCTTTTCCACAATGAATAAGATGATTCCAAACGTGTCTAGCCTCTCTCAGACGATTATCTGGAGGCAATACTCCTAGTTCAGATCTCTCATTCTCTGATAAACCAGGAGTTTTCGCAGGAGAGGTGTTCCAAGACTCAGAATCCAAATGGGTTAGAATTACTAAATCTGCATGGCAACCCAACGCCTCAACAGGTGATAAAATTCGTAACATAGAATCAGCAGAGCGACTNCCTGAAAGGGTTAGACCATCTACTAAACTTAGTAACTCATCCACCCAATCTAATCCCNCTGATGGAGACTTATGNNCCAATGTTCTTTGAGATTCTCTGAGTGAAGAATGNCCTTCAAATAGGTCTTGCAAACCTATCAGTGTTCTATTCACATCGCCATCTAGATTATTNGTNAATAAATGCCATTTCAATGATTGGCCAAATTGTACTAACCATTCATCTCCTGTCTNNTCTGATTCGGGCAATGGTAATTTTTCACCACTGTGACATCCTATAGAAAATATTGGATCTTCTAAGGATTTAGCATCAAATTTAGACATTAGTGGCTTCAATCTGTTGGCAAGTGAAATTAGCCACCACTGAGTTGCTTCGTGACGAAGCCCCAATTCATCTTCATCTTGATATGCGTTAGCAATTGGTCTTCTAGCCAAAGCATGTAACCAACGAAACAACGCACCTTGGCCACCCAACAGATGAAAACCACGTGAAACCTCTTCTAATATTTCTACATCTGGTGATGGAATCAAATCAGGGATTGATGGGTGTTGATATGATGAAAGCCAATTGGAATCGAAATGCAATGTGTCCTGAAATGCAACTGCTCTTAATTGAGAGAGAGACCAAGCATCCTCGAAATGCGGTAAAGAAATCAATGCAGATAACCAATGAACGCCCGGACTTTCTCTTAATGGAACCGACCTCCTAGGGAGACGAAAACCAAATGATTTCAACATAGAAGCCCAAATATCATGATTTGATTCTAAAGATGGATCAATTAACAAAATGGATTTAGGGGGTGATTCACTGTTCAATGCGGCATGTAAAAGCGCATGAGTGGTTTCTATTGAGCGCTCTATTCTAGGAACTAACAATCTAATTGCATGTGTTTCATTTTCTGGATTATCTACCGATGGACGCCAAGGAACATGGGGGGGTAACCAACTAGGAAGGTCTTCTTCATTCCTAATTGGGCTAATGTCATTAGGAACAAAACCATGTAAACCCATACGATAACTGCCAACATTAGAAAGAACATGTAATGGCTTGAAATTGCTAAGTGCAGCAATTAGTCGCTGTCTAATTGGTGATTGGGTGGGGGGATGATTAAGCAACAAAATGCCATCTATTTTAGACAAACCAAATGGTATATGATCAAAAGGCAATTTCTCTAACAATTCAACCAAAGATGACAATTGTTGGTCTGGATGAACACCCCCCAATTTTGCACTTAGTTGTCTAATTAATTGACTAAATGAGAGTAAATCAGGAGACACTGAAGAAATTGTAGATTCCTCGCTTAAAGCACTGTTAAGTGTTGATAAATCTCTGGTCTTTCCCCTACCCCAATGTTGTTCAGGTAAGCTGTGCATGATTGGAAATGCAAGGCCTCTGGCAGCTTTCTTACATTCAGTGTGTAGTAAAATTGAGAACGGCCCCTTAGAAGAAATTAGTCTTGGTTGCCTCAATTCAGCATGAAGCGAAGTTACCAAACTATCTAGAGTGTGGTGGGCATTCCTATCAATTGGTCCATTTTCTTTACCACTTTTAGCTAAACTGTTCAGAACTGCTCTACGACTGGATTCAGTTGGGTGAATTGTTAATATTTGAGGGGGGCCGCCTTGACTATTGGATCTTGGATCGGTTAATTGTGACTCAAAATGTGATATCAACCAAT
The DNA here is from genome assembly GCA_002725475.1 of Methanobacteriota archaeon. Classification (GTDB taxonomy): domain Archaea; phylum Thermoplasmatota; class Poseidoniia; order Poseidoniales; family Thalassarchaeaceae; genus MGIIb-Q1. Next base: position 7,894 of record PBPH01000002.1, on the reverse strand, counting down.
GAGGGAGGGTCCCTGGTGGTATTTCTTCCATGGTTATGTTAGAAATATTGGATGATGACACTTCTCCGACCCCTAGATTTAGCATGGGGGCGGTGAGGATTCATAAAGATTAGAGGTTCATTTCGAACTGTTTAAAGACCCTGGATTGTAAGTATGTGTTAGTTTGTCAAGTATATGTTGGATTTTGTGCTATTTTGAAATTTTTCTCGCTGACATCGGTAACATGAATTTCATATTATCAAAACATGAACACTTCATGTTTGATTTAGCGAAGGGTTGATATAGGTGCCCGCATACTGGGTAGGTAGTCGGGAAATAACCACTGAGGAGTCTAAATGATGTATTATCCGTCATCTGATGAACGATAAAAATCAACAACGGTACAAAATGATATCAATATCAAGAACGGATAAGACAAGTGTACAACGAACAAGGTAATTACTGATAAACAAAAGGAGATGGCACGAATGGGTGAAACGAATATAACAAAATGTACGGAATGTAACAGTAGAGATTTGGATAAAGACGAGATAAAGGGAGAGGTCGTGTGCAATGATTGTGGAACTGTTCTAGATGAGATGCAAATTGATTACAACCATCCTTCAACTCAAGTTGGAGAAAATGCACATATTAGTTCTACAAAAAATGATAGTTTGGGGTCAAGAACTACTAGACGTACAATTATTGACAGGAAAGAAGCTAGGAAGGCCGGGATGGGCAACTTGATTAGAGCTGAACAAAAAGCACACGCTAAGAAAAATGTCAGAGGGCACGACATTCTTGACAAAATTAAGGAGTTATCTAATTCTGAGTCTGTGATTAAGGCTGCCGAAGATGTGATCAAGGCTTGCTTCACAAAAAACCCGGAATATGAAGGGTATGGAGAGCTTCCTCTAAACCAGATGAGATTCATGTTTAGTGAGCAAGGAAAGGATGCTGATTACGTGATTTCAGTTTGTGCGGTAGGCACAAAGAAGATGCTTTCTGACTTTGGTAGAATTGGTTTCTATAATTGGCAAGAGGATGCTAAAAAATTAGGTTTGGAGGCAAATGACGTGCTCGTTGCTTCAAAAATCATAACTGAACGCATTAAGAGAATTTGTAGAGGAGCAAATTTGAATCCTTATGGCAAGATTCAACTAAGAAGAAGTAGGGCATTGTATGCCTTTGAACAGAAGTTAAGACACTGTATTCGAGAAAAGAAAGTAGCAAACGCTGAATCTTTACTTGAATGGGTTACTGAAAGAATACATGCCCTAGACAATGATGGTGATGGCCCTATGTCCGATATAAGTCCGAATATGTTGTTGGCTATGATAACGATATGTGGCTTAGAGGAATTCAAAGAATGTAAAATGACAAAGAAAGGTGTCGCTGAAATCTTTAACTTAACTGTTGGTGGAGTCAATGCAAAACTGAAGAAAGATGCCCCGGACACAACAAATATCAAGTCATTCATTAAGAATTTCAATAGACATACTGGTGTCGCTTGATTGGTTCAACAACGGGCACTACGTTGGAGCGGTAGGATAGCAGCCCCTACCAAGCCCAACACAACCCCCACTAACCCAATAGCAGACAGCCCGAAAAATCCGTCCTCATTATTATTTGGAGGTTCGGTGACAATATCAACTACCTCCCACTGATGAATTAGAACCAAAGATAGATCTTCGCCATCCCATGCTTCGGGCAAGGAGTAACTCATCGAGCCCGAGTTGCTGGGCAATTCTATCATATCCCTAATCACATCATGATAATCACCCTGACCATTGGAACCCTCTTCAAATGTTGCAGATTCTTCAACAACGAATATCAAAGAGCTTGTTGATTCTGGCAACCAATCACCTGCATCAAGGTTCCAGGAAATGGTCCCATTAGTAGTGTCCCCACTAGACCAAGATAGTGAAGATGTTGCCGAGTTATCAGAAAAATATGGTTGGGAGGCTAAAGATTCTGCAAATATCGGTTTTAAATCAACACTGCCTAGGCCACCACTACCGGCGTGTAGTAACTCACCATTAATCACTGTAGATGGAGCTGCTGATTTCACGCCCACGGCATTCAATGACGCATCGCCATATTGATCTATCCATCGATTTTCAACTTTTTCAACGCCAAACGGATCCTCTGTTTCCATGATTGCACGATGGTATGTCAATACAATCGATTGCTTGTCCGCCTCGTCAATAGCCAACATCAAACCTTCTTCTGAATCCACACAATTCTCACACCAAGTAGCAGTAAATACTTCAACTATATTTGGCATTGATGACATCGTTTCTTCAGACGAAGCATTTGTTGAGTTAGAAACTTCAATTGATACGCCGCCAAATACACCTTGATTGTGATTTGCAGTTGCGACTGGCGATGGTGCTGCTATGGTGGTTGGAATAACCATCAAAAGAAACCCAAAAATGGCCATTGATAAGCAATTACGTCTTAGCATATTATTGGCGAGGAGAGCAAGGGCTGTCAATGTCACGGTTGCCCGTTCTAAAAAAATTAATTTCCCCAATTCTCGATTAAATCTTCGTCCAGTGGCCTATTCAATCGATTTGGTAATCGTTCTAACAGTTCATTCGGAGCTACTGGGTTTGGAAACAAGTTCCACCAAGGAGGCTCTCCCGGCCTTCCATGGCGCCTCTCATATGGCCCTAACATTTCAACCAAATCTCTTCTAACACCGTTAATGGGGACTTCGACTCTTTCCCATAATTCATGTTCCCCACCTTGGTTTCTTTGGGACCTAAATCCTGCTAGCCTAGCCAAACCAGACACAAGATCCACTTCTGCTTGGTTTCGAATCATCCAAACCACCTCTGTATTATCAACAATAGCCGGGTTTGGAATGTTTCTTGGAATGCGAATGATACTACCCAATGGAAGATTCACAAATACCCGATAAACAGCAGGGAAGGTGTTCAGCCAGCGTGCATTACCCCTCCTTCTTCGAAATCTCTGCCTTTGAGCCTCTATCCAATGAGGGTGTTGTTCATTAATATCAGCAACTCGTTCAAATGTTTTGTTTTTCCTAATGAAAACCGACAGTGGTTCTAGTTTTTCTGCTGATTTTAAATCATCTATCAATGTTAAAACTACGCTTGAAATCACATCACCAACGGGCAATCGTTTGAAATTACCATCTTCGTGAATACATAGTGGCTCTGCTATATTTTCCTCTAACTTATCCAATGATGGCGCCCCGCTAACTGTAAAGCGAGCGCCATGAGCACCTGGCCCTGGGCCTACTTCGTAAAACATTCCAGATGTTCCTTCAACATATATTCGTGCGCGCCCATCACCAGGAACTGTAAGTTGGTCACTCTCATCGCAAATTTGTCGTAAAAGTGTCAATGCCCTGCGACCTGGTTCATCAGGGACTAACTCCCCATCGTCATCCTGCCAACACCATTGAATTGCCCTCAAACGTTGATGCTCCTTAGATGTTGGAGGAGATAAAGCCCAACTTGAAAGCAAGGCCCAGAGGCGTGGCCATGGCGGCAACTGAGACCAAACCCATTTTCCGTTTTTGATAGTTCTAAGTTGGACTTTGCCATTATGAATTCGCAATGATGGCCCGGCCCATTCACGCATCAAAGCTAATTGATTACCATCTTCAATCATTTCACGCCAACGAGCAACCCAAGGAAATCCGAGACCTTCAAGCAATTCCCAATTCAAATCTCGACCAGAATCATTGAACCTTATTCTCCTACCTATTTCATCATAATGGGCGCGATAAGGGGGGTTTAATTCGATATTCAAATGATTCATCCAATTCAAAAATAAATTCGCGCCCCCAAAAACCAGCGGAGCTTCCCCATGAAGGCGGCGCATGAAATGGCGTGGAAAGCCCATTGGATTGTGTGGATTACGGCGGCCACGAGTTAGTCTATCTTCAGAATTTCTCGATGCTAGGATTAAATTCGTTAGTAATTTTAACCAATCACAACCGACAAGATTCTTCAATTCCGACCCATTGCCAGTCAGTGCTCTCAAAATGTGATCATAGGGTACTTGCTTAGGAAGTTGATTGCCATCGATAGCCCATACATTGTTTATCATGGAAAGAATAGTGCAATTATCTAGTGGTATCCCTCGTTGGAAAAAATGGAACTTGTCACTTATATTTCCACTATCACGTACGCAAAAAATGGATCTGAGTTCATTTAATTGTGCATCTCTCTGCTCATCATCGATGTACCATGGACTATGTGAATCAAAATGATTTGGCCCGACTTCATCAAAAGCCCAATCTGTTTCATCTAACTGATATTTTTCAAGAATTGTGCGCCACCTTCTTTTCAAAGTACGGCCCCTGTCATTGGAGAGTAAATCATTCATTTCATTACGAATTTTGAAACTGGGTCTCGCCTCGAACCCTGAGCCAACAAGCAAACAGGCAAAGCGCGAGCACTTGTCACACCAACTAATTTCATCCTCACAAAGTTCAACATTACAAATCACGCATTCACTCATCATTTCATCTCCTTAATTATATTCAAATGCAATGTGATTCACCTCTTATTTCAGCTTCTAATTCCCATGTGTCATTATCAATTGTCCCTTCGGGACATGCTTCAGAATCTTCTTCTGTGTAATCGAAATCTGACATTTCACACAACACCTCATCATCTTCATCCCATTCATCATCCCAATCTGGTTCATCTTCTTGAAAACCGTGAGGAAATTCTGTAGACATACTTTTCCAACCTTCATCATTATGTTCAAATCCTAATTCAAACCATGAATGTTGTAACATCCTCAATGTTGAAATATTCTCTGCGCTACCTATATCATTGCAAAGTACTAGGAGATAAGATGCAATTTTATCACCAAGTGGTAGAGGATTGAAATCATCAAATACAATACATATTCGTATGCCATCTCCTAGCGATTCTGCTTGCTCTTTGTTTCTAAATGCACGTACCTCGATACCAATATTTGGCATTCTACCAACTGGCTTAACGGAATAATAGAGAGATGAGTTGCCTTCAACTACAAAATAACCATCTCTGATTTCTACCAATTCGCCCAATGACTCAAAAGTATTTGCAAGAAATTCAAGGGCTCTCATTTCTGGCATTGGGGCGATGAATTTTGGCTCTTCTTCACACATAATTTCCCACTGAATTGCTCTTAAATATTCATTCTGTTCAGTGGAAGGGTGGTAAAGGGAGAGGGACATTAATAGTCGCCATATCTCAATTTTTGGAGGTACATGAATCAATGAATATCCGAATTCACTTCTTACCATAAGATGTAAGCGTTGGTTATCTACCACTAATGCTGGTGTGTATTTTTTATCTCTTGAATCCCCATCGTCGTTGCTAAGAAGATAATGCCAACAAGAAGAAACATCCCCTAATATTTTCGAAGATTCATTCCAAAATAATGGTAATAATTCATTTTCTTCAGTACTGAAAATTTTGAACGGGGATTTGTCAATCAGTTTTGCTGAATAACGAATGAATGGGTGGGGCGTGCAACTAGGCAACAAGAAATGTTCAAAACCACCAAAAAACAAGTCTTCTTCTTCATCGATTAATATGATTGCAGGGACTGATCTATCTATGCGATTTTGAAACCAATCGTTAGTAATACCCTCGCTAGAATCTCTAAGTTGAAAGGACAATTTTGAGAGTATTGAGATGACACCTAGCCAGTCATTAAAACCCTTTTTTCCCCCATTACTTTCAACAAAAATCTCGGCCATATCAACTAATGGTTTATCGAAAAACCATTCATCCCATGCATCAACTACCTCAATCATATCTTCTTCTTCAGGACAGATAAAAACGTAATTTTTATTTCCAGGTAACGGAAGTTTAGAATTGTGCAATGTCTCAGTATTGAAAGTAACTGATTTATTGACACTTTGCCATTTCTCTAATTGTTTGTTTGTAAGACTGGAATTTTTATTATCAATTTCGAGAAGTGGTATTTCCCCTACATCTGGTGCTGCTGAAAGCAAGGCATCCCACACTGCGACTTCGTCTGTTCTATCTATTCCATCTAATGCATTTTTAACACGTAAAAGTGATTTGGCTTCGGGGCGCAAATCATCTCTGCCATATGTAATGAATTTGAGAAGAGTTTCGCACCTTTTGCAGGCCAAAACATCATCCAATCCCGAACAGTATTGGCAACTCATGAATCATTAAGATAAACTGACAGTATATCAAGAAATGATTTCTATTCAGTAGAGCGTATGGGCCAGCTACAATGATAATTGGATAATTTTAGAGGGTACGAAAAGCTTCAATCGCCACATCTACATCTTCATCTGTAACGTGTAAATGAAATACGGCCCTGAGAGATTTAGGGCTAATATCCAAAAGATCGACCCCCTTATCTGCTAATTTAGAAACAATATCTTTAGCATCTTGGCCACTAGTTAGTTCAACATACACCATGTTCGTTTGAACTGCATCTAAATTAACAGAGAAGTCTTTCATTTGGTTAATTGATTCAGCAAATCTTTGCGCACGTCCATGATCCTCTACAAGTCTCTCAATATTGTTTTCAAGAGCGTAAATTCCAGCGGCAGCAATTATTCCTGCTTGACGCATACCGCCACCAAACATCTTCCTCCAACGATGCGCCTCAGCAATGAATTCAGATGAGCCGACTAGAATACTACCAACCGGGGCACCCAAGCCCTTAGACAGGCATATGGACACTGAATCATAGTCTCGAACAATTCGAGCCGGATCTGTGCCTGAGGCAACAACTGCATTGAATAAACGGGCGCCATCCATATGGGTGGCACAATCTTTGTCCCGGGCTATCTTTGCAATAGCATCCAACTTGTCTTGTGGATAACATGTACCCCCGCCACGATTAGAAGTATTCTCAACGCACACCAATGAACCGTTTGGATAGTGACTTAAGCTACCAGCCTGTTTTCGAATATTATTGGCCACATCATTGGGTTCCATAATTCCTTGATTTGCAGGCACTAATGCTACAGAGCAACCTGATAGCGCCGCATATCCACCACCCTCATACTCGTAGATGTGGCTATTTCTCTCGGTGATTATTTCATCACCAGGATTTGTGTGAGTACGAATTGCTACAGCATTGGACATTGTACCACTTGAGACGAATAACGCCGCCTCTTTACCAAGCATTTGAGCTGCTTTGGTTTCTAACTCATTGACAGTCGGGTCGTCCCCCAGAACATCATCGCCTACAGCTGCACCATGAATTGCTTCTCGCATGGCCGCAGTTGGCTGTGTAACAGTGTCACTACGGAGGTCTACTCGGTCAGTTGAGTACTCTCGCATCAAACACGGGATGAGGGTTTTATTCATAGCGAGCGCGGTTGCCAATAGCCAAGGAAATTCATTCAGATGTCAATATTCTGTGAAAATGATGTACCCCCCTTTCACGAGTGGGCGAATATCTACCACGCTCATAAGCACGAGATGAAACCCCACGTTGAGTTGCCTCAACAATGAACTGGTCTTCCATCTCAACTTTGTCAAGATCTCCCCCCGCACCTTTACCAAGTTTTTCTTCATCCCAAACATAACCATGATAGGTTATTTTTGTCCGGTTGACTGAAATTGGAGACACAATATTTACTGAAAGTCCCCAAGGATAGAAATTCAACATTAACCCAGGAAATAACCAATAATAATACGCAGCGATTTGCTGACCATAATCTATCGATGATTCAGGTAAATCAAAGCATGGCTCACCATCACGTGCGATTCCGACTTGAAGAACTCCGCCTTCGAAAATTTCTGTCCTATAGTCGTCATAATCCAATACGCCGTGTAGATCATTATGTACGTAAGGTATGTGAAAACCTTCAAGATAATTATCAACATAAAGTGCCCAATTAGCTTCTATCTCGTAACTCCTGTAACGTGATTTATCATACATG
>PBPH01000001.1 GCA_002725475.1 Methanobacteriota archaeon | reverse complement strand
AGCGTAGAACTGATCAGCACCACTAGTGCTAGGGTATGGGAACCAGCCCATGGAAATTAAATCACCATTTGTTGCTTGAACAATGCTTCCTTCTCCAAGTCCTTCTTGTCCTGGTACTGTAGGCTTGTAAATCAAGCATCCAAATTGAGCTAATACTGTTGGTTGCCATTCCTGCCAAGTATGTCCTCTATCTTCAGTCCAAGTTGGATATTCTCCGCCGAAATTTACAATCCATCCTTCTTTAGTTGCGGCTAGGTAATGCTCGCAGCAGTTACCACCGTGCTCGTTGCCAAATACTGCCCAAGATGCGTTACCCCAAGTTTCGTTCGTAAATATGTCTCCAACAACGAAGTCTCTAGCATCCTCATGACTGAGTGGGTCATCAATGTAAATGAAATTCTCATCCCAAGGAATTGTATTTGGTTCTACTTTTTCATCTCCACCAAAACAGCCGGCAAAAAGTTGAGTCATTACTATCAGACTGATGAGCAGACCGCGGCTGAATCGCCTCGAAAGAAACCCCCTTTTATGGCTACTCATCAATCAATCCGAGCCACCCCGCCTATTTGTGACTGACGCGCGAATGCCTTTAGGCATTAATTTCGTTTTTAGTTAATTTTTGTAGTTTTGCGTCAGCCGGGTTGTAAGAGCGATTATGAATCGTCCTTGACTGTAAGTGTCACCATGCGAGGCCGTCTCTTGCCACTTCTGCTCTCAGCATTGCTGGTAGCAGTACTAATTCCCTTAACTCCTCCAAGTAGCGCTCATATCTCAGATGATGCTGTACATGACCACATTGTAATCACAGAACTTCTAGTTAGTCCAAATGACGCTGAACATAATGGCACGGATTGGAATGGTGATGGTTGGATCGATGCTGGTTCCGACCAATTCATTGAATTGTGGAACCCAACAGATCAGGAAGTTAACATTGGTGGTTGGTGGCTGGATGATGACCCAAATGGTGGCTCCCCTCCTTGTGCAATCGGGTGGAATACCAACCTTTCACCAGACGAGAGAATTGTATTTTATCGATCAGTAACGGGGCTTGAATTTTCTTATTTCGATGGAGATACAGTACATCTTTCCAACCAATATGGAGTGGAAATTGACAGTTTTTCATTCCCTGAACTAGATTCTGATTACGGAGTTTCGTATGGGCGCTCATCTAGTGGTGCATGGGGCAAGGTTGGAGACCCAACTCCCGGTTTGGCCAATGACGAATCTTGGCCACAAGGGACACATTGGCAAGGCTCTTGCTACACTCCTCGAGATCATCTTCACGAAGGCTCCTATGTTCTTACTGGAAGAGTCGCTACCATGACTTCTGAGCAGGGTGTGTTGAATGATGGACATATTTTGGTAACTGATGGAATGATAGTTGATGTTTGGAGCGGACCAAATCCATCTTACCTGAATCTGGAAGGCATCCCGTTTTACGAGACTCAAGGGACCATTTTCCCTGGTTTGATTGATATGCATAATCACTATCATTACAACTATCTTCCACTCTGGGACTATACTACTGAAAATGGCCAATTTTACACAAATCGTTACCAATGGAAGGACAATCCAACCTACAAATCCCAAGTCTCTTGGCCTAAGGTTTTCATGTTGCAAGGCAATATGTGGGGTTTGGCTGATGAGGCTGTGAAATATGCTGAAGTCAGATCTATCGTAGGTGGGACAACCTCAATTCAAGGCGGTCCTTCAAGCAGCGGAGATGCATGGAATAGTATTCTTGCTAGAAATATTGAGCACTACAATTTCGGTGATGACGATGTCAAGACATGTGCTGTTTGCGATGCAGCTTACGACCCCGAGTATAATGGGTCACACATCATACATGATTCTGAATCTGGAGAATTAGACGGTTGGTTTGTTCATGTTGCCGAAGGGGTGGATGGTTCATCACTAAATGAATTCCAAATCCTCAAGGATCAAGGATTGCTTCTTCGAGAGACAATTCTGATTCATGGAGTACCTCTAAGGGAGGCCCAGTTTGCAGATATGGCTGCAGCAGATGCAACCTTAGTTTGGTCACCGATGTCCAACATGTTACTCTACGGTGACACTGCTCGACCAGATCTTGCCAAAGATGCAGGTGTTAGGCTAACATTGGCTCCCGATTGGTCGCCTTCAGGTTCTAAGAGCCCACTTCACGAATTGAAGTTGGCGGATTGGTGGAATACCAACAAGATGGGTGACACTTTTTCTGACTATGAATTGGTTCAGATGGTTACTAGTAATGCTGCTGATGCAATGCACTGGAACACACATCTTGGCAGAATCCAAGCAGGTCTCGCTGCCGATTTGCTAGTAGTTGACAATATTGCTGAAAATCCATATAGGACACTAATCGAAGCAATTGACCCAGATGTAAGACTCTCCATCGTAGGGGGGTTGCCAGTATATGGTGACGTTGATATGATGCAAGCAATGAACGGTAACGATTACGAAATCATCACAGGGAATGAGTTCCAAAAAGCGGTTGATATCACATATAGCAGTGTGCAGGATGGGTCTCAAACATTCTCCTATATAGAATCAGAATTAACCACGGCGATGCGTTTTGATCGTCAAGAAATGTTTGATGATTGGGGTAATGAGGATTACACTTGGAGCGAATTCAATGCATGGTTGGATCAGTCCCATTCAACACTTGGAGCAGTCCCTCTTGACCCTGTATTCACTTACGGCGATGACCGCTATTTCGATGTTCTGAACCGCTCACAACCATTCAATAGTAAAGGAACAATAGATCTCTATTCTAGGTACTACAACATCTCATTTGATGCTAATGGAAATCGTAGTGAAACTTTCATTCCACCAGAAGATGATCCAATTACACCAGATCCTCCTGATGATAATGAAGAACCAATAGTTGAGTCAGAATGTAGTGAAGGTGAAACCAAGAATGTNGATTGNAATTCCTGTTTTTGTTCCGATGGAGAATGGGCTTGCACNACAATGGANTGTGGTGGCTCACAAGCACCTACNGATGAAGGCGGAATNACNGCATCTNTGCTAGATCCATCATCNCCNCTATACTGGATNATGGTTTTTGTATCACTGTCNATTCTATTTGGTAGTGGGGTTGCTGTATGGATGGCGTTCAGGCCATCTANTTGATTTCCCAAANNGGNCCATCTGCAGTATCCTGAACTGTTACCCCGAGACTNGCTAACTCATCTCNAATAGCATCTGCAGCATCCCAATCCTTTGCCTCTCTCGCGGCAGCTCGTTTGATGAGAAGCTCTCCAACAACGGGCTCAAGTTCAGTTCTACGCGGGTCTTCTTCAGGCTCTGCGAGAGCATCTTCTCTACTCGGGAGTAACCCTAGTGCAGCACCACCAAATTCCTCTAACCATTCAATGCTGTAGAATGCTAATGCATGCCGGTCATCTTCACCAATATCCGAGTTGATTGATTTATTCATCAATCTGATTGCAGCAGTAACTTTGGCTAGTGCCTCTCTAGTATTGAAATCATCATCCATTGATTTAGCACATTCTTCACCTAATTTCTCTAGCATCCCTAGTGTGTGAGCAAGCCCGTCGCCACCAAGTTGTGGGCGAGGTAGAGTTACCAAGGAATCGTGTGGCACTTCACCCCAAGCAATCAGGGCCTCTCGATAAGCATCCTCAAGCCGACCTTGACTCCTTTTTCCGTCTTCCAAGAATTGTTCAGACAAATCAATGGGATTGCGATAATGTGCATTCAATAGCGCATGACGTAGAACAAGCGGTTCGTAATTCTCCAATGCATCGGAAACGGTCCAGAAATTTCCAAGTGACTTGCTCATCTTCTCGCCATCAACATTGACAAATCCGTTATGCATCCAGTGATTGACCAAAGGAGATGCTCCTGTACAACATTCGGATTGGAAGATTTCGGCTTCGTGGTGAGGGAATCTAAGGTCATCTCCTCCGCCGTGGATATCAAATTGTTCTCCGAAGTACTGCAAACTCATTGCACTACATTCGATGTGCCATCCAGGGCGGCCTGAACCCCAGGGGCTATCCCATTGAGGCTCACCAGGTTTTGCAAATTTCCACAAAGCGAAGTCCTTGTGGTCCCTTTTTCCGCTGCCGGTTCCACCAACCCTTCCGCCTGCCCCTGCTCGAACAGCCTCGATGTTCTGGCCGGTAAGTAGTCCATATTTTTCTGGTGCTGATTCCACATCGAAGTAGACGCCATCATCCCCAGTGTATGCATGCTCTTTTTCAATAAGAGTTTCAATCATCTCGATAATCCCGTCAATCGTCTCAGTCACTCTTGGATAGTGATCTGCTCGCAGTACATTCAGCGAATCCATTACAGCATAATAATCAACGATGTTTCGTTCTGCGACCTCCAAATAATCAATTCCTTCTTCATTGGCTTGATTGATAATCTTGTCTTCAACATCGGTGAAGTTCTGAACATATGTTACATCGTATCCCTTGGCTTCTAGCCATCGATGAACCACATCAAATGCGACATAACAACGGGCGTGACCAATATGTGACGGGGAATATGGTGTAATGCCACAAACATACATGCGAACTTTGCCCGGTTCTATGGTGCTGAAATCTACTTTCTCCCTACGCCGAGTATCGTGAACACGTAGTGTCATCGCAGTTCGCCCGTTCGTCCGCTCCCCACACATGGTAATAACCTCATACGGCAAGCCAAGGGCATGGTCAAGGGGTTAAGGGGTGGTGGCCAAATCTCGGACCTAAGTGGGAAAGTGGTACTTCTTACCGGGGCCACTCGTGGAATTGGAAGAAAGGCCGCACATGGTATTGCACCAACTGGAGCCACAATAGTAGTTGTTGGAAGAGACAAAGAAAGAGTGGATATGCTCATTTCAGAATTGGAGCAAATTGAAGGATGTGGCCCCGTTCATGGTGAAATTTGTGATCTCTTAGTGCAGAAGGAAATCCGCTCTCTTGCAGATCGTTTTAACAATCAATTTGACCGTCTAGACGTACTGATAAACAATGCAGGAGCAATTTTCACAAAGAAAATCACAACTGTCGATGGTTTTGAACGCACTTGGGCTCTCAATCACAATGCATACTTCTTGCTCACATCTCTACTGAAGGATAAACTCCTAACTACTCCTGATTCAAGAGTGATTTCCACCGCTTCAGACGCCCACGTACCTGGAAGAATGGGTTGGGATGATTTGCAGTACGAGAGGCGAGGAAACAGAAATGGCTGGTCATCTTACTGTCAATCAAAATTGGCCAATATTCTCTTCACTAAGGAATTGGCAAAGAAGTTGGAAGGAACTTCCGTTACAGCCAATTGCATTCATCCGGGTTTCGTGAATACAGGATTCTCACGCAATAATGGAATTATTGGAAGACTACTCATGGCTCTAACTTGGCCAGTTCAGCGTAATTCTACTAAGGGCGCTGAAACTATTGTTTGGTTAGCCATTTCTGACAAGGCCCGACAACACAATGGTGACTATCTCTACAATTGTAAGTTAGGGAGGTTGACAAAAGCGGCAAAGAATGAGGAAGATGCCGCTAGATTGTGGTTGCTTTCAGAGGAAATGACAGGCACCTCTGGAGTTTGGTAATCGGTTTTTGTAACCATATTTTCATGCGATGATTGAAAAGGACGGCAATACCGGAGCGTTTTATGAGCGAAGAATTCACTTTCTTAGGGATGACTATACCAAAATTGGCAACGTACGAAGGCAGCTTTCTAGTTGGCTGGGGAATTTTAGCATACTTTTTGCAGAGTGCAGATCCACCATCATTCACTGCCATGATTCCTGCATTCATGGGAACACCTCTTCTATTATTGGGAATTCTAGCACAAAAGAACGAAGCTAACCTTCACCACTACATGCATGCTTCAATGGTAGTTGCCCTTCTCATGGTGCTGGGAGGTGCTCGCGTTATTACAGGATTCGATACCATGTCGGGTCTAGCAATAGGTTCCCACATCATACTAATATTGACTGGTGTTTGCTTCATGACTGGAGGCATAATGTCATTCAGGCATGCTCGAAAGAGTAGAGAAGGCTGAGTTATTCACTAGTTGAAATCGCTACCTGTATTTCTTCATCTTTCGCCTTGATTTGTTCCCAAAGGATTTCTGCGACATCCAACACTTCCATCTCTGCGCCAATAGATGTCAGCCCATCATTTACCATGACAGAGCAGAATGGGCATCCTACTGCAACAGTGTTACATCCTGTATCTGCCAATTCCTTTGCACGAATTTCATTGACTCGCTTGTCAGGATCTTCTTCCATCCACATTTGAGCACCACCTGCTCCGCAGCAGAAAGAATCGTTACCATGTCTTTCAGGTTCAGCATCAACTCCTCCAATAATCTCTCTTGGTTCATCAACAATCCCACCAATTCTACCCAAGTAACATGGATCGTGGAATGTTACTTTCCGTTCCCCATCCTTTTCGACATCTGGTAGTTTTCCTTCGCTTTGTAGAAGTGCAAGAATCTCTGAGTGGTGATATACTTCTAATTCATCTCCACCAAAGTCGCCATATTCTTTACCGAGTGTATGGAAACAATGTGGGCAAGATGCTACGATTCTCTTCACTCCAAGTTCTTGGAAAGTCATCATATTAGTTTCAGCTAACATTTGGAACAGATATTCGTTACCCATTCTTCTAGCCGCATCTCCAGAACAACCTTCCTGCATTCCTAGAATTCCTACATCAAGTCCTGCTTCCTTGAGAAGAGAAATGGTAGCCCTAGCAACTTTCTGATTTCGCTCATCGAAAGATGCAGCACACCCCACGAAATAGATATACTCTGCGGGTTCGCCAATTTTGACATCTAAATCCGAAGCCCAATCACCTCTCTCGTGTGCTCCAAACCCGTAAGGGTTTGAATTAGTTTCAAGATTGCCTATTGCTACATTCAGTTGCTCAGGGTATTCCATTGCTTCCATCATTAGGTGGCGGCGAGCATCTGTCAATTTTGGCACATGCTCAATGTATACCGGGCACGCATCTACGCATGCGTGACAGGTTGTACAAGCCCAGATTGCTTCAGGAGTAAATCGTGAAATGATATTCTCTTCAGGAGTTTCTCCCTTCAGAAGGATTGGTGCATGTTCGTTAGCATATTCTCTTACATCGTGAATGATTTGCATCGGATTGAGGCCCTTGCCAGATTCGTATGCAGGACAAACATCTTGGCAGCGAACACAGGTAGTGCAAGCCCATCCATCAATCAATTGGCGCCAACTCAATTGCGAGTATTCGCTTGCACCAAAAGTTTCGATGTCTAAATCTTCCAGTGGAACGGCTTTACCATCTTCACCAACTGCTAATGGTCTCATTTTAGCCATGGGTTCCAAATCATGGAAGAAAACATTGGGAAAAGCCATCACTAAATGCATGTGTTTTGAAATTGGTATGAGTATCAAGAATGTACAGATTGCCAACATATGCGCCCAATAGGAACCAATCACAACTCCATCAGATAGTCCAAAGGTAGCAACCCAAGCCCCTATTGGTTCCCAAGTTGTTGATGGAGATTCAGCAGATTCAACAATAAAACTAGTCGTGGTGATTGTAAAAATCAAGAATAGAATGAAATTCCCTTCTAGTTGCGACTTCCCTTTCAATTTCTCAGGGGTGAAAACGATTCTTCTTAACAGCGCAGCTATACAACCAATTAATGCCATAGTATAACCAAATTCTACCATGCCATTCCAAGGGCCGTTTAGTGAATCCGGTAGTACCTTTGTTGAGAATGCATTTGCAGTGGCCAAATCAAACATGTCCGAAGCAAGCATAAGGAAACCCCAAAACATCAGCACATGCATTGTTCCCACAATACGATCACGCAGTACCTTTTTTTGCCCAAGCCAGCCAGTAAGGACTTCACTAAATCTTGCGCCCCATGAATCAAATCTGTCGTCGGAAGCGCCCACCATTACTAAGCGACTTGCCTTTTGAACCTGATAAAGGAAGGAAGCTATGGACCCCCCTCCCAATACTAATAGAATAATCCAGCCAGAAATACTGCCATATTCGAGTAAAAGGGGATGTTCCATTATCTCAACTCCACCGCCGCCGGTTCTGCCTGTATCGCGCAAAGGGAGCATGGACTTGAATCAACCGCCAATCCCAATCGCTAATTGGCGGACCGCCTACCCGCCTATCATGGTGACCACCTCCGCCCCAGGGAAGGCGATTCTTTTTGGGGAACATTCAGTTGTGTACGGAGAGCCTGCAGTAGCTGTAGCAATTGATGCTAGGGTGGAAGTTTCAGTAGAGCCATGCGATGGTGTTTGGAAGATGGATGGCCTTTCACTTGATAGCGGCCGTCATCCACATGTTGTTTCTCTTAGAAATGCAGTCCTAGGAGAAGATTTTCAGCCACATGCAATACAGGTGCGTAGCGATTTATTTTCTGCAGCAGGACTCGGTTCTTCTGCTGCGCTATCTGCAGCTGGTTGCGCTGCTCTGCTATCGTTGTCCTCGCAACCACTAGATGAAGAAAAGATCGCAACGTTCGCACATCATGCTGAAGCCCAAGCGCAAGAAGGTAGAGCATCCCCTATCGATACGTCAACAGCAACACTCGGTGGCTGTGTTTTAGTTTCAAACAAACGAGAGGAATTAGCAAATTGGAAATATACCCGAAACCTTGAGACCCCAGAAGGGGAAAGGGAATGGGAAATTCATTCAATCAATCTCCCATCTTCGGCAAGTGATATTTGGTTGGTTGTTGGATATACTGGTATTCACGCCCCCACTACAGATTTAGTCAAGGGAGTAGCTGAACTACTATCTAACAAACCAGAAAAAATGAGTGATATTGCCCGAATGGGTGAAGTCGCTAGAAATGGTGTATCAGCACTTTCAGTTGGTGATTATATTGAAGTCGGAAAATTGATGGATGAAGCCCATCAGTTGCTGGTTGGTTTAGGTGTATCATGTCCTGAATTAGATGACATGGTTGAAGTTGCTAGGAGAACTAGTTTTGGTGCCAAACTTACAGGTGCTGGAGGGGGTGGATGTATGCTTGCATTAACTGACAAACCAGATGAAACTGCTGCCGCACTTGAGATGAGAGGGGGGCGTGTTTTGGTGACTCCATTGGGTGCCCCTGGCGTGACGCTTGAAAAACCCTAGAAAAATTAAATTTTCAATTGGAAATTTCACATTTACTTTTGAATAAGCAAATCCGTTCCTTTATATACGGTTGGCATGAGCGGCGGCCATGACAAGTGACGAAGACCGTCTAACAGTAGTGAATGTCGTCGCCTCTACAAGGGTGGCAGAAGAATTGAATCTCCCGGATATCGCAATCCAACTAAATTGCGAATACGAACCGGAACAATTTCCTGGTGTGGTATATCGTGTGGTAGATCCAAAACTTGCAATCTTGATGTTCCGCTCGGGCCGTGCAGTTTGTACTGGTGGAAAGAACGAGGACAACATCGCAACTGGTATTGAGATGATGATTGCAGACCTACGTGCAGCAGGTATCGAGACATGGGAATTGGATGATGTACAAATTGAAGTCCAAAATATGGTTGCAACCTATGCTTTGCACTATCCAGAAGATTACGATGGAAAAGATCGCTGGACTGACGAGCCTCTAGCAGGTGAGCCACGCAAGTTGAATCTGAACAATTTGACCTTCCATCTACCATTCGACAAGGTAGAGTACGAGCCAGAGCAGTTCCCTGGTTTGATTTACCGTTTGGATTACCCTAAGGTTGTATGCTTAATTTTCGGTAGTGGCAAGATGGTAATTACCGGAGCTAGACACAAGGACGAAATTCTTGACGCTGTACAAATTATACAAGACGAATTGGCCGATCTTCTCTGAACAATCAGAGTAATCGTTTCCTAATCGGGTGTCAATGGTGAAGAATACGTTTGATGACGGTTTAGCTGGAATGAAAATTCCAAAAACTAACCTTATTCTTGCTGAATTAGTTAAATGGTTCCATATTGGTATTGTGGTTTTTACTGGTATCGGGTGGATGCTGCCTTGGCCACAATCCTGGCAACTCCTTCTCATTCTAGTTCCTCTAATGAAATTACATTGGATGACTAACAATGGAATATGCTTCTTTACCACATTGGAACACAAACTTCGAGGTAACCCTAAAGCAGGCTCTTCAGAACAAGGTAGTTTTCTCCATAAGTTATCAACTGCATTACTTGGAAAATATTCTCCATCTGAAAAGGCGGTTGTGGCGGCTTCAGAAGTTGGCATGTATGTAGGGTGGGTGATTGCAGCCCTCAGGCTGTTTGCCCTATGATGTGGTATTGATGAGAATCATTGCTGCTAAATTCGTTCGCTTAACCCATTTTCTTGTTTTCATTTACCTAATCATTGGTTGGGTGTTGCCTTGGTGGCAGGCATGGGTCATTCACCTATCTCTAACAATCATAACTAGAATTCACTGGAGGATGAACCACAGGAGATGCATTTTTACTACCTGGGAAGTACAGTTGAAGGGAGAAGAATTTGTTGAAGATCATGAGGAAGGTTGGTTTGTGAAAGAGGTGTTTGAGATAGTAACCAATTGGCGCCCATCCACTACTTTTGTTCGCCGTCTAATGATGGCATGGATGTATTCTGCCGCATTATTGAGTGGAATCCGATTATTTCTAAAT